>CAYVDS010000063.1:23663-24104 GCA_964450145.1 uncultured bacterium
CGCGCCGCCGGCATCGGCGACCTGCCGATCGGGCCGGAGTGGGCCATCGTCGTCTCGTGCGCGGGGCGCAAGATCGTGCTCGGCGAGGCCCAACGTAACGGCGCGCACAAGATCAAAACAGTTCGGATACGCGCAGGCGAACTTCGCGGCATAGTTCCCAATCAGCTTTCGTTCTTTTTTCAGTTCATCACGAAAGATACCCTCGCCGAGGGAGCGAACCTCGACTTCGAAGTTGTGCCGATTAAAGCGAAATGCAAACCGTGCGAGAACGTTTTTCGTGTCGAAAACTACGAGTTCCTATGTCCTAGCTGCAAGTCGAAGGACGTGGACGTTCTAGAGGGAATGGAACTCGCGGTACAGGAGATTGAAATAGAATAGCGCCCCCATGATAGAAAGACTCAACTGCGACGTCCTCTGCATCGGCGCGGGCGGAGCAGGTAT
>CAYVDS010000064.1:0-23986 GCA_964450145.1 uncultured bacterium
CACCTTGCCGCAAGGTGTCCCCGAATTAAGCGCCTCATCGTGTCGCCGAATTAAGGGAAACAATCACCGGTTCTTTGCAGGGAGTAAAACTCCCCCACCTGTTTGACCCGAAAAGAGAAAGAGAGACTGTTGACTAACACAATTTTGGATTGTATTATTAGGCGCACGGATAAGACGGTCCAATTGACGTATCGAGAACAACTCTCAGGGGGTCGCGTAATGAAGGCGCTCATTTACAAAGACGCTAATAGGCTGGAGATAGAGAATGTGGCGAAACCCAATGCCGGCGCCGGAGAAATTCTGGTGCGCTCAGAACTCAGCGGCATCTGCGGGTCCGACGTCAGCATGGTCAAGCACGGCATGGCCGAGCCGGGGAGCATTCTCGGCCATGAGCTCATCGGAGAGATAGCCGGTATCGGCCCAAGCGTCGGCGGTTGGCGCGAAGGGGACAAGGTTCTTGTGAAAACGAGGCGTATCTGTGGCAGATGCGCATACTGCAAGATGGGGCAGACTCACCTCTGCGACGAGAAGGCGGGTGAAATGGGCGGTGGTTACGCCGAATATATGCTTGCCACGTCGGATATGCTCATGCGGCTTCCGGACCGTTTGTCACCGGAGCGGGCAGTTCTGTGGAATCCCCTCGCAAACGCGATTCACGCATGGAAGTTAGCCCGCTTCAAACGTGGCGACACGGTTCTCATTATCGGAGTGGGTCCCATCGGCCTTTTTGTTATCCGAGCCGCAAAACTCGCCGGCGTCTCAAAGGTAATTGTGTCTGACCCCTCAGCGGCGAGACGCCAAATGGCAAAATTGTTTGGCGCCGACCACGCGCTCGACCCGGCGGCATGCGATATGCTTGTGGAAATCCAGAAGATTTAGGGAATCGGCCCCGATATCGTATTTGACTGTGCAGGGAAAGAAGATACGATGCAGGAAGCCGCGATCTACGTAAAGCGAGGCGGACAGGTGGTGCTCTTTGGTATTTTTATGCAGCCTGTGACCGTCGTTCCGATGCTCTGGATACTGAAAGAGATAGACATCCAGGCGGGCTTTGGCTATATCGACGCCGACATTGTCGATGCGATCGAGATGCTCCGCAATGATTCCATTGTGTTGGAGAAAATGATTACAAATATCATAGCGCTTGAGGCGGCGCCTGCCATGATCCAGAAACTCCAGCGCGCCGACGATGAGATCAAGGCAGTCATATCATTTATGTAAACAGTCATGGCCACCAAAGAAATTCAAAAACTGAAGGCCGTCTTCTGCCCTATTCTGCTTCAGAGCCTTCGCGTCAACACAATAACGAATTTCGATATATATATGAAGCGGTCCGAACGCAACCGGAAGGAACGCTATGTGTTATACCGGAAGCGGAATATACCGTTTACCGAGTATAATCGCAAAAATCTTTTCGAGCACGGCGCCGAAATCTTGTTTATCGATGTGTCTGACAGGAAAGAGTACCAGGTTTATCTGGAGAAGAACCTCGACGCAATCATAGCTGACAAATCGGTGCCAATGGAGGAAAAGTCAAAGATCGCATATACATGTGCGACCGGTCTCGTGGAAGACCTTCTACGAAACCCGCGGTCAGGCGAGCACGTGAAGCGCTCGCGGGAGGTCATCTCAAATCTCGTCAACTATCTGCTGGATGAATCGCAAGCCTTCTTCGGATTAATGGCCACCACCTCGTTCGATTACTATACGTACACGCATTCCGTGAACGTCGCCGTTTTCGGTATAGCTCTAGCGCATAGACTGGGCTGTTACGGCCGCGAAGAAATCAACACAATAGGCTCGGGCCTTATCGTCCATGACATTGGTAAGAGCCTCATCGACCAGCGGATTCTCAACAAACGCGGGACGCTCAACAAGAGCGAATGGGCCATTGTGAAGGAACACCCGGAAAACGGGGTGAGGCTGCTCCGGTCTTCGCCAAACGTAAATGAAGACTCACTCGCAATCGTGGCGGGACACCATGAAAAGCTTGACGGTTCAGGCTATCCCCGTGGGTTGAGGGGCGATGCGGTGCATCCGTATGCCCGACTGGCGGCGGTGGCAGACATATTCGACGCTCTCACGACCAAGCGGCCTTACAAGCTGGCAGAACGATCGTTCCCGGCGCTCCAGATTATGCGTGGCGAAATGGGGAATGGACTTGACCAGGAGCTTTTCAGAGAATTCGTGATGCTGCTGGGGTCGAGCCCGGACGCGTGAGATGCTCTTTCTCCCTCTCTCAAAATCTTCCCAAGAACCGCTCTTATTCGGGGACACCATGCGGCATGGTGTCCCCGAATAAGGGAATACCCGCATGGCATCTCGCCAATGTCGCTATTCTGGCCGCCGCATTGCCGCCAACGTCAGAGGCGGCACGCGCGGAAGCGGCTTGTGGTTATGGTTGGACAGCATATTATGCGCCTCCAACATGCGCCGCCAGTTTGCGCCAAGATCATTGCTTCTGTCGAGCCACGTCCGCAGCACTTTCACTTTCATCTCGGCGCTGTAGATGAGGGAATAATCGCGTAAGAACACCACCGAGCCGCCGTTGACGGAGCAGTAATTCACCGGGTCGAGCGTTGAGATCGTCTCGTATCGTTCGCCGCTTCGCAGCGTAACGCGCAAATGATAAAGACGGTTCTCCGCATAGGATTCCCGAGAAACCAATGCGGTGAAGCAAACCGCTTCTGCCAGCACAATTATTGCCACCAGGACCGCCCGCCGCGGCGCGTTACATGTCAAACCTCTGATAAGCATTCGCAGTCCTCTTCCTCTGCAACATTCTGGGAAACTGGCCGCTTATTCGGGGACACCTTGCGGCAAGGTGTCCCCGAATAAGCTCGCGATGCAGCATCGTATCCCCGAATTAGGGGGTGTCTTGCGCGGCCAATCACGCCAAAGGCGGTTTCGGTTGCTCAAAAGAGCCCGCTGCGCGGAGCGACAAATTCCCCTGTCTCGAGGTCGAGGTCAAAATCCGCGAGGTCCGATTTCAGCACGACGGTGTTGATGTCAGCGTCGGCGGGAAAAGCCAAATGTCCTGTCACCGTTTCATTCAGGCGCACCCGCGCATCCAACATGTCGTATCCTTCGAGAGAAGCTGCGTCCACACGCGACCCGTTGCCGAGGAGAGCATGGAAATTCTTAACCGAAATGTCGGCCGAAGTGCTTTTGTATGATGTCAGACTGATGTGGAAAAGCCGGCTTCCCTCGACCGCTCCAAAATCTTGAATTATGAATGAAACAATCGGCTGCGCATTCCCGGCTTCGGTCTTCCCGCCCAGCGAGACTCTCCGTTTCGTAATATCAATGTTATATGTACGGCGCACGTGTGGCTTCTCTTCAACTGGCGCGGGCTTGACTTCTGGCTCTTTGGGAGTTTTGGTTTTCTTCTCGGCCCATTCCTTCCTCAACGCTTCATTCGTCTCATCCGACTCGCGCTCGATGGACTCAATCCGGGTGAGAGGCATCTCGATTTCGCCCATCGAAGTCAACAGGCGCACGGATTTCTCGGTCTCCTCGAGAACAATACATTGTTTCCTGGCGCCGTGCTTGAACTTCACCACGTCCCCGGTCGCTTCGTCCGAGAGCCGCCAAGAAAGCGCAAATATGACAGCGCACATCAGCGCCGCGAGTTTCTTGACTTCCATGATTTTAGCCCCTCCTTTTGAGCGTTTCGACATACAGCCTTCGAACCTCTTCGAAGAAGCTGCAATATGCGTCGGTTTTATAGTCAGCGTAGGTCCATGGCCACGGATTAAAGCGCTTGTTCGAGTAGTAGAGCGTGATTTCCGCGAAAATGCCCTCGCCGACATAAATCCGGTGCGAGTAGTCTTTGGTCGACGCAAGGACAAGTTTCGCATGGGAAATATAGCCCGGGTCGAGGTTAACGAGACGTCGCTCAGCCCCATGTTGCTCCGATATTCTTTTTTCGAGCCCGTTTGTTAACAGCTTTGCAGAAACCAGCTCGCTGGGGTCTATGAGCCTTTCAAAAGCAGCGAACTTACGCAGCAGATTAGGGCCCATCTCTTTGGTATAGTAATCGGTGAAATTGAAAGGCATCACCTCGCTTGTGACGTCAACCGCCCCGAACCGTGCAGTCATCTCCTTCTGGGCGGCTCCAAACAAATCCGCGTCCTCCGCGAGCATCCCCACAAACAATTTGACCGGGTCGGGAGTTCGAATCTGTCCCATCACTCTTCCGACTTTCGGCGTCCGCGCGCCTTCTTCAGAATTCTGCGCTCTTTGCGCGAAAGCGAATGAATCCCTTCGCGGCCAATCTTGTCCAGAATCGGGTCGACTTCTTCCCTCATGAAACGCATCCAATCCATCTCGGTCTCTCTCTTTGCGGAACGCAGAGAGAATCTCATTCGAGGAACCGCGCGGCGGACTCTGTCTTCATATTTGAGATAAAGGTACCCGAACAGCATTCCGCCTAAGTGGGCGAATCTTGCGACTCCACCGGCTCTGGGGCCGGAGGTTAGAGTCATCCACAACTCGATTGCGGCGAACAGAATGACGGCATTTCGGGCGCGCATCGGGAACAAAAAGAACACAAGGATGATGCTTTCGGGGAAAAGCATACCGTAGGCCACGAGAATTCCAAAAATCGCGCCCGATGCGCCGATGGTGATGGCCCCGTCGCCTATGCCTGTAAGGAAACTCAGAAGGCCGGCGCCGATGCCAGTGAAGAAATAGAAATACAGGAACTCGCGAATGCCCAACGCGCCTTCGACTGCGCAGCCAAACATCCACAGAACGAGCATGTTGAAGAGCAGGTGGAAAAGGTCATAGTGAAGGAACATGTATGTGATTGGCTGCCATACCATTCCGTGGAGTACCCTGGAGGAATTGAGCCCGAGGTAAAGGGAGAGATAATCAGATCTAAAGGCCAGCCAGCAGATATGCTGAAGAAAGAAGACAGCGACGTTCGCGATAATCAGCAGCTTGACTGCATTGGATATTCGAACCGAGAAATGGAATTCAGAACCGCCATAATAGCGACCCATTGCGCAATCACCTACCGAATCCCGATGCCGGAGTTATTTCCAGAACTCGTACCACGGGCTCTCGGCCGCTTTCTCCGCCGGTGGTTCTGGCGCAGCGGCAACGGGAGGTTCTCCCGGAAGCCGTTTCAGGCGGAAGGCGATAGAGTATTCCGGAAGAGTTCCGAAATGGCGGGTCTGCGAAAAAGGCTCGTACCCGGGGAAAACGACCTCTATTGTGTGAACTCTGTCCTTTTCGATTTGGACCTCGCCCACCACGAACGAGTTGCCGACGAACTTATAATAGCTCGGCCTACTGGTATGGCCAAAAAAAGCCTCGTCCACATATATTTCGCCCTGCGGCCTTATTTCCTCAGGCATCGTCTCGACGTTCTCCAGAACCAGATACACTTTCGTCGTAGCGCCAGCGCCCTTCTCGGTTCCGGGAATCCGCCAACCCGTCAGGTTCGAACAACCCGCGAACAGCAGAAGCAGGAGAAAAGCCACAACCTTCGCCGGGCTCCGCATTCTTTTTCCTCCCTCGTATATTCTGTCTCTCCACCACCTTACACTCTATCCGAAGTCAGACATCCTTTTCAACTTTTTCTGATTCCGACAATTCGTCCGGAAATAATTCCTGCGCATGCCGAATCCTTTTGTTGATGGACGGATGGGAATACAAGACGAATTCAAGAATCGGGTTCGGGTCGAAATCAGCCAGGTTCTGTCGGCCAAGCTTGGACATCATGGAGACAAACGCCTTCGGATTATGAGTCAGAGTCAGCGCGAAAAAATCGGCGTGGCGCTCAAGATGCCTCGTAAAGAAGTTGGTCGTCGGCAGGAAAAACAATGACACCGCGGCCATTGTTAGCATGAGAAGGGGGAAGCCGGCTACGTCGGATGACCCTCGTAGTCCAAAGGAAGAAGAATAGGCGCGCAGAATCACGTGGGCCAGGTAGAAGGCGATGACGGACAGCACAGACTGGAAGAGGAGACCCTTCCATATGTCCCAGTTCTTGTGATGGCCAAGTTCGTGCGCGAGGATTACTTCGATTTCATCCGGAGCATAGTGTTCAAGGAGTGTATCGGCGAGGACGATCCGGCGGGTGTTGCCGAGCCCGACGAGCGCAGCGTTCGCAGCGCGGGTTTTCCGGCTCATATCCATCTCGTAGACGCCCCTTACTCTCGTCTTTGCCTTCTTGCACAGCGCGAGAAGCCGGCCTTTCAACTCCTCGTTTCGAAGAGGTGTAAATTCATAGAAAATCGGCATCAAGACAATCGGAGCCAGGTTGGTCATCACGATAGCAACCCCGATGAACATCGCGGCGGCAATGAGCCACCAGTGGAGGGGATAGCTGCGAAGGAACCAATACATTCCTTCTATCAACGGCGCCCCTATGACAAACCCGACCGCACCCGCCTTCAAGTGATCCCACATCCATGCGGCCAAAGTCTGTGCGGACTGGCCGAAGCGGTGTTCAAGGACAAAACCTCCATAGAAATCAATCGGAGCAGAAATTATGTCATAGAGAACGCCAAGGATGAGCGTATACGCCAAAACGACCAGCCACACATTAACAGTCGCGGCCTCCAGTCGCCGTGTGAGAACGACGGAGGCGCCCGAAAACAGAAGCGCCGCCAAATACAAGAAGCCAAGGCCCAGTTCCGCAAGCAACAAGATACGCTTGGCGCGGTTATATGCCTTGGCCTTCTCGCTCTCTTTTTCTGCATGCAAGAAAGCAGGTCCCTCCTAAGAAAGAGGCCGCTTATTCGGGGACACCTTGCCGCAAGGTGTCCCCGAATAAGCTGGCGATGCGGCATGATGTCCCCCGAATAGTAAAACGGTTCAAAGATTTCCGCCGAGTCCGGGCCCTATTTCCGGATCGGTCATAACGTTCACGCAAGCCGGCAATCCCGAATCGAGCGCTCTCTGGATTGCGGGGGCGATATCGTCCGGCTTTTCGACATATTCGCCATAACCGCCCATCGCCTCGACAATCTTCTCGTACCGCCTGTGGGTAAGCTCGCAGCCGACTGTCGTTCCTCTCGCGCCTTTGAGCGAGCGATGAATCATTCCCCAGCACTTGTCGTTACCGATTACCGTGACGAACGGGATGTTGTGCCGCAACGCGGTGTCGAACTCCATGAGCGTGAGGCCGAAACTGCCATCACCAGTAAGGACAATTACCTTCTTTTCGGGGTGCGCCAGCTTGGCGGCTATCCCGTAAGGAATTCCGACGCCGAGGCATCCGAATATGGACGACGCCTGCGAGATGAACAATCCGGGGCCCATCGCCGGCAACGCGAGATTGCCCCATACGCACATGTCGCCGCCGTCGGTGCAGAGGATGGTTTCGCGGTCCAGGAACTTGCTCAACTCGCGGCAAAGCCTGAGCGGATTGATCGGAACTTGATCAGACGCAAACATGGGCTCGTATGCTTCGCGCAGCCGCTCACGGCCCTCGCGGAGCTGAGCGACCCATTCCTTGTGTGACATTTTCTTGATGCCGGCAGTGAGTTGTCCCAGGACCGTTTTCACATCGCCGACAATGCCGACATCGGGAGCGCGACCCGCGCAAATTTCGGACGGTTCGATATCTACGCGGATGACCTTCAGAGAAGAAGGAAGGAAACGCGCTTTGAACGTAAAGGCGAACCGTGTGCTCAGCATGACGAGCAAATCGGCCTCCGCCAACACGGCCTGGAGACTCGGGTCCAGCGTGAAGCCGGGGCCCATACACAGCGGGTGATCGTCGGGAACGGACCCCCTTGCAGAGCTGCGCGTATAAAGCGGAATACCTGTCTTCTCAACAAATTCTTTGAGTTCCTTGTGCGCTTGGGACCACCATATGCCGCCGCCGGCGACTACCACGGGTCTCTTTGCCTTTGCGATGAGCTCGAGCGCCTTCTCGATATCTTTCGGATTCCCCGCGGGCGCCGATTCGACCCGGTGACATTCCGGAACGTGAACCGCCGATACGTCGATTTCCGCGAACGCGAGGTCTTTGGGTATCTCGATGTAGGCCGGGCCCGGCCTGCCGCTAGTCGCGTGACGCAGCGCCATGCCCATATAATCGGGGATTCGCTCGGTCTGATAGACAGCGCGCGCGAATTTGGTCATAGGCTTGACCACGTCGATCTGGTTGAAGTCCTGCAAAGCGCCTGTGTCGAACTCTTCGATCGAGGCGCGTCCGCCCAATGCCAGAAGCGGAGTTCCTCCCATGAACGAATTGGCTATGCCGGTCAGCATATTCGTGAACCCCGGTCCGGCAGTGCCCGTGCAGACACCGGGCTTTCCCGTTGCGAGCGCCCAACCCTCTGCCATATGCGCGGCCGATTCTTCGTGTCGAACATCGATGACCCGAATACCCATCTCGATACAGCTCTCGAAAATGGGATATATATGTCCGCCAACCAGGCCGAAGAGATGTTTTATGCCGTCGTTCTTCATTACTTGTGCTGCCAGCGCGCCACCTGTTACTTTGGCCATTTCTTCCCTTCCTTTCACTGAAACCATAAATGAAACAATAGCGTCGGGCTTGAACGGGACTCGCTCGTCAGTTCCACCGAAGTAGAGATTATTATATCAGATAGATTGCGCAAACGCGCAGTTTATGCGAATAAATTGGCGCCTGCAAAACTGCGGGAGTCTCGAAGGAGGATTCCGAGGTTTTCAGCTTCTTAATTCGGGGACATGATGTGACATCGTGTCCCCAGAATTAAGAGGGCCGCAAACATGTCGGAGAAAATGATGAGCAGGCGGGTGTCGGGCGAATTTCAAGCGCCTTTTGCCGCGGCCTGCGCGGGGTCAAAGAGCCTGCGGAGGTCCTCGCGCGATTCGATCAGTTCCCCAAACTTCTCGAGCAGGGCGGGGTCGAACTTCTTTTCAGCGGTTTCTTTTCTGAGAATCTCCATTGCCTCCGTATGCGCCATGGCATCGCGGTATGCGCGGCGCGAGGTGAGAGCGTCATACACGTCCACGATGGCCATAATTCTTGCGAGCAGCGGGATATCCTCGCCAACCAGACCCGAAGGATAGCCGCTTCCGTCATATTTCTCATGATGGTGTTTGATTATCGGCAGGACGGGTTGAAGAGAATGCAATGGATAGCATATCTTCTCGCCGGTCTCAGGGTGTTTCTTGATCTCCTCGAACTCTTCGGCGGTCAACCTCCCCGGTTTGTTTAGAATTGTGTCCTTTATGCCTATCTTGCCGATATCGTGAAGTATGCCTCCTTTGCCGAGGGTGCTGATGTCTTCGGGGCTCAGTCCGATGTATTCCCCGAGACTCGCGGCAAGCGACGAGACGCGATCTGTGTGCCCTTTGGTGAACTGGTCTTTAGCTTCAATCGCATTCGCCAGCGAGAATATCACGGTTTCGGCGCTGTCCAGGCTGTCGGTAAGGCTCTTGATGCGGAGGAGCGACTTAACGCGGGCGGAAAGCTCCTTCGGGCGAACAGGCTTGGCGAGAAAATCGTCTGCGCCGGTTTCGATGCCGCGGATCTTGTTGTCAAAATCATCGGCGGCTGTCGCCATGATAATGGGTATCAGGTTTGTGCGCTCACCCTTCTTCAAGCGGGAGCACAACTCGAGCCCGTTCATCTCGGGCATGAACACGTCGGTGAGCACAAGGTCGGGCTTTTCCGCCGCGACTTTCTTGAGGGCCTCACGGCCGTTCGACGCCACGACTACGCGATACCCTTCTTTTTCGAGCAGCTTTCTGTGGAGGTCAACAATTATCTTTTCGTCGTCGACTACTAGAATTGTTGATTTTGCCATCGCTTCACTCCTCCTGAGAAACGAGGTCTACAGTCCACAGTTCACGGTTTACGGTTCAACAATCGCCGTTCCTCTTCCCCCCCTTTACAAAAGGGGGGAAGGGGGGATTTTTCCGCTATGGAGGCGCAGACCTCTGTTTCTTCCAAGATTCACAACGCCACGGCGTGATCGGGCGCTCCTGAGAAACTCGTTTCAGCCCTGCACAATCAGGTGTTCAAGCGCCTCAGCGCCGGTCACGAACGAAACCTCCCGGCCCCTCCTCTTTGCGGCGCGTATCAGCGCGTTAAGGTTCTTTTCCATGTTGTCGAGAGAATACAAGAAACTCCTCGCCGAATGCGGCCGGTCGGAAAGCAATTCGTCGGGATGAAAATACGTGGCGAAAAACGGCTCGGCCTCTTTACAGGCGAGGCGTTCTAAGATAACGCGTTTGTAAAGCATCGGAAGAGCGGTCACTTGCAAAAATGCCGCCGTTGTGGCGCGTCCCCCAGAAGCTTTTCTCGCGCGCGAGGCAAGCGTCTTCACCGCTTTCAAAACGCTCGAACGAGTCGTGAACTTTGGGATTTCCACAACTGACAGTCCGATTTCTCCGGATGATGCCCCGCGCCGATAGTCGTTCGCCAAGGGCTTGTAGCATTTCATGGGTGTTCCCGCCCAGTCGATTCTGTTGTCGAATATCGTCCCCGCATCCCCGGGCCCACCCTCGAACGAAACGCCGGGACACGCGGAGAAATCAACCTTAACCCCAAGATCGGATATCTTCTTCATTGTCCCATTGTTGTGGAAGGTCCAGCCCATATGACACGTCGTCGGCCTTCTCCCGAGCCGGTCGGTGAATGCGGCATGTCCCGTTTCGAGACATTCAGCAATCCACTGCGGGTCTTGCGTCTCCTGATACCAGCACGCATGCTCGTTGCTCCAGCGCCACAGATGCGGGTGCCACGCGAGCTCATGGCCTTCTTGCTCGAGCGAGCGCCAAAGCTCCGCATACTCGCTTATGGGCCATGCAGCGTCGCCGTAGATTTCCTTCATTTGCGTATCCGCACGAAGACAAAACACCACTTTTGGCTTCACTCCCGCTCTGTCCGCAATTCTGCCCAATGCCCGGCGCAGGAGATCAATGCCTTCGCTGATGCCGCGCCATGTTTGGCGAACATTCTGAATATCGTAGCGAGCGCCGCCGTAACGGGGTCTGTCCGGATCGCAGTCGCACCCTACGATAACCATTAGTTTTTCGGACATATAAAATAAAATGGCCTCTGGGCGTCTCTGACGGCCAAATCAAGAACTCTGCCGACACGCCGACGCCCGCCCGGTCAATTTCGTTCGTTCGCGTTCCTTCCTTGCCCGTTTTAACGCCGGCAGAAGATGAAATTGCCGCCGCCGCGAAACCGGTTGTTCGTGGCCAACTCCTTTATCTATATGGAAGTATGAAATCGCTCCTCATTTGTCACACACGTCCGCTTTAATTTAGCGCAACTAATCCGCGAAGTTAAGAGCAAAATATGTGCCACGGGTTCCCGTCGTCTCGACGACGATTTAACGGGCAAACCGGGTTCGACTCAGTATGCTGTGGAAACGAAAAATCAAACCCCAATATCTCGTGGATTCCTCGCATTCCTCTGCATTCAATCGGGGGAAGTATACCACGCACCATGCGCCACGACTTCCCCATGTTTGTGGGGACAAAATTGTTGTCCATTCGTTGACATATACGCAGATGTGATGTAAAATATATATTGTAATAGACTTAGGAGCGCCTGGTCACGCCTCCAGCGTGATTAATCGTAAAAGGAAGGCTCTATCGGCCTAGGTCATTGCGAGCGGAGCGAAGCAATCTCTCTTTTCTTGCTTTTCCCCTTTCGCCTTTGTCCTTTCGTCTTTCGCCTTCCTTAAGGAGGGGGGCTGGCGCGCCACCGGGGACGTTTCCCCCGAAGGCGGTGTTGCCATGAAGAAGGCTTTTGTATTCGGTTTCTTGATGCTAATCACGGGCTTTATTCTCTGGAGGATGATTGTCGGAGAATTCTTCAATCCCTCAGAGAAGGTTGCTGCAGGCGTATCAAAAGAGAATTTCACGTGGTTTATCTGCGCCGATTGCGGCAAATTGTTCATGGCGGAGGCAACAACTAGAAAAGGAAGTTGCCCTTATTGCGGATTCCAGATGATGCTGGTGACCGAAGATAAGAAAGTGGTGGGCGCGGGCGCAGACGACGCTGATTTTATTTGGTTTTTCTCTCCGGCATGTAAGAAACTGTTCTTTGCCTACCAGACGCATAAAATGGGGAAGTGCCCGTACTGTGGAGAGGCCATAGACCTGACTGCTCCCGCGACGATCGAACATTTGAAGCAGCCGAGCCGCATAGCCACACTTCTAAAAGCCAATTTCGGGAAACTCCTCATGGCAGCGCTCGGCCTGTTCGCCGTTTCGATCGCAGGCATTTATATCTTGCTCGAGAACAGGGTCATACTGTCGCTTGAGCCGGTAGAGGGCGCGCTTTCAGAAGCTGCGAGGATCAACCTTTCGCGGCGACTTATCAAGAAAAAGCGCCTCACTCTGGGAGGGTCGACGGACGACGATATTGTCGTTCGAGACCCGTCGCTGAAGAATACGAAATGCACGTTTTCATTTGTCCGCGTCGGAGGGCGGACACATGCGTATCTCCATGGCGCATCAAACCAGCCTATTTGCGTCAACAACAAACTTCAGTATAATCCCCAACTAAAGAATCACGACAAAGTCCGTATTGGGGACACAGTGTTTGAAGTCCACGCACAGGAAAAGTAGAGTTCCGCAAGGTGAACTGATTGGGAGGATAGCCGCACACACGAGGTCCGAAAGCCGACGAGATGGCGTATTGTCAAGGATGCGGACGCTTCATCGGAGACTACAGCGCCTACCGGCATAACATACCCGGTAAGGGTAACCTTGTGCTTTGCTATCAATGCAGACACTGGGCCGAACGACATCCCGGACGAACCAAATTCCCTTCGAGAAAACTCCTTCCTGCCGAACAGACGAAAAGGGTTCGCACGTTCTCAAGCATCTACATGATTGGTGGGGCGTGTCTTTTTGCATTCGGGATCGCTCTTGCCATGATGAGTAGCCATCCCGCCATCGGTCTTGTATTGATCCTGGGAGCAGTGTCTCTCTTCTTCATCGGATTGGGTATGAGAAGATTCGCAAGCAAATAAAACGGGAGAGCATTCAAGGAGAGGGCGCCACATGACGCATACTGAAAAGGATTTGCTTGGAGACAAGAATCGCCGCCGTTTTTTCCGACACGCCTGCGACGCTTCTGTGACGACCGCCTTCGAGTATGACCGGAAGGACAGATGGAACCGCAACTTACACGCCGGTTATCTGAAAAGTGACGCGGTCGGGCAGAGCCACCTTCGCGTGCTTAACGTCAGCGAGGGAGGGATCGCCCTTTTGTCACGCTTCCCGGCAGCCAAAGGCGCTGCGCTTTCGGTAAGGATAAGGACCGCATTCGACACCGAAATCCGCGCCCGCGCTCGGGTGGCATGGGCGAAACGCCTGAAGGGCTCGACCGACACGCATGTGCTCGGCCTCCAATTTACCGATATGTCCCGAGAAGACGCCAGGAATCTGGAGGATTTGCTGAAAGTGCTTGAGGAGTCGCGCCCGTCGAGGGCGCGCTCCTCGGAGCCCCGCTCCTCACAGGAAAGCGCCACCGATCTCAACTGAAAGGCCACAATTCTTCATTCCGTCATCGAGCAAAACTGCCTGACTGAGGAGCGCCCGATCACGCCTCCGGCGCGGGTAACTGTGAAAGGAAGGGTCTATCGGCAACGGCCATTGCCAGCGGAACGAAGCAATCTCTGTTTCTTTGCTTTTCCCCTTTCCCCTTTCGCCTTTCGCCTTCCTTAGCGGAGTTGCACCCTCCTCTCGAAAAAGGTAAACTGATGTTGTTTGCGCTCCGACGGCTCTCCCGCCCCCATTCACGAAGGGGGAACTTCTGCCTTGTGCCGCTCAAAAGAGGATTGAGAGACTGCCCCGCAATTGCATGTTTGGGTCAGGCCAATGCGGGACAGATTCTTGAATGGGGATTGAATAAGGACATGTGGAAACATGCATGATAACGCCGATATCTCGAAATACCTCGTAAAAACCCTCGAATGTTCCAATTGCGGGGGCACTGAAAAGATCGTGCTTGAGGAAGAAGTCGCCGCCACGAAAGATAAGGTCTACCCGACCGGGTCGATACTTTGCTCCAAATGCAGAACGCCGACAATGGTGAACGTGTATCGCTGGACTAAATGGAAAAAACCTCAGTAAACAATTCTTCCGAGCCCGGTCGCGTTAGTCCGGTCTTGACGAATTCTATCTCGGCGTAGATGCCTGTGTCGCGACATAATCGGGGACATGATGTATCCCAAAAATCGGGGACACGATGCGGCATCGTGTCCCCGATTTTCTGCGCCATGTTTCGGAACACCCCATTAGCCCAAGACAAGATTTGATAATCATACAAAGGCGCATTAATTTCCCGGAAGCAAAACCGGTCGCTACGGTCTGAGAACCAACCGGCCTTCAAGGTTTGTGTTAATCTCGTTGGGTCCATTCCACATGGGAAGCGACTCGCCCTTGAGCCAAAAGGGCAACTGGTCTGAGTAGTGGCGGCTCGCGCGCTCTTCCGACTGGCCAAGCGTGATGACCATGCGCGCGCCGTCCACTTCGCCGAAATCTACGACCGTGCGCATGGACGGCCCCGCGATCACGGCGTAAGGTTTGCGGCCCGTATCAGGCAAGTAGAACGCCATATTGATCGTCGAACTCGTGCCCCCCAACGGAAACGGCCCCCTATTGAGCGCCTTGGCCAACAAACCCGACTGTCCGAGAGGGTGCACAAACGTGAGCGTGTGCAGGCGGCCCCATTTCCAGTTTGCAGGCTCGTCGTGGAAGAACTCGCGAAGTGAGCGGCAGGCTTCGGCCACACTGGCCGCAATTGCCTCGTCGCGCGTCTCAACCTTTTCAGTCAACGGATGATCGAACCATTTCTCCGCCGACTCTTGCTCGAGCATATCATCGAAGATATCCGAATACTCGTAAGCTTGTTTCCAAAACTCAGGCTTCAGAGAATAGCTGACCATCTTCCGGGCAAGTCTCGCATGACTTTCGTAGCAGACGGAAGCCCCCGCGCTTTCGGCATCCGCATTCAGGTCCCATGTGCGCAGAATCTCCACTGCGTCTTTGAAGTCGGCGTCCGGCTGAGGATATCTTTCGCACGCTGCAACAAAGCGGTCCCTCAGCCGCGCGCCCTGCCCCGAGTACATGTCCATCTGCGTCCGTCTCATGTCTTCGGCTGAGAACTTCTCGCGCGAAAGAATCAGTTCCTTTATCCGGTTCGCACGATAGGGTACCTCGAAGCGGGCGGCGATCAGGTAGGGATAATCCGCCGGGGTGACACGGTTGTTGGCCGTGACGATATATCCGCAGGAAGGATTGAGAAGCCTCGGCATTTCCTCGTACGGGATATAGCCGTCCCATTCGTAGTCCTTCAGCCATCCGGGGACGGGGACCATTCCCTTGCCCTTTTTCCTGATGGGAATGAATCCGACGAGTTGATAGACAATGTTGCCGTCGGCGTCGGCCAGAACCCAGTTCCACACGGGCGTGGCCATGTTGCTGAGAGCCTGCCGAAATTCAACGCAGTTTCTCGCTTTGAGCGCCAGGCTCGCGCCTTTAATCGAGTCGGAAAGCTCATAGCCTGACCAGCGAAGAGCAAGGGGCGTATCAGGGAGAACCGGCGGATCGACTATCTCATTGATGATCGGCCCATGGGCGCTCAGGAGGATTTGCTTTTCGACGGCCTTCATCCGTCCTGATTCGCGATACCGAATGGTTTCGTTGATAACTTCAAACTGCCGATACTCGCCGTTATAAAGATATTCGAGAGGATTTTCGGGGTTGAGCTTCTCGAGATAGAGGTCTTGCGTGTCGGCCATGGTCGTCGTATCGCCCCATGCAACGTGGCGCGTGTGCCCCATCACCACCATGGGCACGCCCGGCGTCATGATTCCGGCGGCGTCGTCGATTCCCGGCGCCGACAAATGAACCATGTACCAGATCGAAGGCAGAGTGTGCGATATATGAGGATCATTGCAGAGTATCGGTTTCCCGGATGCGCTCCTGGCGCCCGAAATAACCCAGCAGTTGCTGGCAATCATCTCGCTCTGAGGTTCGAGCAGAGCGGATTGTTGCTCTCTGTTCTCCGGCTTGAGCGATTCTCCGGACCCGAATCTGATTTGCGCATAATCCATTTCCGGAGCGAATATCGTGTCATCGATGCGTGAAGGTTTTGGAGCGTACTGTTTTTCGGATTCGAAGATAATGGTCGGGTCTAACCGCTTGGGGATATTCATGAGCTCCAGCATTTTATTGGCGCCGAGTTCCTGCAAAAGAGCCACGGTCGCAAGCTCTGATTCGCAGTTGAATGTGACTTGCCACTGCTGCCACATCAGCACGGCATAGACGTCTTCGGGCCACCATTTCTCCGGCTTGTGTTTCAGGAGTCTGAACTCGACCGGCAATCGATCAGGGAATTCTTCTATGTATTGGTTAATCCCGTCAACATACGCGGCGCAGATTGCTTTCGAGTTTTCATCAGCATTCGCGAAAAGCCGCTTCGCCAGCCGCTGAAAACCGAGCACTCGACTCCTATGATCGAGGGGGAAAAGGTTGGGACCGAACACCTCGGCCAGCCGCCCCTGAGAGAGGCGCCTGAAAAGGTCAAGCTGCCATAACCTATCCTGCGCGTTCACAAAACCAAGCGCTCGGTAGAGGTCTAATTCCGATTCCGCCTTGATGTGTGGAATGCCGTAAATATCGCGCGCGACCTCGACCGGTTTCGTCAATCCTGACAGGGTGATCTCCCCCATCGTTTGTGGTAAGCCTTTTCGGATGAGAGCCGTGGCCCACAGGACTGCGACAACGAGGATGACAACTATCGCCAATATGACTGTTATGAGCGTTTTCTTGAGCATTGGGATGCCTTTCCAGCCGTAAGCAGTATAGATGCCCTAAAGTGAGCGCAATCATATCATGCGGTGGGACTGAAAGCAAAGGGGAATTTACAAAATGATTTGTTTGGCAATAAACGTTAAACGACCGGTTAAGCCGCGAGTCTAAGATACGGGCAGGTGCGCGGTTATGTGGGGACTGGCTTCTTAGGAGCGCCTGACCCGCTTCGCGGGGTTGATCTTGAAAGAAACAGGTCTAAAGCCTCCATAGCGGAAAATTCCCCCCTGCCCCCTTTTGTAAAGGGGGGAAAGAGGAACGGCGATTGTTGGACCGTAAACCGTGAAGCGTGGACTGCAGACAAGGAAAGGCTCTATCTAGGTATGGTCATTGCGAGCAGAGCGAAGCAACCTTTTCGGTTTCTCTAATTCTCTTCTCCTTGCCTCTTTTAACCAGAAGCCAGAAACGAGAAACCTCGCGCCTTGCGCGGTCCCCTTTCGCCTTTGCCCTTTCGCCTTTCGCCTTCCCCTTGGCAGATCAGGCGGGTTCTTTTTCGACAAGAGATCGGGCCAGTTCTCGTAACTCGCGCTCGCCAAACGGCTTAACGAGAATGGCGTCGGGGTCCAAGTCTTCCGCGTCTTCCGGATATGCGGTTATGATTGCGATAGGCATTGCGGGAAAATGCAGCTTTATGTGTCTTATGAGTTCGTCTCCGCTCATGCCGGGCATTTTTCTGTCGGTCAAGACGGCGTCGACTTCTCGCTCATGAAGTATGCGGATCGCTTCACGCCCATCGGCGGCGAGAAGAATCTCATAGCCATTCGACCCGAGGGCTCGCGACATTTGTCGCCTCTGAACATGATCGTCCTCAACGATCAGAATCATTGGATGCTCTCTCATGAAGGTCTTTCTCTCTTATGTCCCGCGTTTTGAAAAGGGTGACAGGCGGATCGGGCGTCGCTCGCTCCGCAAAAAGATGAAACTACTCCAATTAGTGCTCTCACAACCACAGTATATCAGGGATGCCGCAAAAAGGAAAGGGGGGATTGCTTGAGAAGTAGGAGGATACCCATGAGTAAACATCATGCTGATATCGCATGGTTTGTCGGGAGAATTATCCGGTCGGCGTGGATCTCATTGTTGGGATGATTCATTCTTGTTATAATGTGACACAATTATGCTGAAAGGAGCACTCGACCCCACTGCGCGGGGTTATTTGGGAAAGAAAGGCTCCAATTCAGCTTTGGACTTTGGGCTTTCGATCTTCTTAGAGGAGGAAAATTATGGGCGATTATACTCTCAGACACTACAATCTCGATGAGGCAGGTGTGCTTCAGCCACTAAAAAACGACCTTGGCCTGACCGCCGTCGGTGTTTCGCTTTCGCGGATAGAACCGGGAATGGGTTATCCCTTCTTTCATGCCCACAAGGAACAGGAAGAAATCTTCGTTTGCCTCAAGGGAACCGGCACAATCCTTGTCGGCGACGACGAAATTACGATGAGACAGGGAGACATTCTACGCATTGGCCCCAGTGTTCCCCGGGCAGTCGGCAACCGCACAAAAGAACCGTGCACGTTTTTGCTCCTGGGCGGAATCCCGAACGCCAAGTACAAGAACGATGAATCCTTGATGCTCATTGACGACGGGATCGAGATGACTGACAAGAACCCGGATTGGTCAACTCACACTTAAAACCGTTCTTCTACTTGTCGGCGCATGGGATGCAGAGACTCTTTCCGTTGACGTATCTTACGCGCGTTTCCATGACTTGCTCGCCGCAACGGGCGCAGACGATGCTCGGGCGTATCCGCGCAGGGGCCGGGGGCTCCTCGGTCAATGGCTGCCAATCGAGAATCTCCTCGGCCTTGCATGTGAGAATCTTCTGGATCAATCGCTGCCTGAGCCCGGTGTATTCGGCGCGTTCGGCTTCAGAAGCGCAGCGCTCGAAGTGAATCTTCGCCTTCAACTCTTCCATCCTGGCGCCGTCATTACCCGAGAGTGACGGAAAGTCGCGATAGCGGACGCGAATCCCCTTTCTCTTGTCACGCGAGAAAAAGCTGAAGCTGCCTTTCCCATAGTCCTTGAAGATAAGGTTGCCTTTGCCGAACGTGCAACTAGTTACTACCTGTATCGCGTCTGCCGCACACGTGTCGTTCTCGATAACGGCGACTAGCTCTTCGTCGCGCGGGCGCTCGACTTCCAGCAATTGCATCGCGGTTGTCCCGACCCGATATCCGATGGCAAGCCCGGGGCACACATGACCATGGAACTGAGCAGCCTCCTCAAAACTGGGCAATAGGGCCTGGATACTCATCTGTACCACCTCCTATTTCCTATAATATAACACGACGGGGAGCACGAAGTGCAGAAAGACGAATCACGCAAGGCACCGAGTCCAAAGTGTAATGTCCAAAGTCCAAGGTCGAAGAAAGAGGGGATAGGCGAAAAGGGGTCGCGCAGGGCGCGTGGTAGCGAGTGACGAGTTGCGAGTGGCGAGTTGAAAAGAGAGAAGAACTGGAACCGCCGATGAATCCCGCGCAACGCGGGAATGAACGCTGATAAGGCTGATTTGGGATTGCTGGTTTCGGATCGCGGGGTAAGAAGCGAACCGAGACAGAAGCAGGCCGGAGTCGCTGCTCACTCGCACGACCCATGATGCTCCGACAAGCGCCCCCTCTTTCTCGATCAGATACGCGTGGAGATGATTCTTGGAGCGAAGGTTTCGGGTAAGATATTCCTCGACGGCGCGGGTATTCCCGAAGCCGAGCATTTTGCATCTGCGGAGATAAAGGTTTGACAAGGCTCGGAGGGCGTCATTGCTTGTGGAGTCCAGCAGTATGAACGTAATTGTCGTTTGGGGTTCTGCGATGATGGGGGGAGAAGAGCTGTTATCCACGGGTTTTCACTGATTCATTTTGGCCACAAAATTCCCCGAGTTCACCGAGAAGCATCAGAACCAAAGAAGTTTCGCCACGAAAGGTCACGAAATTCACGAAAGAATCTGTGAACCGCGGAGGACGCGGAGGAGCGCAGAGGAAGCCTGTCGCCATCGTCGTAGTCGTGCTTCTCACCGCTGTTACACCTGTTCGTGATGCTCGCGACCTGATTGATGGGTGTGCGTTCAAATGTTTTCATGATGCTGTTCGCGCGGGCCATCCGAGCCTATGCGATGTCCAATGTGTAGACCTGACCCCTTCGTTTTTCCTTGGGCTACTGCCTGATCCGAATCAGTCATTTGGTAGATGCTCCCGAGAGCGTCGGAGTGGTACCAATACGTCTGTCCGTCACGGAACATGCTGATGGGGTTGTCTATCCCAAGGCCTTGCACATAGTTCGCCACGAGGTTGTTGCTGCCGTCGTGCTCGGCAACGAAGTTCTGGCCGTCGTAATAGTAGCAGTTGATGTTGCCGCTGCGGTCGCGCTTCTCGATTCGCCTGCCAAGAGCGTCGTACTTGTAGGCCGAGTATGTCTCATCCGGGTAGTCGATGCGCGTGATCTTGTTCTCGTAGTCGAACGTGTAGGTCGTGATGTCGGAGCCGTTTTGCGTTTTCTTGGTGAGGTTGCCGTTTTTGTCGTAGTTGAAGGTGATACTGTCATAGGAGGTGAGTTGATTGTTCGAGTTGTAGCTGTAGTTGGAGTAGTCGGAATCGGTTGTTCGGTTGCTGACGGAGTCATAGGTGAAGGTTTCGAGTGTCGATGGGTCGGGGGAGAGGCGGTAGACGTAGATGTGGTCGTAGGTGTATTTCAACTGTTTCTCCGACCCCAATCCTGAATCTCTGGTGCGCTTGGTTCGGTTGCCGGTCTTGTCGACCTCATAAGTAAGACTCGACAGCACGGTATTGTCCGATTTCTTGCTCGCCAGCAAGGTCTATTAACCGCGGAGGTCGTTAAGGAGCGCAGAGGGAAAACCTTCATTCAGACAGGATTGACAAGGCCTACAAGATTTTCCCAAATCATGTTCGTCATGTGAATCATGTCCTGTCTTGTTTCTCTTTGAGAGGCAAAGGTGCTGTCAACGCGTTGACCCGACTCCTTCGTCTTCTGCATAACCACCCATCATTCATTTGCACCTGCTTCTAACAATAATTGTACAACGTCATTGTTGCCTTCTTTTTGTGCATGTTTCAATGGTGTCCAACCATCAGGCGTTGTTACATTGGGATCAGCTCCCCTGCTCAACAAGAGCTTTACTATGTCAGGATCTCCTTTGTGCGCCGCATAACTCAAGGCTGTAAGACCTATTTTGCTCCGTGCGTTCACATCTGCGTCATTGTCAAGCAAGATTTTCACGATCCCGATTTGGCCCTTCCTTGCCGCATGCATGAGAGATGTCTCGCCGTCTCTGTTTCCGGAGTTCACATTGGCGCCGTGTTCAAGAAGTGTCCTCACTGTTTCCGGATGATTCATTATTGCTGCTGACAGCAGCGCGGTATAGCCAAGACAATCTCGCGCATTGACTTCTCCGCCAGATTCAATTAGGATTTTCACAGTATCAGTGAGACCTCCTGCCGCCGAGCCCGTCAGTGCGGTTTCGCCGTCCCTATCTCTTGCATTTACATCGGCCGCATGTCGGAGCAAGATCCTCACGATTTCTCGATGATCTCCTTTAGCAGCGGCCATCAAGGCGGTTTTCCCGTCTCTATCCGTCTTGTTTACTTCTGCGCCGTGGAGTATCAGAATCTCTACAACCTGTCTGGCACCCACTCCGCTTGCCAAGATGAGAGCAGTTTCGCCCAATTCGTTTTCCAGATTGGTTCTTGCTCCGTTTTCAAGCAACATGCCCGTGACTTCCTCGTTACCACGTACTGCAGCATATATCAATGGCGTGTTCCCCGTATATCGCTCTGCAGCATTGACATTGGCCGAACGTCGCATCAAAGCCTCCACAATCTTAATGTGTCCCCAACGAGCCGCACTAATGAGCGCTGTTTGGCCAAATTCATCTTGTGTGTCCACGTCCATTCCTGCGGCGATGAACAACTCGACTGAATCGATATCTCCCCGTGCGGCTCGGCCTATAAACTCTGCCCCTGTGAACGGTATTCCACGTCCTTCAAGATCCAAAAGCGCTTTTTCAGGACTTTGACCATATGCCAAGCAAGCCGTAACAACGAGACAAACCCCTGATATACTCAATAATCTTCGAGTCATAGCTTTTTCTCCTGGCTGTCTGCGGATACGTATCTCTAATCGCCCTCGTCACCATCCTGTGCGTGCGACACAATTCCCAATTGTCTGCTTTCAGAGTACTGACCCAGTCATTGCAGCATTTCGCGACTAGACACCCAATCCCTTCTTCAAAAAACACATTCCCTCACGATGAGTGCCCTCATCTGTTACTTGCTGGTGTTCATTTCAGCCCATACGGCAACCATTGCTTGCACCTCAGGCACAATAGCAAAGTCTCCATCGCCTGACATTCGTGGGGTACGTGTCATCGCAACATCCTTGACAAGTGAGGACAAGGTTCGCGCTTCCTCCCGGGCATTGGGCTTTCCTATCCTCTTTCCATGAATCACAGTTCTGCTTGTGCGGCGGCGGCCCACTCAATCCGGTGGGGTCAGAAAACATTAAGGGCCTGTTCTCCACATACCAGTACCTGTTAACGCTATCCTCTTCATTTATAGGATCCCTGCCCAAAAACCTCCCAACCTGTGCATCATAAGTATCGTGCCCTGTAGTAATACAGTCCACTGTCCGAATCATGCTCACGGGCAGTGTAAGTGAAGGGGTTTGTGAGTGAGCCCGATTCCGAAATTATCTTGCCGAAGGCAGAATAATCATAACTACGCTGGACGGCTCCGTCTGCATCAGTCATCTGATAGACGCTCCCCAGCGCATCAGTGTGATACCAGTAATTCTCTCCGTCTCGATACATCGAAATCGGCCGGTCAATCCCGATCCCCTGCACATAACTGGCCAGAAGATCGTTGCTGCCGTCGTATTCAGCAACGAGATTCTGATCGTCATAGACGTATCGTTTAATACTGCTGTCGTTATTGCGCTTTTCGATGCGACGGCCGAGAGCATCATACTTGCAGGCAGAATAGGTGGAATCAGGATAGTCGATCCGCGTGATCTTGTTTTCGTAATCGAATGTGTAGATCGTATCGCCGACCCCGTTCTCCGTCTTCTTTGTCAAATTCCCGTTCTTATCATACGCGAAGGTCACGCTGTCGTAAGAGGTCAACTGATTGTTCGAGTTGTAGCTGTAATTCGAGTAGTCGGAATCGGTTGTCCGGTTGCCGACGGAGTCGTAGGTGAAGGTTTCCAGCGTTGCCGGAGATGGTGAGAGGCGGTAGACTTCGGTGATCTCGTAGATGTTGTCGTAAGTGTATTTCAGTTGTTTCTCTGTGGCTAGACCAGTGTCCCTTGTTCTTTTTGTTCTATTCCCTGTTTTATCCGTCTCATACGTGAAGCTCGACAGCACGGTATTGTCCGACTTCTTGTTCGCGAGGAGTGTCAACCGGTTGGCGTTGTCATACGAGTACTGGGCTTTTGTGCCGTTGCCGAAGGTGCGGAGCGTGAGCCTTCCGCCGTCGTCGTAGTAGTAATTGGTGGCGTTGTTATACACATCCGTGATGCTTGCGACCTGATTGATGAGCGTGTAGGTGTAGCTAAGCTCGTGGCTGTCGGGCCCGGTCATGCTTGTGCGGTTGCCGACGGGGTCGTACTCGTAGCTGATAGACTTGCTCGGATTCAAGCTGATTTGCTGAGTTGTGCCCGTCACGCGATAGAGATTATCATACGCAAGGCTAACGCTGCTATCGCTGTCTGTGGCCGAGGTCATATTACCCATTTTATCATATGAGAAGGTGGCTGTGCTTGTCTTTGAGTTCACCGCAAATGCGACCTAGAAAATGAAGCATGTAACCGCCGATGGACGCAGATGCACGCGGATTAAATCCCCCTCTTGAGACTGTGCCATAATTCCGTTGGTGCGAATTTATTCGCAGAAGCCCGCACGAAAATAGGCCGGAAATACTATGCGAATAAATTCGCACCTACGAAGGCTCACGTCGATTCGCCAAGTATCAGACAACTCCTCTTTCCCCCTTTGCAAAGGGGGAGGTGTCCATCTGTACTACTAACGTTCAAAATCTTGAAATCTTGTCGTGATTTTCAGAAAACGTACTGTGTAACTCATTGTAATAGCATGGATTCCCGCCTTCGCGGGAATGATAAAAAGGAGGTTGCTCATTCGTGTAATTCGTGTAATTCGTGGTCTAGGATTATCTTTTTTTTCT
>CAYVDS010000065.1:0-23844 GCA_964450145.1 uncultured bacterium
TCTTGGGACAGTCCCCGTCGCAGCACGTCAAGCTATTTATGAGACAGTACACTAGGCGCTTTTTATTGACGCAATCAGCATCCGCAGATTTCAGTGCGCGAGATGATCTCTTCTTGTGTTGCTTCCGTGAGTTCGACAAAACGGGCGCTGTAGCCGGTTACACGAACCAGGAGATCCTCATAGTTTGCGGGATTCTTCTGCGCATCGCGCAACGTCTCGGTATCAACGGTTGAGATTTGCAGGTGCTGTCCGCCGAGCTTGAAAAAATAAGTCTTGAGCAGAGAAATGAACGACTGAACCCCCTGTTCGGTGTCGAACATTTTCGGGCTGTAGCGCTGGTTGTATGATGAGCCGCCGGCCATTTTCGTGAAATCCATCGCGCACACGGATTGCATGGACACTGTCGGGCCTTCTTTGTCCATGCCGGAGGTGGGACCGCAGCCGGGGCTCATCGCCTCGCCCGCATGCCGGCCGTCGGCCGAAGCTCCCACCATCGAGCCCTGGTATATATGGTGTGCTTCCGTGTGCATTGACAGCACATGAACTCCTCCGCGATAGGTCCGTGGCTGGCTCAGCAGGAATCCGTCTGTGAAGTCGACAAGGTCCTTCGCGATTTCGTCCGCTCTGGAATCGCCGTTCCCGAATTTCGGGGCATGGTTGCGAAGCATCTGGCGTTCTTCTTCATTGTCTTCAAAGTCAGTCTTGAGCCAGCCTATGACCTCATCCAGCGTGTGCGACTTCTTCATGTACACAACGTCTCGAATCGCCGCTAGCGAGTCAATCAACGTGCCGTTGCCGATGAGGGCTATGCCACTCGCGTTGTTTAGCGCTCCACCCGCCTTCACATCCTTGCCGCGCTCGAACGCGCCGTCCACAAGAGGAGAAAGCATGGGGTTGGGCAGGTCACGCCTTTGTATGTCGCTCACCAGCCGGTATTGTGAAAGGGCGCGGTCCAACACGCATCGGTAATACTCTTTGAAGGCCGCGTAGAAATCTTCCCATGTTGCAAATTGTGGCGTCTGCATGTCCGCATCGTCACCGGCGAGAGAAAGGATCGGCTTGCCTCCGTTAAGGAACATTTCCAGGATTTTCGGCCCATTAAAGAAGACTGAACAGCTTGGACCGTACATGTTCCCGCTCAAAGGTTGTATGCAGCCGGTGAGAATATAGTCCCGAGCGTCTTCAACGGGAACGCCGACACGAGTGAAACTCTCAATGATGATCTTGTCGTTGAACACCTGCACAACGTTGGAGCCGTTGGTCATCACTTCGCCCACGGCCTGGAAAAAGAGCTCCGGAGTGTTCGGATGCAGGCGAATCGTTACGCTAGGGTGGAGGAGCCTGACCGCATCCGCCGCTTTCAGAAAGATGTAGGAAAGCTCGTTTGTGGCGTCTTTGCCGTCTCTGTCCACTCCGCCCAATGTGAGGTCAAACCTCGTGGAATTGCCGTCAACCACCCTTGTAATGACATATTCGCCCAGGAACACGACTTGGTTGAACTTGATGAAGAGCTCATCAATGATCTCCTGCGCGTCCTCACGAGAAAGCCGACCTTCTTCGATATCGCGCTGATAGAACGGATAAAGATACTGATCTATCCGAGCCCCCGGAAGCTCCATGGGCATGTCCATCTGCTGCAACCCGCAGAAGGCGAACCAGAATGACTGCACTGCCTCCCGGTATGTGCGCGCGTGTCTCTGCGGCGCCTGCCCGCATATCTCTGCGGTTTCCTGAAGTTCCTTTGCACGCTCTTCTGATGACGCCGTCCGCGCCATCTCGCTCGCCAGTCGAGCGTGCCTTGTCGCAAGTTCGATGATGCCTTCCGCGGCCGTAATCACGGCTGTGTAGAAGGCTCGCTTGTCCTCGGCCTCCGGATCACTATCGGGAATACCGGCCATGGCGGCTTCGGCTTCACTGATAATG
The DNA here is from genome assembly GCA_964450145.1 of uncultured bacterium. Taxonomy (GTDB): domain Bacteria; phylum Abyssobacteria; class SURF-5; order SURF-5; family SURF-5; genus JACRIR01. Next base: position 1,924 of record CAYVDS010000065.1, read on the forward strand.
CCCTCGTAACCTCTTTCGAGAACTTTGCGGTAGTCTACGTAAGAAAGGCCTGTGCTCCCCTGAAAATCGTTGAACGGAATGATCGCCAAATTCCGCACGAGAAAATCTGTTTCTTCATCCAACTCTTCCGCCCACTTGTCGAATCCGCTGGTCCCGTTCCAGAAAGGCAGGATATCGCTGCGGAGTTCCTGTTTTTCTTCATCCGTAATCTTATGCCGCATAGATGTCCGCTCAGTGAAATTGTCAAGTTCTTTGATAAGACCGTCGCTTTTGAGCTCAGGATACAGCGTTGAACCCTTGAATTTCTCGGTGTTCTTGCCGACAATCAGCTCGCTTTCGGAGATATCTATGGGGAGCTTCTTGAGCGTCTCCCGGACACCTAGCGCAAACTGAACGATTCTCGGAAGACCGGGGCTGTTCCGAATGGCGTTGGTTATCTCGCGAACGCGCACTATTCCGAGTTCGCTGGGAGCGTCAATAACACGCCGGCGCATGTCCTGAAGTCGTTTTGACAAGACCCGTCGTTGTTTTGTGATAGTTGTCATTTCATATTCTCCTTCCTGTCCGGGTTCTTCCTTATCTACAGTTTTCCCAGGAGTTTTCTGGCTTTAGCCTTCTGTCTGGCCATGAACTGAGGGCCGTGATCTACTTTGTCGGTGTTTATTGCGAACAGCAGGGCTTCGCGCGCCTCATCCTTTTTTCGGCGGGAAATCGCCAGTTCGGCATACGAAATCGCTGCGACCGGGCAGTTCGGCGCCAGCTCTCTCGCGCGTGAAAGATGCTCGAGCGATTTCTTCTTGTTGCCGATACCGATCGGCCTCGGCGGCGATAGACGATACAGATTCCCGAGCACCTGATGCGCCATCGCACTGTTGTAGCTTTCGTCCAGCTCGACGGCGCGTTTTGCGTATCCGGCGATCTTGGGAAGATAGTGCAATATGCTCATGATGCCTTCTTCCTGGCCGTGGATGCCCAGCATCGCGGCCGCCCAGGCGTTGGCCCATACATTTCCCTCATCAAGCTCGAGCGCTTTCTTCGCGAGGTCCGCACCCTTTTTCGCGAATTCTCTTCGCTCCTTGCTGTCCTCCGGCGCATACTCATAGCGCCAGAACTCAACCTGGGCCAGATATGCATATCCGCGCGACTGAATGGAGGGCTTGGAAGTCATCTTCAGAGATTCCTTCAAAAGCGCCTCGGCCTTATTCAGGTTGTCGTCCTCTTCCAACACCTCGAAGTAGTGGTCAACTTTTGCGAACATTTCCGCGAGTCCGGCATCCGTTGCCGCGTCTGCAATTATGCCCGTCATGTTGCTATCTCCTTCTTTTTTCTTGTTATTATGGTTTGTTATCCACAGGCGCACATTTCCGAGCGCCGAATTACCTCTTCCTGCGTGGGTTTTGTCAGATCGATGAATCGAGCGCTGTAGCCTGCGATTCTGACAAAGAGGTCTTCGTACTTTTCCGGATGCTGCTGCGCATCCCGAAGTGTCTCGGTGTCGGCCACTGTGACTTGCAGGTGCTGGCCGCCAAGCCTGAAGAAGTAGGTCTTCAGCATGGAAGCGAACCGCTCGACGTTTTCCTCGTTGTGGAACAGAGTCGGGCTGAAACGCATATTGCACGAAGCGCCGGCATAGACTTTGGTGTAATCAATCGTGGCCATTGAGCGGAGTGAGGATGTCGGCCCCTCGCGGTCCATACCGGGTGTCGGGCCAGCGCCAGCGCTGAGCATTTCTCCCTCAGGTCGTCCATTCGGCATGGCCGCGACAATCGCTCCTTGATACACATGATGCGCTTCTGAATGAAGTCCCAAAACCCACGAACCGTTTCTGTATGTGCGCTTTCCGGCGAATACTTCATCCACAAAATCGACAATGTCCTTGGCAATCCAATCCACATACGGATCAGCGTTTCCATATTTCGGCGGGTGATTGAGAAGCATTTGCCTCTGCTGTTCATAGCCGCGGAAACCGGACTTGAGCCATTCGACTACTTCTTCCAGACTGTGCTGTTCTTCGTCATATACGACCTTGCGTATGGCTGCTATCGAATCGGCAAGAGTTCCCAGACCAAGCAAATCGATGCCCAGCAGGTTGTGGCGCGCTCCACCCGACTTTACGTCCCTGCCGTTCTCAATCGTCCCATCCACAAGCGCAGAGAGGATGGGGTTGGGAAGCAGTCGCTTTTGGGTATCACATGCGATATCGAGCGCCTCGATTGTTTTCTCCAGTATGGAACGAAGGTAGTTTTTGAATTTTCCATAAAAGTCCTCAAATGATTCGCACCGGGGAGCCAGCAGGTCTTGCTCATCGCCGCAAATAGAGATGATGGGCTTTCCGCCATTGAGGAACAACTCCAATATCTTGGGTCCGTTTATAAACGCCGAACAAGGAGAGCCGTATGTGCTTGCCGGTATCGGCTCCACGCAACCGGTCAAGATATAATCACGCGCAGCTTCAACCGGCCATCCCAGGCGCGTGGCGCCTCCAACCATGACGTCATCGTTGAACACGTGCATGATATTCGCGCCATTGGTCATGAGGTTTGTCGTGGCCTTTACGAACGCCTCCGGAGAATCCGGATGCAGGCGAACCGCCACGTTCGGACTGATGAGTCTCATCTTGTCCACCGCCTCCAGCGACAAATAGGAAAGATCGTTCGTCGCATCTTTGCCGTCCTTGCCAAGGCCGCCGAGGGTCAGTTCATATCTGGACGTGTTGCCGTCATTGACCTTTGTCACGGCGTATTCGCCCAGGATGGTGACCTTGTTGAACTTGATGTAGAACTCTTCCAGGAGTTCCAGTGCCTCGCTATTTGTCAGGTTGCCCTTTTCAATATCACTCCGATAATACGGATAGAGGTACTGATCCGTGCGGCCAAGAGGAATTTCTTGCCCTATATCGAGTTGGGCTATTCCGATGAAAGTGAGCCAGACCGCTTGCAGGGCTTCTCGGAATGTACGGGCCGGTTTCGCCGGCACTCGCGCCGTGACATCCGCTATTGTGCGAAGTTCCCGCGCGCGCTCGTCGGACGCCGCTCCGGATGCCAGCTCATGCGCCAATTGTGAATAACGGGACCCTAACTCTGTCACTGCCTCCGAGGCAATAATTACGGAAGCATAGAAACTCCTTTTCTCGTCCCTTCGAGGGTCGACGCTCTCAATTCTTGCCATCGCCGTCTTGACTTCATCTATGATGCCTTCAAATCCTTTCTCAAGGACTTTCTCATAGCCAATATGGGCCAGATGGTTGGCGCCGTTGAAATCGTTCTGGATCACAATCGCAAGATTGTTGACGAGAAAATGTATGTCTTCGATCTGACGGGACATCATATCGTCGAATGCGCTTCGATTTTTCCAGAACGGCAAGATTTCTTCGCGAAGCTCGCGCTTTTCTTCGTCAGTGATTGAAAAGCGCAACGTCTCACGCTCGGTGAAATTTTGAAGCTCTGCGATCAAGAAATCGCTCTTCACCTCCGGATACAGAATCGCACATTTGGTCTTCTCGCCGTGTGCGCCGACAATACGCTCGTCATCGAAAATCGAGACCGGGAGTTTCCGCAAAGCCTCCTTCATTCCCATCGCCAGTTGAATCGCCCGCGGCTGGTCCGGATTATTTTTCACGGCGTTGGTCACTTCGCGAGCGCGTACAAGGCTTATCTCTCGAGGGGCTCGGAGCACGTGTTCCCGCATACGCGCAATCCTTGGCGATAAACCGGCGCGAACACCTGCGGCGGCGGATATCAGTTCGCTCTCTTCAATCGCTGATTTGCGGCCGGCTGTTGTTGTCATCGCTTTCCTCCTTTTCAAAGCTGCGCCACTGATCTAAACCTTCGCCAAAATTTCCCGTGCCCATTTTTTCATGTTTTCGGTGTAGATTGGTCCTCGGACTGCCGCTTTCTGGTTCAGCACATGTTCTGCTTCCCGCCGGGCTTTGTCTTTCTGGCGGACGCTGAAATACGCCTCGGCGAGGCGGAGCCTGGCCTGAGGATCATTTGGGGACAATTCGTTGGCGCGCAGCAAATGTTCCACAGCCTTTTCCTTGTCACCGAAGGCAACCGGTGGCGGAGGCGTCAGCCTGTATAAATCTCCCAGAACCTGATGCGCCCCTCCATTCATATATGACTCGTCCAGTTCAACCACTTGCTCCGCGCATCCCTTGATCTTTTCCATATAAAACAGAGCGCTCAGGATGCCCATCTCCAGCCCGTGGATTCCCATAAGAAGCGCCGCCCAATAGTTGGCATAAAGGTTTTTCGGATCGATCTCCAGCGCCTTTTGGGCGAATCCGATACCTTTTTCGGCTATTGCAAGGCGTTCTTCTTCCGGCGCGTAGTAGTGACGCCAGAACTCCCTCTGCGCCAGCATCGCATAGACTCGCGCCAAGAGGGAAGCGTCAGCGATTCTTTCCGTGAGGGGCGTCAACATCGCCTCGGCTTTGTCAAGATTGCCGTCTGCCTCACACTGTTCAAAGAGCCTGTCAGCTTCGGCAAATACCGCTTCGAGTTGTGAATCCGGGCCTGTCCTTGCTGCCTCATCCATCTTGATTCCCTCCTTAGTACACGTCTTCATAAATACGGTGACGTATCTGCTCAAACTCTGTAGGGGCGACTCACGAGTCGCCCCTACACAATACATCACAGGAATTAGGAAACTCGGTACTTAGCCACTCATTCTCTCTCTTATCGCCTGCGGGAGTTCGGTCTAATGCTTTATGCCTGCGGGCCGATTTTGGGGATGTCCGCACCGAATTTGCTCTTTTCTTGCATACGGCCCACTCTTGTGTTTTCCGTCACTATGTGGTAAAGTTTCAGATGAGTTTGCCACACCCCTCTTTAGAACAACGTGGCGAACCCCAAAAACGGCAAAAAGGCTTTAGGGTCTTTATTGATTTCATACATGCGTAATTATACCACATCGGGATTATCTTGTCAATACCATAGAACTACGTGGCACAATTTTCCAAAGCATGGTATAATAGTAGCAGTTGAGGTTGTATTGGAATTTCTTCAATCTTGCGTCGAGGTGTTTCAAAGCGCAGCAGAATTGATGTTGCATTATGGTTGTATGTAATAAATCATTGAAGGGAGCTTGGCAATGCCAAAGGTGGTAAATCACAAAGACAGACGCGAGAATGTAGCCGAAGCCACGTGGCGCGTCATAGCCAAACGGGGAGTCGACACCGCTACCATAAGAGAGATCGCAAAGGAAGCTGATTGTTCCACCGGTATGCTTCAGTACTATTTCAAAAACAAAGATGAATTGATTCTTTATGCGCTGCAACTTGCCGTGTTGCGGATGGGCGGGCGCATGTGGAGAAGAGGAGAAGAGTCGGCGGGAACCCAGATACTGAGGAACGTCATCATCGAGTCACTCCCGCTCGATGAAGAACGCCGATTGGAATGGCAAATCCTGGCTGTCTTCTACGGACGGGCGGCGACCAACACAGCAATGGCCGAAGAGTGCGATCTGTGGTACACGGATTATCGAAGTCTGTTGCGGGGACTCATCACAAATGGAAAACGGGATGGGTATTATCGAACGGAAATAGACGCAGCGACCGAGGCGGACGCCATCATATCGCTCGTCGTAGGCGTCGGTGTCTTGACTACCATAAAACCTCGTCATTTCGCCCCGGAGTTTCAGCTCGAGTTGCTTGATCGGCATCTTTCAAGATTGCTCTGTTAGGAACAGCCAACTGGATCTTTGCGTACTTCGCGGCTTTGCGGTTCGATCATCCCATTTCGCCCTTTCCCCGTTTTCCCTTTTTCTCCTATTTCTTTATGATGCCGCCGCCGACAACTACGTCGCCGTCGTAGAAGACGACCGCCTGGCCTGGGGTGATCGAACGCTGCGGGTGGTCGAACCGGACGAGGACGCTGTTGCGGTCGAGTGGCGACACGAGAGCGGGACTTTCGATGTGTTTGTAACGGATGCGCGCTGTCAGGCGCATTGGCTGGCGAAGGCCGGTCACGGATATCCAGTTCAGGTCTTCCGCCACGAGTTCGCGAGCCCATACGTGCTCAGCCGTTCCGACGATAACGGCATTACGTTCGACATTGAATCCCACCACGTAGAGAGGTTTCGGGTGAGCTATCCCGAGCCCGCGTCTTTGGCCAATGGTGTAGTTGGCAATACCCATGTGCTCCCCGAGCCTTCGTCCGGTCACATCAAGAATAGGCCCTGGCCTCAGCCTGTCGGGAGCGATCTTTTCGAGCAGCTTGCGGTAGTCGCCATCGGGAACAAAGCAAATCTCCTGGCTTTCCGGTTTCTGCGCGGTGGGCAGCCCGAACTCGCGCGCCTTGGCGCGAACCTGTGTCTTAGTGAGTTCGCCGACGGGAAATGAAATATGCGCCAGTTGGCTCTGGGTGAGGTTATAGAGAAAGTACGACTGGTCCTTCGTGGCGTCACGGCCTTTCAGGAGGAGAAACCGCTCTGTTGCAGAATCGCGCGTGATCCGCGCGTAGTGGCCGGTGGCCACGCCCGCCGCGCCGAGGGAATGAGCGCGGCGCAGCATCAGGCGAAACTTGATGTCGGTATTGCAGACGATGCAAGGGTTGGGCGTTCTACCCGTCAGGTATTCTTTGCAGAAGGGGTCAACGACGTACCTGCGAAATGCGGCCTTCGCGTTGGAAACATAGTGCGGGATGTTCAGGAGCGCGCACACGCGGCGCGCGTCGTCGGCATCGGCGGCTGAACAACAACGCCTGGTGAATTCTTCCGTCGGACCGGCGTCTTCCCACACTTTCATGGTAATGCCGATAACCTGAAAGCCGCGCTGGAGCAAAATAGCGGCGGCGGTCGAACTGTCCACGCCGCCGCTCATGAGCGCCACTATTTTCTCAGACATTGAAACGCCCTGGCAGGTTCAGCGCGCGCTGTGATGCCTCATTCCGGCGAACCATGTAAGCGCGCGGCATGCCGGAGAAAATCGGGGACACGATGCCGCATCGTGTCCCCGATTTTCCAGCGCTTGCCTTTGCAAGTCAGCCGTGCAATGGCCGACCCGCAAAATTCACTATTCCCTTTGGTCAAAAGAAGGGCTACGTCGTTCCGCTCCTCGCGGCCACTGCTTCGTGGTCCTCCGCAGAGTGCGTCTGCGCCTTGCCGGGGCGCGGCTTGGTCGTTTCGGTTTGACTCATGGCGCAACGCCCCTCGAAGATGACGCCTTCGGCGACGACGAACTTTGCGGCCGGCGTGGTCACGTCGCCATAGAGGCGGCCCGTCGAAAGAATCTCGACCTTTTCGCGCCCGACCACGTTGCCGTGAACAGAACCGCCCACCATGACGTGGCTGGCCGAGATATTGCCTTTCACAACGCCCTTCGAACCGATGATGACTGCCGCGTCCGAAGTCACTTTGCCTTCGACGTTCCCGTCGATTCGCAACGTGCCGCGCGACTGGACGTCGCCCTTCACGATCGAGCCTGCCCCGATAACGCTGTCAACCTTGTCGGAATCACCCATATTCCTTGGGCCCTTGCTCTTGAACATTAACTCTTCACCACTTAACGGCGTATCGTCCAAATAAGATTCGGCGTTATTGCCTAGCCGGAATTGTCATTCTGAGGAACGCAGGGTCGCAGACCCAAGTGACGAAGAATCTCTCATTTCCTCAAAAAGTTGCGCCTGCAAGAGATTCTTCGCTTCGCTCAGAATGACAAATTTCCGTTAATTTCTTTCCCCTCCAAGACCATGCGGTCGCGGAAACGATGCGGCATGGCGCACCCCAACCAAATTTGGATTCGCGAACAATTCCGGATGACCGAGATTAGTCCACCAAATACTTCCGGGGATTATCAAGCTTGCCGTAACGGCGGACCTCGTAGTGGAGGTGCGGGCCCGTGCTCCGACCGGTGCTGCCGATATACGCGACGACGTCGCCTCGCTTCACTCGCTCGCCCCTTCTCACAAGAAGCGCGTCGCAATGGCCGTAGGCCGTACTGTAACCGTATCCGTGCGCGATGACGACCATTCTGCCCAGCCCGTTATCCCAGCCCGCGTAAATAACGACGCCGTCAGCAGGCGCGATAATGGGGGTCCCGCGAGGAGCTACGATGTCAACGCCTTCATGAAAGCGTTTCTTGCCGCTGATGGGATCATCGCGGTAGCCGAAGCTCGAGGAAAGCCAAGCGCCCGGTGAAGCGACAGGGTTAAGGGAAGGGATTCTTGTCCTTGTCTCATCCTTGCGCTCTAAGGCTTGCAATATCTCGAGAAAACTGTCTTTGAGATCGATTGAGTTTTCGAGGAGTTCCTCGGCGGAAGACTCCACGGCATACATCGTCACAGCATCGGCAGATGCAAAGAGCGCCGGATCGTTGGTCAGCGAATCGCCCCCTTCAGGACCACCCTGCCCGCCCGCCGCCATCTCGATCTTCGAGCGTTTGCGCGGTTTGAGGTCGGCAACCGTCCGCAATTTCTCCTCCAACTCCTCGAGCACTACGAATTGGCGGTTGAGCTCGGAGAGTTTCGCGTCGCGCGCTTTTATCTGCAACTCCAACTCAGATATCTGAGTCTGATTTTTCTGATGGTAGTTGTGGCCCGCATACAGGGCCGCGGCCGCGGACAGCACAAATAAAAATGCGGCCACGATGGCCGCAATCTTGAAAGGGCGTAAAGAAAGGTTGAAGCTGTGAACCTTGCGTCCGGGCGAGTTCGGGACAATCATCAAATTCCACTTTTTCTGCATCTCGACCTCGGCAGACCCCTTCTCTTTGTAGTGCTTATGCTGCTTCAATCACTCCATTGCACTAGAGACTCAGGTACAAACTTGATGCTCGACTTCTCCCGGCAGGACTTCTTGGGTGGACGGGCGCATTATAACATAGGCCCCCAGCCTAGTCAAGTGAAAATTTTGCCTACTTGGACGTGTTAAAGCCACGCTGGGGCGATAATTATCCATCAGGTTAAGACTTTCCTGCGGGGACAGCATCGACGCTCTTCGCGTCTTTATCGGGGAGGCCATGCCGCATAGTGTCCCCGATAAAGGAAAGAGTTTCTGCATGAAACCCGAATGGCTATGAGAGCGCCCCGGCAAGTTTCAGTCGGGCGATCGCTCGCCTGAGAGAGGCTTCCGCCCGGACGACGTCTATTTGGGGGTCTTTCGACCCCAATCTTTCGCGGGCTCGGGCCATTGAGGCGCGAGCTCGTTCAACGTCGATCTCTTCTTTTTTCTCGGCGGTATCGACGAGCAGCGTCGTGCCTTTCTGGGTTACGACGAGGAAGCCCTCTCCCACGCTCATTTTCATGTCGGGCTTGCCCTCAAGCTTGAGGGAGATCACCCCGATCTCGATATTCGTGAGGAGCGGCGCATGACCCGCCAATACGCCCAGATAACCCAGCCCTCCGGGAGCGGTGATGCACTCGACGTTATCGCTGAAGACGGTGCGCTTTAGTGTTACTATTTCAAGCGGATAGGATTTTGCCAATTCACTTACCCCTTACGGATTTTCTCAGCCTTTTCGACCGCTTCCTCTATCGCGCCCACCATATAGAACGCCGCCTCGGGCAATTCGTCGTACTGGCCCTCGATGATCCCCTTAAAGCTGCGAATCGTGTCGGGGATTGTGACGTAACGGCCGGCAAAGCCTGTGAACTGCTCGGCCACGTGGAACGGCTGTGAGAGGAATCGCTGGAGTCTCCGCGCGCGTTGGACAGTCAGCTTGTCGTCCTCGGAGAGTTCCTCCATGCCAAGAATTGCTATGATGTCCTGCAGGTCTTTATATCTCTGCAGAATTTGCTGAACGTTTCTGGCTACCATGTAATGCTCATCGCCGATAACGCGCGGATCGAGAATCCGCGAAGTCGAATCAAGCGGGTCCACCGCCGGATAGATGCCCAGTTCGGCGATCCGGCGCGAAAGAACCGTCGTGGCGTCGAGGTGAGAGAATGCAGTCGCCGGAGCGGGGTCAGTGAGGTCGTCAGCCGGAACGTAAATGGCTTGGACCGACGTGACGGAGCCACGCTTGGTCGAGGTAATGCGTTCCTGCAACTCGCCCATTTCCATGCTGAGCGTCGGCTGATATCCCACGGCGGAAGGCATACGTCCGAGAAGCGCCGACACCTCGGAGCCCGCCTGGCTGAAACGGAATATATTGTCGATGAAGAGGAGCACGTCCTGCCCCTTCTCATCGCGGAAGTACTCTGCTTCTGTGAGGGCGCTGATTCCGATCCTGAGTCTGGCGCCCGGCGGCTCGTTCATCTGCCCGAAGACGAGAACTGTCCGGTTGATGACGCCCGACTCTTTCATTTCGAGCCAGAGGTCGTTGCCCTCACGGGTCCGCTCGCCGACCCCGCCGAAGACCGACACGCCGCCGTGCTTCTTGGCGCGGTTGTGGATGAGCTCCATCAGAAGAACCGTCTTGCCGACGCCGGCGCCGCCGAACAGGCCCACCTTGCCGCCGCGTGTATACGGCGCCAGCAGGTCGATCACCTTCAGGCCCGTTTCGAATATTTCATTCGCCGAAACCTGCTCCTCGAACGTTGGCGCCGGTCGATGTATAGGATAGAAGGTTTTCGGGCTGATCGGCCCCATTTCGTCGATGCACTGGCCGAGCACGTTGAATATCCTGCCGAGGCATTCCTCGCCCACGGGAATCGTGATGGGAGCGCCCGTGTCCACCGCTACCATGCCGCGGACCAGGCCGTCAGTCGAAGACATAGAGACCGCACGCACGATATTGTCGCCGAGGTGTTGTGCGACCTCGACCACGAGGTCTATCCCTTTTTCCGGGTGTTTGATCGTGATGGCGTGGTTTATCTGCGGCAAATTATCCGAAAAAAACTCCACGTCAACAACCGGTCCAATAATCTGGGCAACCTTTCCTACGTTCATTTCCTTCTCCTTCTTAACCTGCCCCGAGGGTAGTCTTTCTTTGGGGACCTGCGCTCATTTCTTCTTCTTGGTCGCGTCGGCTCCTGTGACGACCTCGAGTATCTCACGCGTGATGGAGGCCTGTCGAACCTTGTTGTAGTTGAGCGTCAGCGTATGAATCATTTCGTCCGCATTGTCGGTGGCGTTCCTCATCGATACCATCCGGCTTCCGTGCTCGGATGCGGCGGCTTCGACGAACGCGAGATACACCTGGTTCTGGAGATACTTTGGAAGAAGCTTCTGCATCAGCTCCTCCGCGGTCGGCTCGAAGATATACAGGGCGCTCGCCGCCGCCCCTTTATCCGTCTCTCCGCTCGCAAGGGGAAGCAACTGGACTTCAAGAGGGATGGTTATCATTGCGCTCTTGAACTTAGTATAGAAGAGGACCACTTTGTCGTAGTCCCCTCTCTCGTAACCGCCGGCAAGCGTGCGCGTCACTTCGGCGACGAACGAGACCTCGACCTCTCTGCTCGGGAATGGCCAGTATCGAAGAATCTCATACCGCCGCCTCTTGAAGTAGTCATTCGCCTTCTTTCCGATGAGCGCAAGTCGGACCGACTCGGGCTTAAGGGGTTTTATGAAATCCATCGCCCGATTGATAATATTGGTGTTGTACGCGCCGCACAGGCCCTTGTCGGAGGTCATCACCACCACGCAGACGCGCTCGATCTGCCGCTGCACGAGAAGCGGATGTGTGACGCCGGAAGCGGACTTGCTGACCTCGCCCATAAGTAGACGCAGCTTTGCCGCGTACGGGCCGGCGGCCTGCACCATCTCCTGCGCCTTTTTGAGTTTCGACGCGGCGACCATTTGCATCGCGCGGGTGATCTGCTGGATGTTCTTTACGCTTCGAATCCGGTTTCTGATTTCGCGTTGGTTTGCCATTATCGCTCTGACGGCTTAAACAGAAGCTTGAACTCTTCTGTCGCCTTCTTGATCTGCTCCATTGTTTCGTCAGTTATCTTCTTCGTTTCACGGATGGCCTGGCCAATAGCCGGATACTTGTCTTTCATGAACTCATGGAAATCCAATTCGAAGGATTTCACATGGTCGGCGGGGACGTCGTCGAGCATTCCCAGGTTGGCCGCCGCTATAATCATCACTTGTTGCTCGACCGGCATGGGCTCGTATTGCGGCTGCTTGAGCACTTCGACAAGCCGCTCGCCCCGCGTCAGTTGCGCCTGCGTCGCCTTGTCAAGCTCCGAGCCGAACTGTGCAAACGCCGCAAGCTCGCGATACTGCGCAAGGTTCAGACGAAGCGCGCCGGCGACCTTCTTCATGGCCGGTATCTGCGCGTTTCCGCCGACACGCGAGACCGAGAGGCCAACCGACACGGCGGGCCTCACGCCCCCGTAGAATAGGTCAGTTTCGAGATATATCTGCCCATCGGTGATCGAGATGACGTTGGTCGGGATGTACGCCGAGTAGTCGCCTGCTTGCGTCTCAACGATCGGAAGCGCGGTGAGAGAGCCTCCGCCGAGCTTGTCGTTAAGCTTCGCGGCGCGCTCGAGCAGACGCGAATGCAGGTTGAAGATGTCGCCCGGATACGCCTCGCGGCCCGGCGGCCTTCGGAGCAGAAGCGACATCGTGCGATATGCAACCGCGTGCTTGGACAGATCGTCATATATGATAAGCGCATGCTTGCCGGTGTCCCTGAACTCCTCACCCATGGCGCAGCCGGAGTAGGGCGAGACATATTGCATCGGCGAGGGATCGCTCGCATTCGCGGCCACTATGATCGTATAGTCCATGGCGCCGTATTTCTGGAGCGTTTCGACGACGCCGACCACGGTCGATTGCTTCTGCCCGATGGCGACATAGATGCAATAGACGTCCTTGCCGCGCTGGTTTATTATCGCATCGATCGCGAGGGCGGTCTTGCCCGTCTGCCGGTCGCCGATGATAAGCTCGCGCTGACCGCGGCCGATCGGGATCATCGAGTCGATGCATTTCAGCCCTGTCTGCAGAGACTCTTTCACGGGCTGGCGCTGGACGACATTGGGCGAACGACCTTCGATGGGCCGGAATTTCTTGTTGTTTAGCGGTCCTTTGCCGTCAACCGGTTGACCGACGCCGTTGACCACTCGGCCGACGAGTTCAGGGCCTACCGGCACCTCGAGGATTCTGCCCGTCCGCTTGACCTGTGCGCCCTGCTGGATTTGCTGGTACTCGCCGAGAATGACGGCGCCGATCTGGTCAAGCTCAAGGTTGAGAGCCATTCCATAAACCCCACCGGGGAACTCGAGCATCTCAGCCGACATGCAACTGGGCAACCCCTTGATTCGGGCAATGCCGTCGCCGGCCTCGATGACCGACCCGACCTCCTCCATGCCGACCGAGACTGTAGATTCCTCGATGTGTCGCCGCAATACTGCGGATATTTGAGCGGGATCTAGCTTCAGTTCCAAGACACATCCTCCCTTTGATGAAGAAGCACGAGCAAATCAGCCCGCAATCTGCTTCTTTAATTGAGCCAGTTTAGAGCGAACGCTGCCGTCGAGGACCTTATCGCCGACCCTGACGACGGCGCCGCCTATTATCGACTCATCCACACGCGCGCGCAGGAATACGTCTTTCTTGGTCAGTCTTTTCAATTCTGCGGCAAGTTTGTCCAGTTCCGCTTCAGAAACGGGGACGGCGGTGATGACCTCGGCCGACACCTTTGATCTGGACGCGCTCGCAAGGAGGTAATACTCCTCGGCGATCTTTGGGAAAACGCGCCCGCGGTCCTGGTCAATGATAAGGTACATGTGGTTGAGCGTCACACGGCTCAGCTTGTTTCCCATGAGGTCGGCGAGAGCGTTCTTCTTGCCCTCGGCCTTGATCCTCGGATTATTGATGAACTCCTTCAGCTCGTAATTGCTCTGGTACAGCCGCTCGAGCTCGCGAAGCTCTTCTTCCACCCGGTCGGCCACACCTTCTGCTGACGCGAGACGAAAGAGCGATTCTGCATATGCGCTTACGATCGGATCAGCCTTCATATAACTTGCCTACCTCGGTGATGTACTGGTCGATGAGTTTGCCGTGTTCCTGTTTGTTCAGAGTCTTCTGTATGACTTTCGAGGCTACGTCTATCGAGATATCGGCGATCTGGCTCTGGAGCTCTTTTATGGCCTTTTCCTTCTCGCGCCCGATTTCTTCCTGGGCGCGTTTAATGAGTTGATTGGCCTCATCCGTCGCCTTCGCCACCGTTTCCTTGCGCAGATTCTCTCCGAGCGACTTGCCCTCGTCCATTATCTTCTTCGCTTCGGCGCGGGCGGTGTCGAGTTGAGCCTTGTATTCCGCCAGCAGCTTCTGGGCCTCTTCACGCGTGAGCTCGGCGTTCTTCAGGTCGCCCTCGATTTTGTCGCTGCGCTTGTCGAGCATTTCCATGATACGGGGAAATGCGAACTTGTTCAAGACAAACAGCACGATGCCGAACGCGATGAGCGTCCAAATCCACATATTGAAAGCGGGCGGGGCCGCTTCGTGCTCTGCGCCATGCGCGGCCGGCTGTTCCGTATGGGCGCTCGTAACTGCGGGCGCTTCCTCGTGTGGTTGCTGCATCTCCTGCTGAACAGCTTCCTGCGGGGCCGCCTCCTGATGCAGTTCGCCCGTTTCCTGCGCTAAATAAAATATGGTATCCGCCACGTCGTCCACCTCCAGTTATAAGGACTCCAAGTTTTCCCTGACTAGAGGGACCTGACCATAAAGCTAATAACCAGTGCGTAAAGCGCGAGCGCTTCGATGAACGCCAGGCCGATAAACATGTTCGTGGTTATCGTGCCGGTCGCCTCTGGCTGACGGGCCATGCTCGCCACTGCGTTACCGACGAGGTAACCCATGCCGATACCCGTTCCGAGAGCGGCCAGACCTATGCTTAAGCCAGCACCGAGCGCGCCAAGTCCACTGAGTTCCATTTCTTCCTCCCTTGCTTTAGCTGATTGTTGTACCCAAGCTCTTAGTGATGTTCACGAAGCGAGTCACCGATGTACAGCGAGGTGAGTATCGCAAAAATAAACGACTGAATCAAGGCGACGAAAATTTCAAACAGGAGCATTCCCACAACCCCGAGGAACGGTAAAGGAGCGAGCAACTTCCAGCCGATCCCCTTCGAGAACAGGACCGCCGCGCCCGTCGTGAAGACCAGGAGCACCTGATGTCCCGCAAGCATATTGGCGAAAAGTCGGACGGCCAACGCGAAATGTTTCGCAAAGAGACTGATTACCTCGACGGGACATATGATGGGAAGCAGAAAGATCGGGACACCGTGCGGGGCAAAGCTCTTCAGGTATCCCAAAAGGCCTTTCTTCCGCACGCCGGTTATCAGCACGACTACGAACACCAGCACCGCCAGGGTGGCGGTTACATTGATGTCCGATGTCGCCGTGTAGCCGTAATGGGCCAGCGGGAATATTCCGACGATGTTGCAGAAGAAAACGAAGAAGAAGAGCGACGCGATGAGCGGGAAGTACGGCAATCCCTCGTGCCCCATCGTGTCGAGAACCATCTTCTGGCGAATGAGCGTCAGGAGCAACTCCATGAAGCTCTGGTATCTACCCGGCACCATCGCCTTCTTTCCCGCCATGTAGATGGTGATAAACGCCATGAACGCGGCCACCCACATCCATATGATTGCTTTGTTGATAGAGAGATAAGGACCCAAGTCGACAATGTTCTGCAACGCTGCATGTTCCAAGATTCCTACCTCCTGTCAGGCGCCTTCTTCCCGGCCCGACCAATCGTTCCGAATACCTTAAGAGGCTGCAATAATGTCAATACCGTAAACGACCCCACTAATCCGGCGCACGCAGCGGAAAAACTGACGTTAGCCGCGTGCGACAGGAGCCAGAGCATGAAACCGATCGCGGTCAACCTGACCAGAAAGCCACCGACAACAATCGCCATCGCTATCTTCATGGTGGAGGGCCGCACCAGCGAAGCAAATGAACGCGCCAGCGAGAAATCCATCACCCCGATCACGATTCCCACGCCAAGACCCAGTATTGTCGGTGATATGCTCATAACCTTGAGAGAGACTATTGAATCTGTCCCACAATCAGTGAACCAGCGCATGCTTCTGCAGATGCGAATTTAGTCGCGGGCGCTATTCAAAAAGATGTCAGGCACATTATGCGAATAAATTCGCACTTACATAATTGCACACAGTTTCTATTGCGCGGGCTTATTCTCCTCGTCTTCAGGCTTCTCGTCAGAAGGCTTCGCCCGGTCCTTTTGACTCCTGAGCGATTCCGTAAGCGCCCTGTAGGCCGAGCGGATAGCCGCCGCTCCGCCCAGAATCATTCCGCCGACCGTGAACCACGGGTCGTTCCCGGTCTTTTTGTCAAGCCACTGCCCGATAAAGACCGGGAGCAAAACGGCTACGGCCATTTCGATGCCGAGCGTGAAAGCCCGCCCAAACGCCTCTATTGCGTTGCTTCTGGCACGGGTCATGAATGCGCACCTGCTTTCTTTGCGTTACATCAAGCTCCGAAGTCAATCGTGGAGCTCATATTCATTGTAGCAGAAGCGCGCCTTTCGATGGAAGGTCTTCCCATCGAGGACCAGCGCCCCATCCTGGGGCCTTTTCGCGAGGTCGGCATGGGGTGACGCCGACATCACGCCAGCATTCGCTCGATTGTATATCGGGCCATTTCGATTATCGTGCTCGGCGCGACGCCGAACAGAAGGGTGAATATCGATGTCGCGATGACCGCGTACATTGTCGAGCCGACAGTGTCTCCCTCAGCCCCGATTTCGCCCTCCGGCTCGCGCATGTACATATACACGATTACCCGAACATAATAGAAAGCTGCTACGACGCTCATGAGAACGCCGACCACGGCAAGCGTTACATTGCCGGTGACAATCGCCGACTTGAATATATAGAACTTTCCGACAAATCCGAACGTCGGCGGTATTCCCGCCAGTGAAAGCAGCAGAATCGTCATGAGCAAAGCCGTCAGAGGCCTCCGCTTCGCAAGGCCGGCGTAATCTTGAAGCGAGTCGCGGGGGTTATCGGCCTTTCCCATCGCGATGACGACGGCGAATACGCCCAGATTCATGAACATGTATGCGAACAGGTACACCATCACACTCATCATTGACTCGGACGTCAATGCAACGGACAGCGCCTTGCTGCTCGCTATTTCGGTGGCCGTTCCGGCGGATACCACGCCGATGAGGAGATAACCGGCATGCGCGATACTCGAATACGCGAGCATTCGTTTCATGTTCTTCTGCGCGACGGCTACAACATTGCCATATATCATGGTGAGCACGGAGAGCAGCATGAACATCTGCACCCAGTCGGGAACGAGCGCGCCGAAGGTCTTCATGTAAACGCGCAATATTACGGAGAAGGCGGCGACTTTCGGGCCCACCGACATGAACGCGGTCAGCGGAGTCGGGGCGCCTTCATACACGTCAGGCGTCCACATGTGGAACGGAACGGCCGCGATCTTGAATGCGAACCCGACCGTCATCAACACCAGCGGCAATCGCATCATAAGAGCGGAATCAATAATATTGCTGTCGGGGGATAAAGTGAGCGCCTTGAGACTCGTTGTGCCCGCTATCCCATAGAAGAACGACATCCCATACAGCAGCAGCGCCGAAGCGAACGAACCGAGCAGGAAATACTTCATCGAGGCCTCGCACGCGCGAGGGCTTTCGCGTTGGAAACCCGCCATGAGGTATATCGAAATCGCCATAAGCTCGAGGCCGATGTAGATCGTCACCAAATCGTTCGCGGCCGCCATCACCATCATTCCGACGGTGCAGAACAGCACCAACTCGAAGTATTCGCCTGCGCTTATGTTGTTAATGGAAAGGTATCGGGGGGAAATCAACACTGTCAACGCGGCCGAGAAAATGAATATCAGCTTGAAGAACTGGGCGAACGTGTCCACCGCGACCATGTCGCTAAAGGCGGTCTCGTTCCTGTACCAGTTCGCCATCGTGGCCAGCAACGCAAACGTCAGACCCACCAATGCGATGACGGCAAGCACCGTCTTGCGCTCCGGCTTGATGAAAATGTCCACGACCAGGACAAGCAATCCGACGACGGTGACAATAAGTTCCGGATAAACGGCCACCAAATCAATCGCTGGAATCTGCATCACTTGACTCCACTATGACCATGAGGGCTCGCGTGCGCAGTGTCGACCGGCGCGGTCTCGGGCGTTTCCATGTTCGCGCTTGAAGCCGGGTGAACAGGTGACAGCGTCACTTGCCCATGCGGCGCTGCGCCATGGGCCGCGCTCCCTCCAAACTGCTCCATCATGGCTTCATGGCCGGGAGGCATTTCCGTCCCATGCCCCTGCATCGTGATCGGAGGATGCCCCGGCGGCATAATCGGCGGATGGCCAGGCGGCAGTTCCATTGGCGCGGGCGCTTCGCCGCTTTCTCTGGCGGCGGCTTCCTGCATCTGCTTCATCTCTTCTATGGCCGCCTGGGGGTTCGTCATGAGAACGGTGTTCATCACGGCCGCATCCATGAATCGGAGGAACGGTTTCGGATACAGCCCTATCCAGAAGCACATGATAACAATCGGGATCAGCGTCACCACTTCGCGGAGGTTGAGGTCCTTAAGCTCCATGTTTTTCGGGTTATCGAGCTTTCCGAACATCACGCGCTGATACATCCAGAGCATATATGCGGCGCCCAGCACGATGCCGCTCGTGGCGAGCAGCACCATCAGCGTGGACACGGCCTCGTTATAGACTACGGCCTTCATCCACAGCGCCTTGAACGCGCCAACGAGAATAGTGAATTCTCCTATGAACCCGTTGAGCGCCGGCAATCCGATCGATGACAAGGTCACGATCATGAAAAATATTGCATATACGGGCATCCGGTGGCTGAGGCCTCCAAAATCCTTGATCATACGGGTGTGCCTGCGCTCATAGATGAGGCCGACGACCAAGAACAGCGCGCCCGTGCTAAGGCCGTGGTTTATCATCTGGAGGATTCCGCCTTCGACCCCCTGCTGGTTGAGAGCGAACAGGCCGAGCATCACGAATCCCAGGTGGCTCACGCTCGAATACGCCACGAGTTTCTTCATGTCGGGCTGCATCATCGCGGTGAGCGCGCCGTAAACGATTCCGATAACAGCCAGTATTATCCCGTAAGGCAAGAACCACATAGTCGCCTCCGGGAACAGAGGCAGGCTGAACCGCACAAAGCCGTACGTGCCCATTTTCAGCAAAACGCCTGCAAGGATGACGCTGCCGGCGGTCGGCGCCTCGACGTGCGCGTCGGGAAGCCACGTATGGAACGGGAACATCGGCACTTTGATTGCGAAGCCTACGAAAAACGCGAGGAATAACCACCGCTGGATATGCATTGGAATATCCATGCCGTAGTATTCCATGATCTCGAAGCTGAGTTCGCCGGTCTGCCGGTAATGGAGGAAGTAAAGCCCCAAGATGGCAAGCAGCATGAGCACGCTGCCCGCAAGCGTGTAGAGGAAGAACTTAATGGCCGCGTAAAGCTTTCGCGGGCCGCCCCAGACGCCTATGAGGAAATACATCGGCACGAGCATGACTTCCCAAAACACGTAGAAGAGGAAGAAATCGAGTGAGAAGAACACGCCAAGCATCCCCGTCTGCAGCAACAGCATGAAAATATAGTATTCCTTCACCCGCTCCTGTATCGCCGTCCACGACGACAGGACGGCGAGCACGCCCAGGAACGTCGTCAGGAGAACCAGCAGGATGCTGATGCCGTCAACCCCGAGGAAGTATTGCGCCCCGAGGCTTTCGATCCACGGCGCTTTTTCCACAAACTGGAGCGCGTGCCGGCTGGTTACGAAACCGGGCACAAGCCGGAGCGAAAGCACGAAGTCGATCAGGACGACGAAGTTCGCGAACCATCGAACCGTGTTGTCCTTGCGCATGAACAGCATGATGATAATGGCGCCGACGACGGGGATGTACGTCAGCACCGAAAGCAACGGGAATTTCAGCCCCATGTCAGCGTATGTCAGAATCTCAGGAGTCAAGTCTCAACTCTCCCTTCTCCAGAAAGATTTAGAAACAGCGTAGCCGTTATTTTCCCTGTCTCAAAAGGGCGCAGTCCCGCCCTCGCGGGACGCCCCACAAGTCAAACTATCTCAGAAGTATATATATGCTAAGGAAAACAAACAATCCGATTGCCATCACGAGAGCGTAGTTCTGAACGTAGCCGGTCTGGAACCGTTTCAGAATGCCGCTGGCGGTCTCGACGATCTTTGCCGTGAGGTTCACGAGACCGTCAACTATCGCGCCGTCAAACAGGATGCTCGCGCTGCTCAGCCCTCTGGCAGCCGTTGCGGCGCCGTTCACGATTCCGTCAATAATGTGCGCGTCAAACCAGCACAATACGTTTGCGAATTGCTTTGTTCCGCCCACGATTGCGAAGTTGTAAATCTCATCGACATACCACTTATTCAAAAGGGCCTTGTGGAGACCGGGCAACTTGAATTGTATCAGCAGCGGAATATTCGTGTTCTTGATATACATGTAACGACCCAATCCGATGCCGAATCCCGCGATAGCAACCGAGACAATCATCATCGTGATTTCGAGAGACCGCGAGTGGGCCTCTCCGCCTTCGTGAACGGCCGCGTGTTCCGTCAACTCCTGCGCGTAGGCGAGACCGGCTGACGCAGCCGCATGCGCTTCATGCGCTCCGTGAGCCGCCTTGTCGAGAACCGGCGCGAGAAAATGATGGAAATGGTTATGGCCCCCGATCGCCTCGGGAATGCCGACCCAGCCTCCGACGAGCGATAGGACCGCCAGCGCCATGAGCGGATATATCATCGAGCCGGGCGATTCGTGCAGGTGATGCTCGGCCTCATGAGACACGCGCGATTCGCCGAAGAACGTCAGGCAAATAAGGCGCGTCATGTAGAACGCGGTCATCAGGGCGGCTGCTGCGCCGACGGCCCACAGGGCCTTTCCCCACATGGGCCCCAAGACGGGCGAATTGTATGTGAACGCTTTCCAGAGAATTTCGTCCTTGCTGAAGAAGCCCGCGAATGGTGGAATCCCGGCGATGGCGATATATGCGATCATGAACGTCCACCATGTGTGCGGCATATGTTTTCTCAGGGCGCCCATGTTGCGCATGTCCTGGTCGCCGCTCATGCCGTGGATCACACTGCCGGCCCCGAGGAACAGCAGCGCCTTGAAGAAGGCGTGAGTCATCAGGTGGAAAATGCCGGCGGTATACGAGGCGACGCCGCATGCGAGAAACATGTAGCCGAGCTGACTGACTGTCGAATACGCCAACACCTTCTTGATGTCATACTGCGCCATGCCTATCGTAGCAGAGAAGAAAGCGGTCGCCGCGCCGACAGCGCCGACGAGGATGAGGCTCTTGGGCGCCATCGAGTAGAGCACGTTGCAGCGGGAAACCATGTAGACGCCCGAGGTTACCATCGTCGCTGCATGGATGAGCGCGCTCGTGGGCGTCGGGCCTTCCATCGCGTCGGGCAGCCACACGTACAGCGGAAGCTGAGCTGATTTGCCGGTCGCGCCAACGAAAAGCAACATCGTGATCGCGGTAACAATTGCGCCGTTATAAGCAAGTTTGTGAGGAGCCTCAGCGAAAACGGTCTGATAATCGAGCGAGCCGAATGTGACAAAAATGAGCATCATTCCGAGAGCGAATCCGAAATCGCCGATCCGGTTCGTGACAAACGCTTTCTTGCCCGCGGTGGCGGCCGAATCTTTGCCGAACCAGAATCCGATGAGCAGGTAAGAGCACAGGCCGACTCCTTCCCACCCGATGAACATCAGCAGGAAATTGCCGCCGAGCACGAGAATAAGCATCGCACACGTGAACAGGTTCATGTACGCAAAGAACCTGTACTGCCCGCCGTCCTTGTGCATGTACCCGTGCGAATAGACATGGATGAGGAAGCCGACGCCGGTCACCACCAGCACCATAACCGAAGATAGCGGGTCCAGTTGAAACTTGAACGGCACCCTGAACGCGCCCATCTCGATCCACATGAACACCTCGCGCGTGAAGATGCGTACGCCCTCCGCGTTCGGCTCGAGTTGCCGGACCGCGAGAACACAGAGCACG
>CAYVDS010000066.1:0-9816 GCA_964450145.1 uncultured bacterium
AGTCTGGGCCGTGTCTCAGTCCCAGTGTGGCCGATCACCCTCTCAGGTCGGCTACCCATCGTAGCCTTGGTGGGCTGTTATCCCGCCAACTAGCTAATGGGACGCGGGCTCATCTTCCAGCGACAGCTTGCAAGCAGAGGCCGTCTTTGGTAACCGGCCCATATGAACCAGTTACGTTATGCGGTATTAGCCCGCCTTTCGGCAGGTTATCCCCCTCTAGAAGGTAGATTACCCACGTGTTACTCACCCGTTCGCCACTTTACTTATCCCCGAAGGGACTTTCTCGTTCGACTTGCATGTGTTAGGCACGCCGCCAGCGTTCGTTCTGAGCCAGGATCAAACTCTCCACTTTAAAAAGTGTAGAACACAGACTAGCAACTTCGTTGCTCGCCTGCTTGTCCTGCTTTACAGCTAAAGCTCAAAGGGTCTTGGGGGGCGATGGGAAAAACGCCTGAGCGTTCTCCATCACCCGCCTACGCACGCTAACTTACAGACAATGCATCTTCCTCAATTTTCAAAGAGCCGATGTCTCTGTCCACAAAACCAACGGGCATCAACTTTCTCGGTTGACGCCCGTTCGTTAAGCCTCGCAGCCAAAGGCACTCATCGCGCCTTTAGCCCGTGGATTTGTATAGGTCATTCAAACCTATCATTCTCCCCTGAGGTCTTAACGAACAGACAAAGAACATAATCACCATAACCTCAACATCATAATATTAGCATATCGAATTCCCGTTGTCAAGCCCTTTCTTCCAGCCCCATTCCGGGCCCTGCAAATACTGCTTTCGGAGCCGTTCTCCTTCCTCATCTTCCTCTCTTCCTCGTCTTTCCCCCTGTCATTCCCCTTCTTTGTCATTCCCGCCCGCGAAAGCGGAAATCCACTCCTTTTCCTCCAATCTCCCGGCCGGCTTTCGCGGTGTGCTCCGGCGCATAATTCGCCTTCTTTGTCAAACCTTTGTTCGGACCGAGCGCGCAAAGGCCTTCAGCCTCTCGACATTCGACACAAATTCTTTGAGCGTCCGTTCCTTGGCCTTTTCTATGTACACTTTGTCCTCGGGCGTGAGCGCGCCGGACGCGAGGCATTGCTCCACTTCATCTGCGTCCAGAATAATATGTCGCCCGTCAGGGAAGAACCACACGTCGAGCAGCATGTCGAGGTACGAGACCGAAGCCTCAGCGACGTTTACTTGCTTGCAAATATGGACAAGATATCCAAGCGTCTCGCCTGCGGGCGAAAAGATTCCCCAGAAGACGTACGGGCGATCTTCCCAATAGAGAGCGATCGTCACGCAGCCGGGCGGAAACGTAACTCCGAGCCGAGTGCTCGCGAACGTTCGATCACTCACGTAGCGAAGCGCCGCGTGCCCGCTCTCATGGCGTAGAAGCTCGCATTCGTAGTACTCTGTCGGCTTGTTCAGATGCCTTTTCTGTTCAGTGACCTTACGACGCATATCTTCATGGTCTTCCTATTCTTCTTTGTCATTCCCTTTCCCCGTTTCCCCCTTTGACCTTTCCCCTTTTGTGCTACGGCACATCCAAAACGACCGAAAGAGCAAAATCCTTCGCTTTCCAGAAGGGGGGAACCCCTATGGGATATTGCGCCGCGAAATAGGGGACTCTTGTGTACGGATTCGTCGAATCAAACCGGGCATAGAACCTGTTAATTACCACATAGCAATCTTTAAGTTGCTCCGGCGAGGAAATCGTGTACAGATTTCGGAATTGCTCGGATTTCATCTCAAAGCCCGACGCAAGCATCAGCATCGCCGTCGTGCGCAGGTCGGCGTAAATAGGTTTCGGCGGTAGTTCTTCCAGGTATGCGGCTACCTTGCGCACGTTGGCGCCGGAGGTCTCGGGCGTCATGTTGGCCGAATATCTATAAGGCCAAATCAAATAGAATGACATTGCGATAACCGCGGCGACCACCGGCCAGCGCAGCCTTCCCCTCAGCTTCATGAGAGCCCATGCCGCAAGCACAATCAGCGGAACGGTCGCAAAATTCAGAAACTTGCGCACTTTCACAATCGGGATCGGAGGTGAGAAACTTACGAAACCGAACTGGAGGATGAGGATGATTGTTCCCGCCCACGCCAGCATGATGAGCGCGCTGCGCTCGCGTTTGATGAGGCTCACGAGCATGGCCGGAACAAACAAGAAAAAGTAAGGGCCGAAAACCGCCAGATCACCGAATACAGCCCGAGGGTAATAGGCTAGGCTGGTCGAGCATTCGCCAGCGGAGTTCACGGCTATCGCGGCGTTCGCGTTCAACTTGAAATTGTGGAGAGGGCTTAACCCTTGCAAAAAGTAGTAGAGCCCTTCCGCAAAAAGAACGAGCAGAAGGCCCGCGCCGAAAAACAGATACGCAGGTCTGAGCTTTCTGTCAAACAGCGCCGCATATATGAAAAGGAACGGCAGCGCTATGACCGCCATTGACCTGCACGAATACGCCGCTCCGAGCAGCAGCCCCGACATAAAAAAAAGCGCGGGCGTATGTCTTTTGCTCTGGCTGCCTCGCAAAAAGGCGAGTACACACGCGGCAATGAGGAAGGAGAGCGGAATATCCGGAAGGATCAGGCCGGAATAGTGAATATCAAGGGGATAGAACGCGAGGAGCAGGGCGGCGAGCAGACCCGTCCGCCGGTCAAAAAGAGATTTGCCAAGGGCATAGCACATGGCCACGGCGCCGAGCGCGCCGGCCATCGGCCAGACGGCGGCCGCAAATTCATTCGTCCCGAAAATCGCATATGATACGGCGATGGGCAGCAACATGCCATAGCGGGTTTTCCAGTAGTTGTCGGCAGGGTGATAGATTCCCTCGTATATTTCATGCGCGCCGAGATAGTAGTCGTGGTCGTCGCTCCCGATCGGCCCGGTGTAGAAAAGCAGACGCAGCGCCAGCGCAAGCACAATAAGGAGAGGAAGTGCGAGGGCATTCGCGGAGCGTGGATACCTCAATTCGGGCGCCTCACATCGTCAGCGTTGGGGACAGACCCGTCGCTCGGGTGTGTCCCTATGCTCAAGGCTTTTTGAGTTATCTTGATCGCGCAAAACTCGCCGCACATCGTGCAGACTTCAGTGTCTGCGGGATGGCGGCTCTCGCGCAGCGCCCGTGCGCGAACCGGGTCTATCGCGAGCGCAATCTGGCCCTCCCAGTCGAGTCTCTTGCGGCAGCGCGCCATGGCGTTATCCCGTTCCATTGCGCCCGGAATGCCGCGCGCTATGTCGGCGGCATGAGCGGCGATACGCGACGCAATTACGCCTTCCCGCACGTCGTCAATACTGGGAAGACGCAGGTGCTCGGACGGCGTGACATAGCATAGAAAATTCGCGCCCGAGAGCGCGGCGACCGCGCCGCCAATGGCGCTCGTGATATGGTCGTAGCCGGGGGCGATATCGGTCACGAGCGGCCCGAGAACATAGAACGGCGCGCCATGGCACAGCCTCTTTTGCAAAATCATATTCGCCTGTATCTGGTCGAGCGGGACGTGGCCCGGCCCCTCGCACATCACCTGGACGCCCGCTTCCCAGCAGCGCTGGACAAGCTCGCCCTGCAAAATGAGTTCCTGTATTTGCCCGCGGTCGGTCGCGTCGGCAAGGCATCCAGGCCGCATGCCGTCGCCGAGACTGAGCGCCATATCGCACTTCTTGGCGATAGAGAGAAGCCGGTCAAATTGCTCGTACAGCGGGTTCTCTTTCTTGTTGAAGGCCATCCACTCGAGCATAAGGGCGCCCCCGCGGCTGACGATGTCGAGGATGCGCGCATGCTTCTTCAAACGGGCGACCGACTCTTGAGTGACAGTGCAATGGACGGTCACGAAATCCACGCCGTCGCTCGCATGCTGTTCTATCGTCTCGAACATCTCGTTGGTATCGAGCTCGACAAAAGATTTGCCCCGTTTCCGGGCGGACAAGGCGGCCTGATAGATCGGGACGGTGCCGACCGGAACGGTCGAATGTGCGATGATTTGCCTGCGCGTGTCGTCCACGGGCCCGCCGACGCTCAAATCCATTACGGTATCAGCGCCAGCCGTAATCGCAACATCGAGCTTCTGCAACTCTTCGGCGATGTCGGCATGATCGCCCGAAGTGCCGATGTTGGCGTTCACCTTTGTCCTCAAACGCCCGCCGATACCTACCGGCCTGGCGCCTGCGTGATGATCGTTCCTCGAGATTATGATACTGCCGTCGGCGATTCCCTGTCGTATGGATTCGGCGTCCAGCTTTTCATCCCGAGCCACCTGTTCCATTTCGGGGGTGACAACCCCTTGTAGTGCTTTCAAAAGCTGAGTCATTCAAATCAACCTTTCCCTTGAGTTCGACGTATGAACATCAATAGCACCACGTCGGACGCGATGAATCATGCGCCCACATGACGCCTGTTCCCCTGCGGGGCCGAATTCATTCGGCCAAATTGTTTGAACGCCGTCGCGATCTCAGGGCGCACCTACCGCCCCCCCATTCGTGATTCGTCGTTCTTCACTCATCATTCGTATCCGCCGTATCCGCAGCTCACCCACCAGTCGCGAGGCCGCTGCCTCGAGGTCATTCTCCCCGAGAATGGCTGAGATCATAGCGACGCCGGCAGCGCCCGCCGACAACACCTGTTCGAGATTATCCGCCTTGATGCCTCCGAGCGCAAACACCGGCAGGCCTACAACGTCGCAGGCCGCCCGCAGGGAGTGCAGGCCGACCGGCTCGCCGTATTGGACCTTTGAGGGCGTGTGATAAACCGGCCCATACGTAATGAAGTCGGCGCCGTCATCAGCCGCCTCCCGAGCTTCCTCTATGGTGTGGGTCGAAACGCCGATGAGCATTTCCGGTCCGATTAGCTTCCTGCACACGCGGGCTGGCAAGCTGTCTTGCGGAAGATGAACGCCGTCAGCCCCAATAGCAAGGGCCAGCGCCGAATCGCCGTTTATTAGAAGTTTGGCGCGAAACTCTGACGTCAAACGGCGAAGCGCTGTGCCGAACTCGAATCGCTCGCGAGTGGAAAGGTCCTTTTCACGCAATTGGACAGCGCGCGCGCCACCGCGCAACGCCTGCTCGACGCACGCCACCAAATCCCTCGTCCCGCATTGACGCCGGTCAGTGATAAGGTACAAATCAAAATCAACGCGATTGTTTGCCTGCATCGATTGGCCTCATATTATCGCTTAAACCGCCCCTCCGAAACTAACTCAGGGCAAGTTCTATTCCTCATTCATCATTCCCAATTCGTCATTCTCTGTAATCAACTCTCAGGCTTGAAACCTGAAACTTGAAACCTGAAATTTGAAACCCTACTTGACCAGCGTTCCCTCCAGCGGACTGCTCGCAGTCGCGTAGAGCTTCTTCGGTATTCGGCCCGCCAGAAATGCTTTTCGGCCTGCCTCGACCGCCTGACGCATCGCGTCAGCCATCAAGACCGGGTCTTTTGCGCCCGCAACGCCGGTGTTCATTAACACGCCGTCAACACCGAGTTCCATCGCGATTGCGGCGTCAGAGGCGGTACCGACTCCCGCATCCACAATGACAGGCACTTTGGCCTGCTCGACGATGATGCGGATGTTGTAAGGATTCCTTATACCCAAACCCGATCCGATCGGGGCAGCGAGCGGCATGACCGCGGCACAGCCGATTTCCTCGAGTTTCTTGCATACAATCGGGTCGTCGTTCGTGTACGGCATTATAATAAAGCCTTCCTTGATCAACACCTTCGCGGCCTCGATGAGACCCGCATTGTCGGGAAACAGAGTCTTCTCGTCGCCGATGACCTCGAGCTTGACCATATCTGAGAGACCCGCCTCGCGGCCGAGACGCGCCGTCCGTATCGCGTCCTCTGCAGTGTAACAGCCGGCAGTATTCGGCAGAAGCGCGTACTTCTTTGGGTCAAGATAGTCGAGAAGCGATTCTTTGCTCCTGTCAGATATATTGATGCGCCGCACGGCGACGGTTACTATCTCGGCGCCCGATCTCTCTATCGCAGTGCGCATCAACTCGAACGTCGCATACTTGCCGGTTCCGATAAGGAGCCGCGAACGGAATTTCCGGCCCCCCAACACAAGTTCATCAGCCATTGTCACCTCTCCCAAGAAAACGGTTAATAGTTTAGGGTTTAGAGTTTAGGGTTCCTTCACTCTCACAGTTCCACATGGTTACCCTTTTCGCCTTTTCTCCTTTTCCCCCAATTCTGATGTTCCTCCGCCTACAAAGTGAACCACTTCGACTTGATCGCTTTCCTTTAGAGTACAACTTGCATACTCGTCCTTTGGGAGGATATTCAAGTTGAGCTCGACTGCGACACGGTTTCCTTCGATTCCGAGATTCTTCAGCAACTGCGCCACTGTCATCCCCTGGGCGCTGTCGTATGGCTTCCCGTTCAGATGTATTTGCATAACCTGTCTATTGCTCCGAACAAACAGTAATCGTCACGCAGACAGCAACCCCCATCTTGAAAACTTTGCCGCTCATCCTTCATTACTCGTCATCGCACGAAGCAGCCACAAAACAATTCAGCCGCATTCCCCGTAGAGAATGCGGCCTCATGAATCCTATGCTGCCGTTGAGAACTCGTTTGTCCGCTTCCCTACGCTGGTATTATCCAGGTCAGGTTCAGAGGGTTGTCGTTAAGACTCTCAGTGTCCCAGCACACCCCTAGCTGACATCAATTCTAACACGGCGCAGCATAGGTGTCAAACGCCCCAACTTCTTTGTCATTCTCGCTTCTTCATGCCCGCCTCACTACTGTCCAAAACAAAAGAATCCGAGCCGCAAAAGTCGCAGGAGCCCGCTTTTTCTTCGTCATTCCCTTCTCTTCTTCGTCATTCCCGCCGCTTCTTTGTATTTCCCGCGAAGGCGGGAATCCATTCTTATTGGCACAGGCTTTCTCACAACCCACCTTTGACTATACCCAACTGTTTATGTATGATAGCGAAATCTCACAGCCTAACCTGTGGGCTGCTCAAACGAAGCGCCAGTGATCACCTACGTAACTCACATACATGGCCGCAGGGGGATAAAGACTATGGCCGGCAAAAGAGAGAAGAAGTCCAAGATACAAGGCGGAAAGGTTCTTGAGTTGGCGCAGCTTGTTGAATACGGCGAAGGCGCTATCGTCAGCCGTACGCTGGTTGAAAACGATGCGGGCACTGTCACGTTATTCGCCTTTGACGCGGGCCAGGCATTGAGCGAGCATACTGCGCCGTTTGATGCGTTGGTTCAGATAGTGGACGGCGCGGGCGAGTTCGTCATCGGCGGTAAGTTGTGCCGGGTGGGCGAAGGCCAGATTGTCTTGATGCCCGCTAATGTGCCGCATGCAGTGCGAGCCGCGAAGCGCTTCAAGATGCTGCTCACGATGCTCAAGGCGAAGAGAAAGTAATAAACGGTTAAGATAGAACAAGGCTGGCCCGCAACCCCAACAAAAAAGCCAGTTTACGCAGTGTCATGCAACGAAATGCGCAAACTGGCAATCAAAACAGTTTCGTGGGCGCTACTGGACTCGAACCAGTGGCCTCTGCGATGTGAACGCAGCGCTCCAACCAACTGAGCTAAGCGCCCTGCAATATCAAAGTAAAGGGCAAGGGGCAAAAGGTTGCGAACAAATTAAGCCACATACCCACAGCAATAGTATAGTTTGGGGCGTCAACTTTGTCAACTCGCTGAGAAACAGCAAAACAGCCAAGTCACCACATCAAAGGGAAAGGCGAAGGCCGAAAGTTATCGGCTGACTAATATAACGCTTCCTTCCCCGTTTTCCCTTTTAACCTTTTCCCCTTTTCCCCCTCGCTTCACTTCACTTCAGTTCCTTCAGTTTCGCCTTGGCCTGGTCGGCTTCGCTCGATAGCGGATAAGCGTCCAGCACCTTCTGGAACATTTTCTTGGCGTCGTCTTTCTTGCCCAGTTCGAGCTGCGCGTAGCCGGCCTTCAGCATCGCGCGAGGCACTTTGTTACCGGTCGGATACCGTGTGACCACTTTGTTGAAAGCTTGCACCGCCTCCTCAAACTTGCCTTCGGCGTAGTAGCATTCGCCTATCCAGTACCGCGCGTTGTCAGCGAGGTCGGTGTCAGGATATTGGCGCAGATATTCCTCGAAACCGTTGCGCGCCAGAGGATAGTTCTGCCGCACATAGTCCTCATAGGCGGTGTCGTAAAGCTTCGTGTAGTCCATCGGCTCTATCGGCTCCGGTGGCGCCTCCGTTGGCGTTTCGGTGGGCAGCCCCCCTGCCGGCGGCGGTTGAACGACCGGCGGCGCGGAAGTCGCCCCTTCGGGCGGTCTTGCCGCTGAAACCGGAGCTTTCGTCGCCGCTTTGAGCGCCTCCATCTGACTGTACATATTCAGCTTGAGGTTTGTGACCTCCTGCTTGAGGGCCACCAGTTCGTGTCGTGTCTCCTCGATATTACTGTCGATCTGCTGTTGGCCCTCTTGAAGACCGATAAGCGTCTCGCGTTGCGCGGCCTGGCTTCTCAAGAGGTCCTGGTACGAAGCCGAGGCCGACGGGCCCACGTTCTGCTTGATCTCCTCGATGTCGCGCCTCATGCGAACGATATCGGACCGAATATAGGTGAGCTCCTGTTCAGACGCTGTCTGGCAACCGGCTTGCCCGAGAAAGAAGTAGGACAGCAGGCACACCAAGGCTAACCAGGCTTTGGATGGGTGTGACATACGTCCCCTTTCTGCCCGCGTGCGCTCGCTCCGACCGCAAGGGTCTTCAGAGCGATATCTTGAATTCATCGCGGCGATTGAATTTCCACGCGGATTCGTCATGGCCTTCCGCCGCGGGCCTCTCTTCGCCGTAGCTGATCGTGAAGATGCGCTCAGAGCTCAGTCCAAGGCTGATGAGATAGCGCCGGGCGGCAAGGGCGCGCCGTTCGCCAAGCGCGAGGTTGTATTCGTTGGTTCCGCGCTCGTCGCAATGCCCTTCGATTTGCACGTTCACGCCCGGGTTTTTCTTGAGCCAGTCCGCTCCTTTGTCGAGGCTCTTTATAGCTTCGGATTTGAGGACGGCGCTGTCATAGTCGAAGTAGATTGACTGAAGATTCTCGTTCGCTTCTTTGAAGAGCAACTCGCGCGCAAGCGGCGACTGCGGAATAGGAAGTTCGCCTTCCTCGACACCTTCTCCCGGCCGCTCGCCTAACCGTCCTTCGCCCGGGCGCTCGGCCGCCACCGGCGTGGTTACCTGCTGTTCTTCGGGAAACTTGGGCCCAGCCGTCGTGGCTCTGCTTTTGCAACCTGTGACATTGACAAAAAGCGCAAGTAAGAACATGCATGCGAGCAAACCCGTCAGTTTTCGATACATTGCATCCTCCTTCCAACCAAAATCAGCCAAACCGCGTGACTTATGCTTTCTCAAAGGAACTGCTGCCGACTGCTTGTTTCTTTGTCATCCCCTTCCCCATGGCAGAATATCAGAGAAATCTTGCCCGCTTAATTCTCACATTTGCGGAATGGATTTCCGCCTTCGCGGGAATGACACGTTTACGAGCTCTTTTCTCCATCAACGACCCAGACCAGACGGGGCTCTTCGTCTGTTTGACGAATTTGGCGAGTCTCATGGGTGTCCGCTTAGGGCGACCACGCAGGAGACATGCTATCACCTCCTCCTGACGTAATGCGCTTTGTGCCGGACCCGTCAGCTCTCATAAGATAAACATCTCTGCGGCCTCCCACTTTCGAGCTGTAAGCAAGATATCTGCCGTCCGGCGACCATGTCGGGTCCTCATTGCCGCCACTCACGGTCAGCCGAGTGGCCTCGCCGCCGGTCGGACTAATAGCAAAAATGTCGCCTCTCCCCCCGATGGTGCCGACATACGCAATTCTCTCACCCTTTTCCGGTGACA
>CAYVDS010000066.1:9826-23773 GCA_964450145.1 uncultured bacterium
TGACCATCCGGGCTCCGTATTGTGCGGGCCTGCGTAGGTGAGCCTCCGCAGATTGACGCCCTCGCGGTCGGTAATATAAATCTGGGGCGTCCCCGAGCGGTCGGACACGAACGCGATCTCGCGGCCGTTTGGAGACCACGTGGGCGACGTGTCCACCTTGGGATTCCGGGTGAGTCTCGTCAATCCCTTGGTCTTCATATCGAGCAGGTATATCTCCGGGTTGCCGTCTTTACTCAACGTGAGAGCAAGAGTCTTGCCATCAGGAGAAAACGCGGGCGTCGTGTTCAGTCCAATGTAGCCCGAAAGGCGGACGTAGCTTTTGGCTTTGAGGTCAACCACATAGATGTCGGGGTTTCGGTCTCGATACGAGGTGAAGACGACCTTGGTTCCATCCGGAGACCAACGGGGCGAAAGCGCGATCGAGTTGTCGTGCGTAAGCTGGTAGGAGTTGCGCCCGTCATAATCCATGACGTGAATCTCTTTGTTTCCGCCTTTGCTCTTCACGTAGGCGATCGAGGTCGTGCCGATGCCTCGCTTGCCGGTGTAACGATACACAATCTCGTCGGCAAAGCTATGTGCGATCGTCCGCGTCTCCCGCGCACCGCCCTTATAGAATCTCCCGAAGATGCGACTCTCGGATTCTACGTCGAACAGAGCGGCCTCGAGCGTCATATAGTCGTCCATCTGTTTGAATGCGCCTTGCACCACGGACTGCACGCCAAGTGGCAGCCACGCTTTTAGCGGGGTGCTTGCTGAAGCGCCCGGCGCAGGTGCGCTCCCGAGCGGTGGCAAAGGGAAAACCTGAAATAGACCGGTAAAATCGAGGTCTTCACGAATGATCTGGGCCACCTCTTCGCCTTTGCCCGGCGCAGCGGTCTGCGGCGAGGCTGTGTCACCAGTAAGCGGCGGAATCCCTATCTTGATTCGCGCCATGGCGTCCTTGCGAATATCGATGATTATATCGCCTTGCGCAAGCAGGACGCTCGCGCAAATCAGCAAGAATATGAGCGACAGAATTATGGGAGGTAACCGGCGAGTCATGCCTTCTCTCCGTATTCGAATCCAAAGCGGATACCCATGGTATTGCCGGTATAACTTTCAGGCAATGGCGGAAATGGCGCCGACCTGACGACGGCTCGATAGCCGGACTGGTCAACGAGTGAAATGTTCGACGACTCGAAGACTTCGGGCGGCGACGCAAAATTGCCGTCCCTCCCAATCTCGAATCTGATCACTACCCGAGCGTGAACCCCATCCGAAAGCACATGGCGAGGTTCTATCCAGTTCTGCCACACCTTCCGCCTGATTATCTCGATATACCATCTCAATTCGGGATTGATGAGGTCTTTGCTCAGATTGCCCGGACCCATAATATCACCCGGGTCGCCGGAAGTTACAAAATCTTCGCTGTTGTTTGAAGCCACCAGTTCGGGTTCGGGGGGTTCCTCTTTCTTGGGTGGTTCTGCGGGCATCGTGGTCTCGGCGGGCTTCTCCTTCGGCTTCGTGACCTTGTCATTCTTGGGGGTCTCAACTTTCTTGCGCGACGCCAGCGTCACCTGTTTCTCGTCTTTCGGCTTCGGCGGCGATTTCTTGGTTTCCTTGGAAGGTTTCGGCTCTTCGGCCTTCTTCTCGACAACCTTCGAGACCCGCGGCGTCGAGACCGGGGGGGCTGAGACCTGTTTAGTCGGCCCACCTCCCGGACGGGCAAATTCAACCAAATCTACCGTGTAAATGATGGGTAGCTTCTTAAGAGAGAGATTAAGCGCCTTCACAATCATAAAGGAGGTCACCAGACATAGATGAAAAACAACCGAATACATGAGCATACGGCTCATGTGCGGCGTCGGCCAAAGCGCGGTACCCAGATTCTGAGGGTCAATGCGTCCCGTGGTTGTTCTAACGATAAAGGGTCTCATGGCACACCTTCAGCATATTATACACAAAATTTGCCAAAATTCAAGGCCAATCTTCGATTTACGCCACAATATGTTGTAAGCAATGCTTACCTATCTACAAGAAATAGATTCCGTGGGAAAGGCGGCATTAAATTCCCGTTTTCCCTGTTCCGTCGATATGACCCGTATGAACCATCGCGACGGTTCACACATGGCGCACTATACTACTAACGTTCGAAATCGTGAATTTTTGTCACTGCTGTCCAAGACAGCTTTCATCACCGCAAAGGCGCAAAGGACGCAAAGAAAGAATCAATGACAAAGAGAAAGCTTTCCAAACAAAGACAACCCTCCTCAGTGTTCTCTGTACTACTACCGTTCGAAATCTTGTCGTGATTTTCGCCTGGGCCTTCATAGCAAACGGCTGCTTATTTCCCCCCTTTACAAAAGGGAGGGCAGGGGAGATTTTTCCGCTAATTTTGGTTGCAGCTTTGCGGCGCACTCCGTTTGAATCTGTGGCTAAGGACGCCTCCTTTTCTTCTTCTTCTCAGAATCAGTGCGAATCTACGAAATCTGTAGATTCCTACCTCTTCTTTCTTGGTTGGTTGCGGCTTTGCCGCAATGTGAAAAGAGCGCCTCACAGCGGGCCGTTTTTTGGTCCTATCTCTCGCTTTTTCCTCGCTTTTTCCTTGAGCTGTTGCCCAGTAGATGATAGAATTTATCTACGTTGCAAGCAGGATACAGCCACTAATTCTGGAGATGCGAAATTTGCCCTTCAAATGCGGAGAGGGGAGGAAAACCGAGCGCATCCTGTTGCTGTGGCCTAAGAGGGGAATCATGAGAAGATGGAGCCTGTTATCCGCAATCACGTTCTCCCTCGCTCTGCTTACAGCCTTCCCGAACAGCGCGTACTCAACAGAGCCGTGTGAAATTTATTTGCCTCTGCTCGTGGGCTCAGTGGATACAGTGGGATATGCTGAGGGAGTGGCCGTTTCCGGCTCATATGCCTACGTTGCGGCCGACTTCTCGGGCCTCCAAGTGGTAGACATCTCCGATTCGGACACGCCCGTGATCGTGGCCGCAGTCGATACCCCATCATATGGCGCTCAGGATGTAGCAATTTCCGGTTCGCTTGCGTGTGTTGCAGATTTTGATTTGGGTCTTCAGGTGGTGGACATCTCGAATCCGCTCGAGCCTGCTATCGTAAGTTCAGCGGATTTGCAGATGTCTGCATTCGGAGTAGCGGTTTCCGGATCATATGCCTATGTTACTGGCCTTAGAGAAAGTGTTCAAACAGTTGACATCTCGAACTCTTCAGCGTATGTGACTGAATCATATCTGCAGATAGTAGATATCGCTAATCCAACCGATCCTGTGATTGTGGGCTCGCTCTATATCCCGGACATTGTTCATGATGTAGCAGTTTCAGGCGGGTATGCCTACGTTGCGGCAGGCTCGGCAGGCCTTCAGATCGTGGACATTTCTGATCCTTCAGAGCCTGTCATCGTAGGATCGGCCGACACGCCCGACCAGGCTTTCGGCGTGGCGGTTTCCGGCGGGTACGCTTATGTGGCGGACTATCTCTCGGGTCTTCAAGTGGTGGACCTATCGAAGCCTTTCAAACCTCAGATCGTGGGTTCCGTCGGTCTGCCCGGTCCTGCTGACAAGCTGGCAGTTTCCGACTTCTACGCGTATGTTGGCGATTCGGGCGCAGGCCTTCAGGTGGTGGACATATCTAATCCTTCCGCACCCCGGATCGTAGCCACGGTCAATACGCCGGGGCTTGCGGGCGACGTGAAAGTTTCCGGTTCATATGCGTATGTTGCTGATTTTGACTCGGGGCTGCAAGTTATCAACCTTTGTCCCAGCATTTCTGTTTTGCAGGCAGATAGATTCACCTCGATAAGCGAGGATGACGGCTGGGTGTTGGAGTCAACTGAGACATCGAATGTGGGTGGTCTCTTTGGAGCAACCGCGGCGCACGCTCTTGCGCTCCGGATCGGTGACGATTACGGTGGCGTGGCCCAAGGAGAGCGCCAATTCAAGTCGATCGTTTCTTTTGACACCTCCCGCCTTCCGGACGACGCGACGGTTGTTTCTGCCGTCCTCTGCTTGACCATAGGAGACGTTGTAGGCAGGAATCCCGTCGAGACGCATAAGCCATGCTATCTGGACATCAAGACGGGAACGTTCGGCACGCAAGCCCTCGAGGCCTCTGACTTCCAGGCTGAGGCTACCGCCACGCAGGTGGCGATCATGTCAGCGTCTTCAGCAGGCAGGCGCGTGTCAGTTGGGATATCGGACGCATCAGGATTGGAAGCCATAAACAAGGTCGGTCTGACGCAAATGCGAGTGTATTTCTCCCGAGATGATAACGACGATGACAACGACGACTTCATCGGCGTTTATTCTGGAGAGACTTCTGCGGGGAACACGCCTGTGCTGAAAGTATGGTTCTTGGAGCCGGTGCACCCCAATTTGGACGAGTGAAATCAAGAGGAATAAGTCCGCCTCTCGCTCTCTACTATCTTGCAACCTAAGAGAAGAAGTCTTGCTCCGTCAGTCGTACATAGAGTATTCCTTCCTAAGTCATTCCTCTGCACTACTCACGTTCAGAATCATGAATTTCAGTCACTCTTGTCCAAGATAGGAGAAAAGAATCACCGAAAAAGCCTGTTGCCACGGAGCGATAATGAGTTTCATTACGCAGGAGACCTCTTCGGCAACTAGAAAAGAATGGAACCCAAGATACGGATTATTTACCACAGAGGACGCGGAGGACACTGAGAATATTGACATTCTGGCGTTTTCCTCTGCGACCCTCTGCGCCCTCTGCGGTTCAGCTTCTTTTTCTTGGACAGCAGTGAATTTCTGTCGTGATTTCCTTTTCCTCATTCTTTCTTCGTGCATTTTCGTGTAACTTCCTGGCTTATACTTCTTCTTCTTTTTGCCGCTTGTTCTTTTTCTTTATGCCTTCGTGCCTGTGTGGTAAAATGCTTTCCCCGTTCTTTGGTTGCGGCTTCGTCGCGCTGTGAACCTCAGCGTCCCTCGGCGCCCTCTGCGGTTCGGCTTCTTCTTTCCTGGACAATAGTAGTTTTGTTGACGGCTTTTCCTCCGTGTTCCCCGTGTTCCCCGTGGTCAATAAATGATATGCAATACATTGAATAGGTCCGTGCAGTAGCGCGGGATTTGCCGCTAGGCGCCGGGATAGATTGATCCGCTCTCGATTTGTTCGGGCTTGATGCCCTTTTGGGCGAGGGTTTTCGCGGCGTTTTTGGAGATCACGCGAACGGCGGCCGGGCCATCGAGCGGACAGACGTTTTCGCAGATGCCACACCCGACACATTCTTCGGCGACGACGATGGGCCTTCGAATAATCTGCGAGCCCTCGGCAGTCTCGACAGTTACGTCGGAGAAACGGATAGCTTTCTGCGCGGTCGGGCAGTGCTCTTCGCACACGGCGCAATTGTAACTCTTCGACCATTGCTTCTTCTCGCTCCAGTTCTCATAGGCCACCCAGGGGATACAACGGTTTTTCTCAAAATAGGCGATCCCCATCTTCGCCTTGTGCTTCTGTTCGCGATTGAGCTCGGGGATAGCGCCGGATGGACACACCTGTCCGCAAAGCGTGCAATTATACTCGCAGTAACCGACGCGCGGGACGAGCTTCGGCGTCCATAACCCCTCGGCGCCGCCCTCGAACAACGTCGGATGGAGCGCATTCTTGAGGCAAACTTTCATGCATTCACCGCAGCGAACACACTTTGCGAGAAACTCCTTTTCACCCTCAACGCCGGGGGGCCTGATAACCCACGGATAGAGGGAGCGGCGCGGATAGTTGAGTTTAAGCGCGGGAAGCACGGCCGTGCCCGCAAGAGTCGTAGTGAGCAATGCGCGGCGGCTCAATACTCCGCCGGTGATGCTTTGAGGCACGCGGCGACGGAACGAGAAGCTGATCGCGTTCACGGGGCATATATCCTCGCACGTGAAGCAATAGACGCATTCGCCCCTGAGGGTCTTTTCGCCTTGGTCTGCGATTGCGTCGGTCATGCAGGCGCGCTGGCATGAGAGGCAGTGCGTGCACTCATCGCTCACGGTTCGCCTGAGCAGAGGATATCTGCCGGCGAGCGCGAGCAAAGCGCCAAGCGGGCATAGACTGCGGCACCAGAACCGGCGGTTAAGCGCCCCGAGGGCGACGATTCCGACGAAGATCATCGCGAACAACACATGCGCCGAAAAGATCAACTGCTGGAACGAAAGAACGTATGCGCGCAGAAACTCCTCGAACGGATAAAGGATTGGGGCGAGGGGCGGTATCAGGAACAGGATGTCGAGAACACGCTCAGACAGATAGTTCGCGTAAGGCTGCAGCGCGAGGGCGTAGGAACGCGTGACGACGCTGAGAGGGTCGAACCACCCGGCGAGTTCTAACCCGAAGGCAGAGCAGATGAGCAAGAAGGCGAGCAGCGCGAATTTCCACCGGCGATGCGCAGGCTTGGCCGATGCGCCATAGTGAGCTCTCCCGCTGTCATTCTGAGATCTCCCGCTGTCATTCTGAGCGGAGCGAAGAATCTCTTGTGTGGGCTTGCGGCCGGCTATCGCGTTCGGTTTTCGCTTGAATAGTTTATCGCAGATATCCAGCGTGGTTCCCATCGGGCACACCCACGCGCAGAAAGCCCGGCCAAGCACGAGAGTAGCGACGAGCACGAGCAACGCGGGCCAGAAGAGCGTCACCAGCGTTCGCGAGGCAAGCGACGCCGTGAGACCAAGCAATGGGCTGAGCCTCGGGAACACATCGACTGGGTAGGCGCCGGTCAAAGGATAGGACGCTCTGTTCAAAAGAAAAAGAAAGATCGCAAGACACAAGAGTTGGGAAATTCTTCTGAGATTTCTCATATCAGGGAGGAATAAATCCCGGCTAATACCTGGTGCACAAGTTCATAGCATACCGACTGTACTGTAAAATCCTGCCCTCGAATCTGTCCCGCAATTTTGTAGGTGCGAATTTATTCGCACACACGGCGTGCAGAGAAGCAAGAAACACTGTGCGAATAAATTCGCACTTACAGAAGTCAACACCAATTTGCCAATTGCGGGACAGCCTCGATAGGGGGATTTTGCCGATTCGTACATTACGTCAAATTGATCCTTTGCTGCTTCACTTTGGTCAAGTCCATCTCGCCCAGCCCGAGCTCAAAAGCCTTTTGCACAAAGCCGAGTTCGCGGGGTTCGAGGCCGAAGATGGTCGCGCCAAAGGCGTCGACGGCGACCCGGTCCGTGCCGGCGACCAGCAGGCCCTCCTTGCGCACGTCTTTTTCGGTGCCGCTGGCGGGGCCACGGTCGGTTAATATCCGGTAGGCGTCGAGGATGGTCAAGTCGACGGCAGTGACAGTCGCAAAATCAGCGATGCGCTGGTGAAGGTCCGTATGCCAGTCTCCACGGTCGCCCCCGGCGATACCCATCATATTTTTCATGCCGAGGGTAAGCCTTGTGGAGCCGTGATGCTTGGCGATGGGGATATTTATCAGGACGTCGGCCGCGGCGACGTCTTCGTACAGCAGCCACTCCTTCATGGAAACGCCTCGCGGAATCGCGACAGTGCGGAACTTCCGGTCGAGAACTTGTGTGACGGACGCGCCTGCATCCTCGGCAGCCTTCGCGATGCCGCTCGAGTCGTAGGAGCGCCGTGCGTCGTTGCAGGTGCGGTCGAAGACGTTCACTTTCTTCGCCCCCGCCTTCACGCAAAGCTCGACGATTGCGGCAACAGCAAACGGGTTAGTTGTAGCCGCCTGCTCGGGGAGTCGGTCCCACGCCATGTTCGGTTTCACCACGACTACATCGCCCGGTTTGACGAGTTTGTCGATGCCGCCCAATGCTTCGATAGCGGCCTTGACCATCTGCTTCGGGTCGTCGCCGTGGACTATTACAAGGTCACCTGAGAGATTGTGCTCGCGGGGTTGCTTCAGCCTGAGGCCGCTCCCCTGCCCTGATGAGGCTGGCCGACCGCCGCAGCCGTATACCGTGGCTGCGCACGTCGCTGCTCCGGCCATCGCGACGTTTCCAATGAACCGACGTCTTGAAAACTGCTTCTTCATCTGCTGTTCCCCTTTGGAATGCCACGTGCGCAGTGAAACACTAGAGAAATTATAACATTTCTGGCCGGTGTTTGTGAACTCGCGACAAACGACGTCAGGGTTGGCCCCGCTTTGCTATGTTGGAATTCGGGCGAGAATGTCCTTGAGATGAGTGGACACGCTTTGCGGCAGTTTCATGTGGATTGTGCCGAGGTATTCGAGCGTGAAGTCCTCGGCGCGGATGAGGGCGTCTATTCTTAGGTCGTTCTGACGCATGAGGCGATTAAGCTCGAACAGGTCTCCCCGCTCGAACAGGTAGAACTTTGTCTTGAGCGCTTCGGCTGATGCGCCGTCGCCGAAGCAGAATTTCAGGGCTACTGTCTGCGAGTTCATGTCGCAATCGGCGGTGACATCGATGAGTTTTTCCGCATTTGCGGGATCATTAAGCTTGACTATGAATACGACGTTGTCTGCCGGATCGAGCGTGTGGCACATATCGCTGCTGGAGAAGAAGTTTACCATCCACTGGGGAAGCACGTAGTTCTCGCCGCCCTCTTCGAGCATCTCGCGGTATTCATATGATGGCGATTCACTCTTGAGCGGGATTTCGGCCTGTTCGCGGTCGGTCACGGGGGCGCGCTCGGCAGCATGCTTTCTCGGATACCGTATAGTAGGAGGCGGCTCCGACTTCGCAGTCTGCGCAATCGGTTCCTCTATCGTACGAGCGTCAGCCCGCGCTTCCATGGCCGCTATAGTGGGCGCCTCGAGATCGACCCGTGCGTCATTGAACAAGTAACACAAGACGCCGATTGCCACGACAACTAGCAGGGAAAGCACAATTATCGAACCCATATCGGTTTCGTCCTCCGGTTATAGTGTCCATACGGAACATCACAAACGGTTGCACAAGTTCCTTCGCCACAATTATCCTGGATTCCCGCCTTTATCATGGATGATTCCCGCCTATTCTCTTGTCATTCCCGCGAAGGCGGGAATCCATGACGAAGGCGGGAATCCATGACAAAGGCGGGAATGACAAAGAGAAAACAGGCGGGAACGACGGATTGTAATGGGTTCTCCGGCATGCATAGCGACTTCTGACATCACGGGTAACATGGCATTTCATGTCACTCTCACCTTTTGTTCCCTTTAATAAGGCTGCCGAGGTTTAGTCCGCCGAGAGTCGAATCCATGCTGGCGGCGACGCTGATAAAGGTTCCCCTGAGCCGCCTCGAGATGGGATCGTCCAGTGTTTCCGGCGCCAGCATCTTTCTGTCCGACACCGCCTCGATGACCTCGCGGACGGTGATGCTCGAGGGCTCGCGCGCGGGCACGTAGTCTTTGTCCTCGGTGTACAGGATCAGTCGTTTCTCGACCAGGCGATTAAGAATCTCACCGGCAACCTCGGGCGGGATGCCGACCTTGCTCAGGACGTCTATTGTGTTTACAGTTGTGTCCGCCTTGCCGTTGGCGAATTGCTTCACGATCTCCGCCATCACGCGAACCGAATAGAATTCCAGATAACTCTCGATCTCGGCATGGGTCAGACGCTTTTCTCCCTGCGGATATTGAACCGCGTACGCAACCTCGGACCCGAACAGCACTATTACCCACGTGAGATAGAGCCAGAGGAGGAATACGGGTATCGCGCCGAGTGACCCGTATATCTTGTCGAAAGAGGTCATATTGGCTATGTACCAATTGAACCCGCCCTTGGCAAGTTCCCACAGAGTGCCGCCGACGATCGCGCCCACGATCGCGGCACGGATGCGCACGCGAGTGTAAGGTATGAACTGATACGCGAACCAGAACGCCAGCCAGTTCAGAAAATACGTCAAGAACCGGAGTGAAAACAGATCGATCCGTTGGGCGGACAGTTTGGCGGCAAGGTAGAAAGAAACGAAGATCAGTACGGGCGTCGCGGTCAGAACCGTCCAGAATGAAGTGAACTTGCTCAGGAACGGCCTCTTCTGTTGCGCGTGCCAGATATCGTTGATCGTGTGCTCGATATTGTTGAACAGAAGAATGGCGCTTATGAACAGGAAGGTTACGCCGAAGACGCCAAGGAGCGTCACCTTCTGGGTGTATTCCGTGAGGTATTGGCGGACCACTTCGGTGCGCGC
Organism: uncultured bacterium; assembly: GCA_964450145.1. Classification (GTDB taxonomy): domain Bacteria; phylum Abyssobacteria; class SURF-5; order SURF-5; family SURF-5; genus JACRIR01. The sequence goes on from CAYVDS010000066.1 coordinate 19,919, forward strand.
CGGCACGAGATTCCTGAAGAGGAAGTCCTCGACCTTGAGCTGCATTTCGCTGAATGCTTCGAGTCTTGCGAGGAAAAAGAAGAAGATAGCCGTGACTGGAACGAGAGCGAGCAGACTCGCGAACGCAAGGGCGCTTGCGCGCTGCAGACATCTGTCGATGAAAAACTCCTCGAACGCGCGGATAACTATCCTCAGCGGGTAGAGCACGACCCTCGTGTGGACCGGCGATTGTGAAAGGTCGCTTTCGCGGAAGAACCGAATAAAGCTTGCGCGTTTATCTCCCCAAACGGACGTGATGAACACCCCCTCAGCCCGCGTAGAATCGTTCGCAACCCCTTGCACAGCAAAGTATAGCAAAGCATAAAAATATTGTCAACGCGTACAAACAACAATAGTTTCCGGTTTAGAGTTTCTGGTTTCTGGTTGAACTACAAAGAAGCCGTTCAGAAAGAAAGCTGCTTGAGAACGGGTGGAAGCCGCTGCAGGTCGAGTATCATCTCGGCCATAGTCTGATAGCGGTCAGCGGGGTCGTGCCCGAGGGCGCGCATTGTGATTTCGTCAAGGGCGCGCGGGATATTTTTCTCCACATAAGAAGGAGGCGCTGGCTTGGCCTTTTTGCTGACCACCATTCTCGCATAAAGTTCTTTGTCCTGCGTTTTATAGGGCAACTGGCCCGTAAGTAGTTCATACATGACCAGACCGAGCGAGAAGATGTCGGTCCGGATGTCGAGTGACTTCCCTCGAAGCTGTTCCGGCGACATATAAAAGAGTGTGCCTGCGCGCGATTTCGGGCCGCGCAACCACCATGAATCGTCGGTAATGCTGAGCCCGAAATCGGCGACTTTCAACCGGCCATCCTTCGAGAGCAAGATATTCTCGGGCTTGATATCTCTATGGATGATACTATAGAAGCGGCCGTCCTCGAATTTGTGGTGGTGAATGTAGTGGAGGCCGGCGCATATCTTCAGGATGAGGTTGAGGCTGTCATACAGGCTCAGGCTTCGTCTTTCGATGCAAGGTCGCAGGTTGCCTCCGTCCATAAGTTCCATCAGCAAGTACCCGATTCCATTTTGCAGGTGCAGACCATAGATGTCTATGACGTTCGGGTGTTTGAGTCTTTTGGCCACCTTGACCTCGCGGTCGAGATATTGCGAGCGCTTGCGATCATCGAGGAAATGTTCGGGGAGTACTTTGACGGCGATTTGCCGACCGGTGGTCTCTTCTCTTGCGAGGAAAACCCGCCCCATTCCGCCTGCGGCGATAGGTGAGATGATTTTGTAGTTGCCTACTTTTTCTTCTATGGGCATGCCGCGGTCATGCTTCGTTCCGAGTCAACGGCTTTTCCATTGGGATTGCCGGTATCCCGGATGTGTTCGCCCATGGCCGAAACCAGCCGCTGCACGATTTCCTTGACGCACAAGGCCGCCTTGCAGTCGGGGGCGAACACAACAAACGGTATCATCCTTTTTGCTGAAATCCTGAGAACCGGGTCTTCTATGACCTGACCTAAACAGCGCGCTTCTATTGAAAGAAATTTCCCGATGATAGCCCTGAGTTTGTCGCCTTCCTTTGCGTCGCCGTCCGAAGCAGCCATATTGACGACAATGTTGGGCGCAAAGCTCGCGATCATCGTTCTCGCTTTGTCCCAGCACTGCGGGCTTACTGTCTCCAACTCGGCCATGAACTCGGGGATCGATGAGATTCCGTCGGCGCCATCGGGATTCATTCCGCGCTTCAATAATTCGGTCACAAGCGAGTACTGGCGAAATGCGAGGCTAAGCCTCCTGTAAAGGACATTCTTCACGAAGCCGTAGCTGTTGACTATAGAACTGGGTTCGGAAGTAGTGACGAGGATGCCGTCATCGGTCATCGAGAAGAAATCCATCACGTCATATGAACTTCCGGCGCCTATGTCGACGACGACGTAGTCTGCCTTGAGGGAACGCAGGCTGCTGATGATTTTCGCCTTTTGCGCGAACTTCGGGTTGGCCTGACTCGGGATGTTGCCCGCGCTGCTGATGAAGCGGACTCCCGCATAGTCGGTTTCGAGGATTGCCTCTTCCAGTGTTTTCACGCGCTTCGTCAGGAAATCGCTCATCACATATCTCGGGGCGCGGATGCCGAGATAGGTGTGCAGATTTGCGCCGCCCAGGTCGGCGTCCACAAGGATAACATTTCTGCCGAGCCTGCCCAACTCGAGGGCGATTGAGCAGGCGATCACGCTCTTTCCGACCCCGCCCTTACATCCGGCGATCGTGATGATTCGGCGCGGGATGTCGGCGCCGTGTCTCTCCATCGATCGTCTCTCCAAATATGACAGTGATTAGAGACTGTCCCATAATTAGCGAAGACTGATGAGATTCTGTGGGTGCGAATTTATTCGCACAACTCTTCGGGCTTTTTCTGCATTGCTCGTGCGAATAAATTGGCGCCTACAGAATTATGGGACAGCCCCATTACCCTTTCTTGCGTCCGACAAAAATGATATCTTCCATTTCCCGCGTATCAAGAGCGCCCGGAGAAGTCTGTTCTTCCGAAGCAGGTTGGTCGCTCTTGACAGCCTTTTTCAGGCCACCAAGTATGCCGCTCATCTTCCATGAAAGTGTTTCCTGTTCTTCATGGAGTTCGAAAAGCTTCTTCTTCAGGCGCTCGACCTCTTCCAATTGCACGGCCGATTTTACCGGTTTGGAAGGATCGGCGCCGGAAGCCTCGCTCTGATGGATATCGGCGCTTTCTTCGCGAACATCGGGAAACGGCATCGCACCCGTGAGGTCAAGGCGCTCGCGAGCGCTCTTTGTTTCAGAGTCCGAGATCACTATGTCTCGTACGCGCGCTTCTTCAGATGGATCATACGGCGGGAGCGAATCAAGCGCAGGCGATGCGGTCGGCGTCTCTTCCACGTGCGGCTCGGCTGACGGAGTCTGTTGGGATGGGGCAAAATCTTCAGCAGTCAAGAAGTTGAAATCAGGCGTGTCCGTGACAAGATCGTCAAGAACCGGATTGCGAATTCCCTTGACGGCGCTCTTTCCAGAACCATTTTCTGAGCGTTGCTTCCCGGCTCCGTGAAGCGCGGCGCGGACATCGCCATCATCCGGGCCGCTATCTCTTGAAAGCTCAGGTTTGAGCGCCGTGTCCTTTCCCGCGCCTTGTGTTTCTTCGATGGGTTTCATTTGAGCCATCAGTAACTGGTAGCGCGAGTTCCATGCCTCGAGTTTTTCATGGTCCAGAGCGCGAACACCGGGAGCGGCATCGCCGATGGCGTCCTTGAAGATTGCGACGAAATCGCGAACCAGTCCCACCCCTTCTTCCGTGAAAACGAGCCTCCCCTCGGAAACTGTCTCGAAATAAGCAGAGAGTTGGCCTGCGGCTTGCGCCAACTCGTCCTCACCCACCATCTGGGCCTCTTGCCTTAAGGTCGCCAACTGACTGGAGGTCCTCTGCACGAGCCATGTGGTGTCAATATGCTGCTTGACGATGAGCTCCATTGACTGATTATTTTTCTGGAGCGTGATGAGTTGCATGAAGAGGTTCCCGCTTTTTCGCGGCTGTGCGGGAGGCTTGAGCAAGGGTTCGTGCGCAGTCGGAGACGCCTCCCCAACGGGAGGCTTTCTCCTGAACCATCTAAGCGGATTGAGGGAAAATTTTGCCATCTTACTTGTGTTTCCTAATTTCCAGACTACAACATATTGTGTCTTCCTCCCAAAGAGCATTAAATGCGCAAAAATTATACCAAGCAATCGTCAAAAAGTCAAAGGGAAAAAGCGATGAAGAAACGAGGCGTCAAGCTACTCACGAGACCGCTCATAGGGTCAGGTCTACACACTTGACAAACCATTCCTTTTGTGATAGAAAGTC
>CAYVDS010000067.1:0-4205 GCA_964450145.1 uncultured bacterium
CGGCCAGGATGCCGCAGAGTATCGCGTTTTGTTGACCGTAGTTTCTCATCAGATTGATACCGCGTATCCAGGGAAAACGCGCCGCCAACTCGCACACGACATCCCAACTCCGGTCCCGGCTGCCGTCGTTGACCATAATCAGCTCGTACTGCCCGGCCACGGATTCCATGACGGGCTTCAACCGGTTGACCATGTCGGGCAGCAACGATTCGCTGTTGAAGACGGGCACAATAATTGAAAGGTTCATGGTTGCATTCATTGCGGGGAAACTAGCGCGATCGAGCTTTTCCCTTGTATTTAACAGATGTCGCCATGATACCAAATAGAAATCGTTATTTTCAACTTATTCAAGAGGTTGAGTAATCCCGGGAGAGGGGGAAGGAGATGTTCGACTGGGCGTGTTTCTGTCGGGCCAATGGCCGCGTCCTAGAGCGCTGAAGTCATGCGGTGGGCTCGGTACCAGTCGATTGTGCGTCTGAGGCCGGCCTCGAGGTCCATACGCGCGTTAAATCCGAGGCGTTCGCGCGCCTTCGACACATCGAGACAGCGGCGAGGCTGGCCGTCAGGCTTGATTGTGTCCCACACGATCTTTCCCCTGAAACCGCACAGCCGCGCGATGAGATTGACGAGGTCTTTGATGACAATTTCCTTACCCGTCCCGATGTTAACGGGGTCAGACGTTTCCAGCTTCTCGGCGGCAAGCACGATGGCCTCGGCTGCGTCCTCTACGTAAAGGAATTCGCGCGTGGCCTTGCCCGTGCCCCATACCTCAACCGTGTCCTCCTTCGCCTCGACCGCCTCGACACATTTCCGGATAAGCGCCGGAATCACGTGGGAGGTCGCGGGATCAAAATTGTCGCCCGGACCATAGAGGTTCACCATCAGCGGATTAACAGCATTGAAACCGTATTCTGACTGGTACGCCTGCGCCTGCACGATCAGCATCTTCTTGGCGAGCCCATAGGGCGCGTTCGTCTCCTCGGGGTAGCCGTTCCATAGGTTTTCCTCTTTAAACGGGACCGGCGTGAATTTCGGGTAGGAACAGATTGTGCCCGCCGAAACGAACTTCGACACGCCATGGAGGCGCGACTGTTCCATCAATTGTACGCCCATGATGAGATTCTTATAGAAGAAGCTTCCGGGAAATTTTCGATTCGCTCCGATGCCGCCGACGACGGCCGCGAGGTGGATCACGATGTCGGGCTCGACCGCCTTGAGAAGTCGCGAAATGTCTGCTTCTTTCGTCAGATCATACTCGCTGCTTCTTGGAACAAATACGTTCGCGCAGCCGGCGTCATGACGCTTCTCGACTACGTACAGCCCCAGAAATCCGCTGCCGCCCGTGACCACAACTGTCTTCGTATCGAAGTATCCCATCGGAAAAGTTTCCATCATGTTCTGAGCATCCGACCTTTTTCGGGGACACGATGCGGCATCGTGTCCCCGAAAAAGACACAGAGCACGCGGCGCAGCGTCCACAATGAACTCGCAACGCTAGAAATGCTAACAGAAAAAGGCATTGCGGGTCAAGGATTTGATGCGGGAATCCTTTGCTGCTTCCTGAGAAAGGAAAATGCGCCAATTCCGGCGAGTCCCAGGAAGACGATGTAATAGAAGACCGCGTGAACACCAAAAAGGTCCATCACGACACCGGCTGTGAGCGTGGCAAAAAGCATTCCGAATCCCATAGCGGCGTCATAAAGGCCCATCATCGAAGCCATCCCATAATCGCGCCCTATCTCGGCGTTGATGGCGAGGAGCGACGGCATCGAGAGCCCCCCCGCCATGCCTGCGGCGATTGCGCCCGCGACAAGCTGTGGAAAAGTCTTTACGAACGGGAAGATTCCGAAACATATTGTGGCGAACGTTTCTCCGATAATTATGATCCGAGTTTTATCGAATCTGTCGGCAAGTATCCCTGAGGGATAAAGGACAACCGCCGCCGTGACTATAAACACGCTGATCAGGGCGCCCATGTGAGTCGGGGTCAGACCAATGTATTTCGCAAACACGGGCAGAAACGCCATTACAATAGCCTGCCGGGCGGCGCTTCCCGCGCGGATAGTCAGGAGCCCCCTAACGAGGTCATCCGACAGCATGCGGCGAAAGCCCGGCAGTGGGCTCTTCTCCGCGGGACGCCGTGCTCCGAAATCCGGCAGCAGGAGGAGCACCATTGTCGAGGCAAGTACTCCGAACCCGAACAGCGCCCAGAAGGCAGAACGGATTCCGTATGCGTCGGCGAGCCGGCCTCCCATGAACGGGCCGATCGCCATTCCGATAAACGTCGCGTAATTAATGACCGTCATGTATCTGCCCTCTTTCTTCTCCGGCGTGAGATCGCCGACGTACGCAAACGCTATCGGGACGACTAGCGCGGAGGAGAACCCGTGCGCCATCCGCATCAAGGTGAGCTCATACACGGTATTCGATACCAGATATCCGAGCGACAGCAGTGTGAAGGCGAGCAGGCCCGTGAGCAGGAACCATTTCCTGCCAAAGCGGTCAGAAATGCGCCCGAATATGGGAGTGAATATCATGCGGGTTGTTGCAAACGCGGCGAAAATGATTCCGAGCCACATGCCCGTTGCGCCCATCTGCTGGGCATAAAGCGGCATCAGCGGCGCGATTATTCCGATGCCGATCATCATGGTCGCGATCACGACAAAAATTGAGACTATAGCGCGCGAGTTCACTTCGAGCACTCGATTCTACATGGGGACCCCGAAATTATCCACGGGATATTATACGGTTGGGTTAGCAATGTCAAGAATACAAATGACAAAGTGGGGACAAGGAATGGGGGAAGATGGGGACAGACATATGGCGCGGCTCTCTCCTATTTCTTCCTGCCTTTTTTCACTGGCTCATTGCTTGAAAAACGACCATATCTGAGCGCTCTTTACAACGGTGAGCGGTTGTTGGTCCAGGTCCGCTCCGCGCACGCGCCAGAAAACCTGGCTACCGGCTGGAATCCGATTCCATATCGACAGAGGCATCGCCCAGTTTGTCGATGCGAGGGTGACATGCAAGTTCTCTCGCGTCGACCAGAACGTCGTGAAAAATGGCGAGGAACTCAGGTCTACCGCGAACCCGTTATTTGTGCCGCCATCCGCCGTCCATTCGAACGTTGGAGGGGTAGTCTGAGTGGACATTTTTGGCGGCGACCGGAGGGTGATTGAGGAAAGCGTGCTGACAGCAGTGACACGATAGATCGCTCCATTCAGCGGCGAGTGATCCGCAACATAGAGTTCGCCAGCTTCGTCCTCTCCGAAAGTTGCTATCGACAGCGTCGTGTCAAGCAGAAGTGTCGTCGTCCATCCACCGAGGCCATCCGGGACCGCCCCCCATATCTCACCCGTGCAAAAGTCGGCGTAGAAATATATGCCGAGAAGATCCTGGAACTGGGTTCCCCTATATCGATAACCGCCCGTGATCGAGCACCTGCCCGCGACATGGCCGTATTCCAGAATTGGCAGCGTCAATGTTCCGTCGTTGCAGTTTACCGAAGGGTTGAAACAGTGGTTGCCTTCCATCAAGCGCCACCCATAGTTTTCGCCGCCAACGCTCGAGGCTGGCTGAAAATCGGCTTCCTCCCATGTGTTCTGGCCCACGTCCGCAATAAACATGTCGCCGGTTGCCCGGTCAAAGCTGAACCGCCACGGATTGCGCAGGCCGCGCGCCCAGATTTCTCCGCGCGCCCCAGGAACACCCACAAACGGATTATCAGGCGGGACAGCGTAGGGAGTGGCGCCGTCGACGTCGATACGGAGTATTTTGCCCAAGAGCGTTCCCAGATTCTGGGCGTTATCGAAAGGGTCGCCCGGCCCCCCGCCATCTCCCATCCCGATATAGAGGAAGCCATCTGGCCCGAACTGCAATTGGCCCCCGTTATGGTTCGGGAACGGCTGTGCTACCGTAAGGACAATGGCGGCTGAATTTGGGTTGGCAACATTCGGATTGCCGGATACCGAATAGCGTGCGATGACCGTGTCGCCGTTGAGGTCCGTGTAATCTACGTAGAATAAGCCGTTGAGAGCGAAGTCAGGATGAAGGGCGACGCTGAACAGCCCGCGTTCGTCTCCGCTGGACACAAGAGATCTGATGTCGAGGAATGGAGTCGGCAGCGCTTGCGCTCCATCAAAGATAACGATTCGTCCATCCTGCGACGTGATGAAAAGCCTGCCGGAGCCGTCACCCGCATTCGC
>CAYVDS010000067.1:4219-4518 GCA_964450145.1 uncultured bacterium
AGCACAAACCGACAAAGTGGTCTTCTTTATCATTCCGGTAGAATAAATATTCATATTTCATCACCAACCTTGAACCCGTCCTCTGACCTAAAAGCAAAACCATCGTCTCTCAAAAAACGCCAGCATGCTTGTGGAACAATTTTGGCATAGAGTCGAAGCCGATGCCAGCACGGCTGCTCCCGCTGTCCTCGTCTTTCGCACATGCGAATCACTTAATTTCACCCTTCATTAGCTTTGTTTGACTTTGAAAACCGCCGAAGGTATAATCGGCTTGAGAAGTTAATCCTTCCAATAAGGGC
>CAYVDS010000067.1:4528-23658 GCA_964450145.1 uncultured bacterium
ACTGAACTATGGCGAAAATACTAACAAAGAAAAAGTTTGACGGCACCGAGAAACCGATAGCGCCGGAGATGAAAGCGCAAGTAGATATCGCGCGCGTGCCGAAACACGTTGCCATTATCATGGACGGCAACGGCCGGTGGGCGAAAAAGAGGGGGTTGCCGCGTGTAGCCGGCCACCGCGCCGGCGCAAACGCTGTCCGGGAAGTGGTCGAGGCGTCGCGCGAGCTCGGAATCCGGTACCTCACGCTCTATACGTTCTCGAACGAGAACTGGAAGCGCCCCGAGGACGAAGTCAATGCGCTCATGGGCCTGTTGCGCAAGTATATGCGCGACGAGCTCGAAAAGATGCTCCATTATGGAGTAGGAATGAAGGTGATGGGCCGCCTCGATATGCTGCCGCCGAAGTTGCGTGGCGAGATACGGGACACAATGGCCAAGACCGCTCATTGCAACAAAATGACCGTCATTCTCGCGCTCAGCTACGGCGGGCGAACGGAGATCGTGGACGCAGTCCGGAATATTGCCGAACGTTGCCAGTCAGGTGAGTTGAATCCGTCGGACATCGACGAGAAGCTTTTCGCCCAGCACCTCTATTTGCCGGAATGTCCCGAGCCTGACCTGTTGATCCGCACGAGTGGCGAAAGCAGGCTGAGCAATTTCATGCTCTGGCAGCTTTCGTACTCAGAAATTTATTTCACGCCGACCTTATGGCCAGACTTCAGCAAGGAAGAGTTCTGCCGCGCCATTATTGACTACCAGAAAAGGGACCGCCGCTTCGGAGGGGTCACCGTTTGAGCGGACAGGGAGGAAGCCGAAAAGCCAGATATATCTCCGCCGCAGTTGGCATACCCCTTGGACTTGGAATTTGCCTCTTTTCCACGACCCTTTTCAACCTCGTCACGGTCGTTCTCATTGCGATAGGCGCAACCGAGTTTTACGCCATGTCGCGCCACCGCGGGTTCGAGCCGCATAGCGTGCTAGGGGTCTCGTGCACGATTGCAGTGTGCCTCGCCGCCGCAATCGGCGACCTGCTGACGCTCGGCTATACGCTCATCGTCTCGATAACGATTATCTGCACGCTCGCGATGGTGCGAGGGGCGCGCGACGCAATCGCAAATATCGCAGTGACGGTGTTCGGCATATTTTACGTCGGATGGTTTTGCAGCCACATTATTCTACTCAGGCTTCTTCCGCTCGAAGTGGGCGACGAGAAGCTCAACTTCGGCGGCGCAGGATATGTTATAATGTTATTGATACTCTTATGGTTAGACGACGGCGGGGCGTTCTTCGCCGGCACCGCATGGGGCCGCCGCAAACTGATTCCCTCGATCAGTCCGAACAAAACCATCGAGGGCTCGATCGGCGGCATTCTCATGACGCTGGTGGGCGCATTGCTGGTGAAAGACGCGGGCCAACTATTGCGAATCCTGAATGTGGCTCTGTTCCCGGACTTGAGCTATAGGACTTACTTGTTGATAGGGTTGGGAGTCGGCATGCTCGGACAAGTCGGCGACCTCTGCGAGTCGTACCTGAAAAGAGACGCCGGCCTTAAGGACACGGGCAATTTGCTTCCCGGCCATGGCGGGTTCCTCGACAGGTTCGACAGTCTGATAATGACCGCGCCGCTGTTCTATTATTTCTTGAAGTTTATGAATATTTGATAAATGACGAATGCGGAGGAATTGGAAGGTGAAAGGGGGCGCGTAGCGCATGAGGGTTCCGCCCTCCGAAAGTTCAGACCTGAAACCACTTTATTGGAGATAAAGAACCATGTGCATTGAATGCAAAGAGCGGGTGGAGGCCATCCGCCAAAACATCGTTGAAATGAGTGATTGCCTTTGACCCAGCCTCGGTCAGGCAGGAAATAGCGGACCTCGAAAAGAAAGTCAGCGCCTCCGACTTCTGGAATGATGCGGAATCTGCCCAGAAAACGCTTAAGAAACTGAGCTTGCTTAGGACATCGCTCGAAGGGGTGGAAAAGCTCGTAGGCCGTCAAAAAGAACTCGCCGAGCTTATCGACCTCGTGGAGCAGGAGGGTGACCTTTCGCTCGAGTCCGAGGTCAAAGGTAACCTCGGTGAACTCGAGGGAGAGGTTAACGAGTGGATTCGCCGAAGCACGCTCAGCGGCGAGACTGACCCGAACTCCGCAATTGTCACCATTCATTCCGGCGCGGGCGGCACCGAGTCATGTGATTGGGCCTCCATGCTGCTCAGAATGTACTTGCGCTGGGCCGATAAACGCGGCTATAAGACCGAGATTATCGACAGCCTCGAAGGAGACGAAGCAGGCATAAAGAGCTCGACGTTTACCGTGACGGGGCCCTACGCTTACGGTTACTTGAAAGGCGAAGACGGCGTCCATCGCCTCGTGCGCATCTCGCCGTTTGACGCGAACAAACGGCGCCACACGTCTTTTGCCTCGGTCGAGGTGATTGCCGAAGTGGAGGACGACATCGTTGTCGAGATCAATGAAACCGACATCCGCGTCGATACGTACAGGGCCAGTGGCGCCGGCGGCCAGCATGTGAACAAAACGAGCTCGGCAGTGAGGATCACCCACCTTCCCACCGGCATGGTCGTTCAGTGTCAGAATGAGAGGTCGCAACACAAGAACCGCTCCATGGCGATGAAACTCCTGCGCGCGAAGTTGTACGACCACTACCAGAAGCAACGCGAAGCGGAACTCGCGGCCCAGAGAGGCGAGCAGGAAAAGATTGCGTGGGGCAGCCAGATACGGTCGTACGTGCTGCAGCCGTATCAGATGGTAAAGGATCACCGCACCGGCAGTGAGACAGGGAACGTGAACGCCGTTCTCGACGGCGATATTGATGTGTTCATCAACGGCTTCCAGCAGAAACGGATCGCAAAGTAAAAGTCTTCACACCTGATTCGGGGACACCATGCGGCATGGTGTCCTCGAACTGGGAGCCGAATGGTGTCCCCGAATTTGCGTCGGCATCCCTTGACACCCCTTTAGCCTGACACTATAATGGCGCTTCGGAACTCTTCGGAAGGCAAAATACGACATGGAACAACCACAGGAACTCTATAAACAGCGCCTTGAAAAACTCGCGCGAATACGCGAACTCGAGGAAGAGCCTTTCAGATATTCGTATCCGCGCACGCACACGATCAGCCGCGCATACGACGAGTACGCGCAAAACCGGGCCGAAAACGCCGACGCGCGCGTAAAACTCGCGGGTCGACTAGTCGCTCTCCGGTCGCACGGCAAAAGTTCGTTCGCCGATCTCAAGGACGACTCTGGCAAAATACAACTCTTCTTCGGGTTGCAGGACTTGGGAGAGAAACGATACGAGTTCATTACCAAGCTGGTGAACATTGGCGACTTCGTAGGCGTCGAAGGCAGCGTTTTCACAACCCGCACAAATCAGATAACCGTCAGGGTTCAGGACTTCGCGCTCCTCACCAAGTCGCTTCGGCCGCTGCCGGAAAAATGGCACGGCCTTAAAGACGTCGAGACGCGGCTGCGCCAGCGCTACCTCGACCTGTTGGCGAACGAGCAGGTGAAAGAGGTTTTTCGCAAGCGCAGTCTCATCATCAAGACTATCAGAGAATTCCTCGACCAACGCGCGTACATGGAGGTCGAGACGCCGATGCTGCACCCGATTCCCGGCGGCGCGACCGCCCGGCCATTCGTCACTCACCACAACGCGCTGGACCGCGATCTTTACCTCCGCGTGGCGCCTGAGCTTTACCTGAAACGCCTCCTTGTTGGCGGTTTCGAGCAGGTGTACGAGATAAACCGCAATTTCCGCAACGAGGGTCTGTCGCCAAGGCACAATCCTGAGTTCACGATGCTCGAGCTCTACCACGCATACGTCGACTACGCGCTCATTATGAGCCTTGTCGAGGAAATGATAACTCACGTGGCGCGGACGGCGACCGGCTCGACAACGTTTGTATACCAGGGAAGCGTCATAGACGTCACACCGCCGTGGCCCCAAATACCATTCTTTCAGGCAATACGCCAGTTTGCCGGAGTCGACATGGAGTCGATTACGAGCGCGGCCGGAGCGCGCGAGGCAGTCTCGAACTTGACACTCGAACTCGAAGAAAGCGCCGGCTACGGAAAAATCTGCGACGAACTCCTGAAGACATACGTGCGGCCGAACCTGATATCACCCACCTTCATAATTGATTATCCGGTCGAACTTTCGCCGCTTGCCAAAGCGAAGAGGGGCAATCCGCGCCTCGTCGAGAGATTCCAGCCGTTCATCGGCGGACTCGAAATTGGGAACGCTTTCTCGGAGCTCAACGACCCGTTCGAACAACGGCGCAGGTTCGAGGAGCAGATGAAACTTCGCGAGCGCGGCGACGAAGAGGCTCAGACGCTCGATGAAGACTTCGTGACCGCCCTCGAATATGGCATGCCTCCCGCCGGCGGTCTCGGCATTGGAATAGACCGGCTCGTGATGCTCTTGAGCGATTCGCCGACAATCAAGGACGTGATCTTGTTTCCGCAACTCAGGACGACGACAATCGAAGAGGGGTAACGGTTCGTGGTTCATAATTGAGGAAATGACAAGACTCCGTAGCCGCAAACCATGAACCGTGAACTATGAACCATAAACTGAGGTTACTATGCGATTCGAGCTCTTTGTAGGAATGCGGTACCTGCACGGCAAGCGCAAGAACGCCTTCATCTCGCTCATCACGCTGTTCTCGATATTCGGCGTCATGATAGGAGTGATGGCGCTCATCGTCGTCCTCGGCGTTATGACCGGCTTCGATAAGAAACTATTGAAAACCGTGCTCGGCACGACATCGCATATCGTCGTCAGCCGCGACGGCGGAATACGGGACTACGAAGCGCTCTTGCAGAAGATCAAGAGCGTGCCGGATGTTGTCGAGGCAGCGCCTTTCTTTGCCGGCCAGGTGCTCCTTCGTTCGGAAACGAACGTGCTTGGGGCCGCCATCCGCGGTATCATACCGGAAGAAGAGAAAAAGGTGTCAGATTTCTCGACTTTCCTCAAGGGGGATTTGACAGAAGATGGCATCGTCTTGGGCACAGAACTTGCGAGACAATTGAATGTGATGCCGGGCGACTTTATCCGCGTGATCTCGCCTTACTTCGTTTCGACGCCGATGGGCGAGATGCCATACAAGAAAACTCTCGAGGTGACAGGCCTTTACACCTCGGGCATGTACGAATATGACGCGTCGTTCTGCTTCGTCGCGCTCGCTCAAGCGCAAAGCCTTTTCGGGGTTCCGGGGACGATTGCGGGCATCGAGGTCAAGATCAACGATCCTTTCCATGCGAGAATCGTTGCCGAGGGGATTTCGAGGAAGCTGGAAGGCGATTTTTGGGCCAGAAGCTGGATGGAGTTGAACCGTACCTTCTTCGCAGCCTTGAGGCATGAGAAGATTATTATGGCGGTGATCCTCGTCCTTATCATAGTTGTGGCCGCCTTCAACATCGCGAGCACGCTTATTATGGTGGTCATGGAGAAAACACGCGACATCGGCATATTAAAGTCGATAGGCGCCCCCGCAACAAGCATCTTGACGATTTTTGTCATCGACGGCCTCATGGTTGGGGTAATCGGAACCGTTCTCGGGGTTGTATTCGGATATGCGCTTGCTAATTCACTCGATTCGGTGGTAAACTTTATGGGGAAAATGTTTGGAATAGAGCTTTTTCCGAGCACTATTTACTATTTCGACAAGGTCCCTGTCGATACGAGCGTTTTCGACACGTGCTGGATTGGCGGAAGCGCTCTTGTGTTAAGCCTAGTGGCATCACTCTATCCGGCCTGGCAGGCGTCCAGACTGAATCCTGTCGAGGCATTGCGTTATGAGTGAGTTAATTAAGGCCGAGGGCCTGAGGAAAGTGTACAGGTCCGGCAAAGCGCAATTGGAGGTTCTGAAAGGCATAGACTTTGCCATCGCAAAGGGAGAGTTGGTGGCGATACATGGCCCATCGGGAGTGGGCAAAAGCACGCTTCTCCACATACTGGGCACCCTCGACCGTCCTACAAGCGGGACAGTCAAGTACGGTGAAACCGACCTGAACAGCCTCACCGACAAAATGCTCGCCCGGTTGCGCAACCAACGAATCGGATTCATATTTCAATTCTATCATTTACTGCCGGAGTTTTCGGCGTTGGAAAACGTGCTTCTCCCCTCCATGGTGAACGGGCATGGAATAGCAGAGGCGAAAGAAAGAGCGCGGCGACTTCTGGCGGCGGTCGGCCTAAGTGAGAGGGAGCATCACAAACCCGACGAACTCTCGGGCGGCGAGCAGCAGCGAGTGGCTATCGCCCGCGCGCTAATAAATGATCCCGAAGTCGTTTTCGCCGACGAGCCGACAGGTAATCTGGACGAGAAAACGAGCCGGGAAATATACAAAATAATAAGCCGTCTGAACCGGGAATACGGGACAACCTTCGTGATTGTCACGCATGAGTCCTCGCTCGCAAGCGCGGCCAACCGTTCGATCCGTATGATGGACGGAAAAATACAGGAGTAATTCGAGAAGATGATTTGCAGCATGTGTAAAGACAAGGTTGCTACGATACGTCTCAAGGAGATAATAAACAACGCGGTGACCGAGGTGCATCTATGTCAGTCGTGCTTCGAGATGCACGAGCAAAAAGGCGCCTTCCTGGAGAGCGCTTCCGCACAGGAGAAGGAAACAGGCGAAGCGCAGCCTGAAGGCGGAAAGCAGAAGGCGAAGAGCAAGACGAAGCCCAAGAAGTGTCCCGCATGCGGAACCACTGAAGAGCAGTTTCGCTCCAAGGGGAGGATCGGCTGCGGCGATTGCTACAGGGTTTTTGCATCAGCGATGACGCCCATACTCGCCACCATTCACGGGGCCACCGAGCATCGCGGGAAGGCGCCCCACCATGCGGTGAGAACTCTTGATCTGAAACTCGAGCTCCAAAGGTTGCAGGAAGATCTGCAGCGCGCGATTCTTTCGGAGAATTATGAGCGGGCGGCGAAGCTCAGGGACAAGATAAAACAGTTCGAGAATATGTAACTTGCTAATTCGAGGACCCCATGCGATATGATGTCCGCGAATAAGTATGTTTACTAAAGGCGGTTTTGTTCTGTCCCCGAAAACGGAAGTGTGAGATAATAAAGTAAAGGCCTTGTGAGGCGGATTCAAAGCGTTTCGGGGCGGCAGAGGATGAAGCAAGCATGTTTGAACAGATGGTATTGAATATGGGGCATTGGCTCAAGGAAAAAGGGCCCGACTCCGATATCGTGTTCAGCAGCCGTATGAGGCTTGCCAGAAACCTGAAGGGTTTTCCTTTTTCGAGTCACTGCACCGAACAGCAGATGCGGGATATCATCTCGCTCACCCGCAGTTGCGCGAGTCGTTCATCCCGGCTGAAAGGGGCCAGATTCTATAGTTTCAAAGAGATGAGCATGATCGACCGGCAATTCCTTATGGAGCGGTTTCTGATAAGCCGCGAGCTCGCGAAGAGCGCAGGCGAGAAAGGCGTCATCGTTGACGGTACGGAGCGAATAAGCCTCATGATAAATGAGGAAGATCATTTGCGCATGCAGGCTCTTCGCTCGGGTTTGCTCCTGGCAGAAGCGTGGGAGGAGCTCAACGCTCTCGACGACGAATTCGACGCCCATCTCGATTTCACGTTCGAGGAGCCTTGGGGATATCTGACTGCCTGTCCGTCCAACGCCGGAACGGGGCTTCGCGCTTCGGTGATGATCCATCTGCCTGCGCTTATCATGACGAAACGCATCGTGAACATTTTGCAAACGGCCACCAAGATGCATATTGCGATTCGGGGACTTCACGGAGAAGGCTCGGAAATGCTCGGAGACTACTTCCAGATATCGAACCAGGCGACCCTCGGCAAGCCCGAGGACGAGATTGTCGAGATGACCGAGACCCTCACGCGCCAGCTCATTGACCAGGAGAAACGCGCCCGCGAAGACCTGATGAAGAACGACAGAGTCTGCATCGAGGATAAGGTGGGAAGGGCCGTCGGAATACTCACGGGCGCGAGAATACTGAGCACCCGCGAGGCAATGGAATTGCTCTCGAGCATAAGGTTGGGCATATACTGCGGGATGGTTCCCGGTATAAGTGCGGAAGCGCTGGACTCTCTTCTGATTGAGATACAGCCGGCACACCTGCAGAAAAGGTTTCCTGAGCATTTAGACCCCCTTGCGCGCGACAAGGAACGTGCAAAGATCATAAAAGGGGCGCTCAAATATGGAGAGGGGTGATATCGCATGTTTGACCGGTTTACTGAACGCGTACGCAAAGTGATCCAGTTGGCGCGCGAGGAGGCCATGCGATTTAACCATGATTACATTGGAACCGAGCACTTACTGCTTGGCCTCGTGAAAGAAGGCGAGGGCATCGCCGCGACGGCGCTTGCGAACCTCGGCGTGGACCTCCGCACACTCAGGCTCGAGGTCGAGAAACTCGTCGAACAGGGGCCGACCACCGTCTCGGTGGGGGAGATTCCGTTTAATCCTCAGGCCAAGAAGGTTCTCGAACTCGCGGTCGAGGAGGCCCGCAAATTCGGCCATAACTACATCGGGACCGAACACCTGCTCCTCGGACTCATTAAAGAGGGCGAGGGGATAGCCGCGCACGTCCTTGAAAATATGAAAGTGGATGTCGAAAGGGTGCAGCGCGAGATCGTCAAGCTGTTGGGCGGTCCCGCCAGCAAGTTCTCGGGCGCGACCGAGACCAAGAAGACCCAGACACCCGCGCTCGACGCCTTCGGGCGCGACCTGACCGAGCTTGCGCGCGAAGACAAACTCGATCCCGTTATTGGTCGCGAGGCCGAAATCGAACGGGTGATACAGATATTGAGCAGGCGGACGAAGAACAACCCGGTGCTCATAGGAGAGGCCGGTGTGGGGAAGACCGCAATTGTGGAGGGTCTTGCACAAGCCATCATCCACAGAAAAAACATTCCCGACCTGTTGGCCAACCGGCGTGTGCTAACCCTCGACCTTGCAGGCCTCGTGGCCGGCACGAAATACCGCGGACAGTTTGAGGAACGACTAAAAGCGGTTATGAAGGAAATTCGCAAGGCCGACAACATCATCATGTTCATCGACGAGCTCCACACGATCGTGGGCGCCGGAGCCGCCGAGGGCGCAGTGGACGCCTCCAACATGCTCAAACCCGCGCTTGCCCGCGGAGAACTCCAATGCATAGGCGCGACCACCCTCGATGAATACCGTAAATACATCGAGAAGGATGCGGCGCTTGCGCGGCGGTTCCAGTCGATTGTCGTGGAAGCGCCGTCGGTCGAGGATACCATAGAAATCATTCGCGGCCTCCGCGACAAATACGAAGCGCACCATCGGGTGAAGATTTCCGACGAAGCTATCGTCGCTGCCTCGCGTCTCTCGAACCAGTACATCACCGACCGGTACCTCCCCGATAAGGCGATCGATGTCATCGACGAAGCGTGCTCGAGAGCCCGCTTGAAGAGCACGACGCGGCCGCCTGACCTTAGGGACATCGAGGCTAGGATCGAAGCGGTTACCAAAGAGAAGGAAGAAGCCATCGAGGCGCAGGAATTCGAGAAAGCGGCCTCCCTGCGCGACAAGGAGCGGCAACTCAAGGAAAGGCTTGAGAGAGAGCAGCGAAACTGGGAGAAGACGCGCGAGAACGTCAGTTACACGGTTACGGCTGAAGACGTCGCATACATCGTCTCGCGGTGGACGGGCGTTCCCGTGACCAAGCTCGAGGAGACCGAGTCCGAAAAACTGCTCAACATGCGTGAGGAAATCCACAAACGCATCGTGGGACAGGACCCATCCATCGAGGCGCTCACACGCGCGATACAGCGGTCGCGCGCGGGCCTCAAGAACCCGAGGCGGCCCGTGGGGTCGTTTCTGTTCCTCGGGCCGACCGGCGTCGGCAAAACCGAAATGGCCAAGGCCCTCGCGGAGTTCCTGTTCGGCGACGAGAACGCCCTCGTTCGCATCGACATGTCCGAGTATTCCGAGAAGTTTACCGTTTCGCGTCTCGTGGGCGCGCCTCCCGGCTACGTCGGCTACAATGAGGGCGGCCAGTTGAGCGAGAAAGTGAGAAGGCGTCCTTATTCGGTCGTATTGCTCGACGAGATCGAAAAAGCGCATCCTGATATCTTCGACACACTGCTGCAAGTGCTCGAAGACGGCCGTCTCACCGACGCTACCGGGCGTACAGTTGACTTTAGGAATACAGTTGTTATAATGACATCCAACGCCGGCGCCCGCGAGATCGCATCCGGCAAGACGCTGGGCTTCCAGCGGGCCGAAGGCGGGATCAGTTATCAGGCGATGAAGGACAAGGTCATTGCCGAAACCAAGAAGATATTCAATCCGGAATTTCTCAACCGTATCGACGAGATCATCGTGTTCCACTCGCTGAGCGAGCGAGACCTCGAAAAGATAGTCGAGCTCTTGCTCCAGGAATGCGGCAGGAACCTCAAGAGCAAGGAACTGACAATCGAGTTCGGAGAGGAAGCGAAGAAGTTCATCGTAAGGGTCGGATACGACCCCGCTTACGGCGCGCGCCCCCTGCGCAGGGCGGTGCAGCAATACGCCGAAGACCCGCTCTCCGAGGAGATTCTACGGGGGAATATCCCCGAGGGCTCGCACGTTTACGTCGAGCCCGACGAAAAAGGCGAGAAGCTCCGTTTCATCGTACGGAGCTCTCCGAAGCCGGTCGAAGAACCCGAGCACCAGTTGAAGAGCTAAACCCTGTTCAGTATCAGGGCCCCCAGTTCAGTAGCGTTGCCGGAATGCCGTAAAGGGGCCTCGTTTCAGTTCGAAAGGCTTCGCTGGATTGAAGACCTCCAAACTTTCCGCGCTGAAATTATGTCTTGTTTTGTCTCTCGCGTCGGCTTTGTTTCCTGTGCGCGTCGCAGCCCAGACCCCGGAAGAAGGACTGCCAGTCGCCTCGATCCAGATTCAGGGCAACCAACTCGTCAGCACGCAGCTTATCCGCGCGCAAATTCGAATTCGCGAGGGGGCGCCCTTCGTCGCGGCAGACGTTCAGAAAGATATTGAGCGGCTTTTCGCCCTTGGATATTTCTCCGACATAAAAGCCGACGTTTCTCGGGAAGATGACAAGGTGACCGTGACTTATATCGTGACCGAAAGGAAAATCGTACGTGAAGTGCTCATCCTCGGCAACAAGAAGATCAAAGAGGCGGATTTGAGGCAGGTTGTCGGGCTGAGAAAAGGAGACACGTACGTCCCCAAGACGGTCGAGAAAGATATTGCCGCCATCGGGGAGGCATATCGCAAGAAGGGTTATTCCGAGGCCGCCGTCACTACCACCTATCGCGAGATAAGCCCGACCGAAGTTGAGGTTGTCTACGAGATCAGCGAAGGCCCTAAAGCAAGGGTTCGTGAGGTGATAATCGAGAACAACAGGGGAGTGGGTGACTCCGCGATCCGAAAAGTGATGAAAATGAAGGGTCGTTTCCTCTGGTTTGGCAGCTTGTTCGATGAAGAAGTCTTCAAGCAGGACATCGAGAACATAAAGAACCTCTATGCCGATCACGGATATATCGACGCCGAGGTCCCCGAGGCCAAAGCCGAATTTTATAACGAAGGCACGCGAGTCAGGCTCAAGTTAGTCATCAACGAGGGCGCGCAATACTTCGTTGATTCGACTGAAGCGGAGGGAAGCGTCGTTTTCGAGGCTTCGCGATTGCTTGCACTCGCCCGCACCACTCCAGGCTCATATTATAACCGTAGCCAGGTCGAACGGGATGCCTTCGCGATACAGGATTTCTATTCCGATCAGGGCTACATCCTCGCCAACGTGAAACCGCGTTTGGCCATAGACAAGCAGAAGAAAGAGATTCGGATTACCTATCAGGTGAGCGAACGAGACCTCATTTACGTCGCCAAAGTAGATATCAAGGGCAACGTAAAGACGAAGGACTCCGTGATCAGACGTGAATTGACAATTGCGCCCGGTGACCGCTTTGATGGCGGCAAGATCAGGCGCAGCAGGCAAAAACTGCTCAATACCCAGTACTATAAGGATGTCCTGATAGATACAGAGGCGACCGACCAGCCGCAGCGCCGCGACCTCGTGTTCGAAGTAGAGGAACAAAAAACGGGCACGTTCAACTTCGGAGTCGGCTACAGCTCAAACGACGCCCTCATCGGTCAGATTCAGGTGACACAGAACAACTTCGATCTTTTCAATTTCCCGAGTTTCACGAAAAAAAAACAAAAACTGAGCATAGCCGCGATGCCTGGCACCGTCCTCGATGAATATTCGCTCAGTCTCACCGACCCGTACTTCATGGGATACCCCTTCGCGGCCGGCTTCGATGTCTATTTCACCGACCGCGAGTACGATGAGTATGATCAGCGCGCGATCGGAGGCGGGCTCCGGCTGGGCAAAAGGATCACCGATTACAGTTCGGTCGGCCTCGGCTATACTTTTACCGCGTATGACATTTCCAGCGTCGAAGATACCGCTCCGCAAACTATCAAAGACGAGGAGGGCAGCCGCACCAAGAGCAGCATGAGCATGAGCTTCACGAATGACACGCGCGACAGTTTCATTGACCCCACCACCGGCCACCGGTACACCGCTTCGCTCGAGCTTGCCGGCGGCCCTTTCTTCGCCGAGACCGATTTTGTCAAGCTGGCGGGCGAAGCCCGATGGTTCCGGCCGGTCGGCGAAAAGTTTGTGCTCATGACGCGCCTCGAGGCGGGCGCAGTGGAGGAGTACGGTGACTCCGATTTCGTTCCCGTGTTCGAACGATTTTTTGCTGGCGGCTCGAACTCCGTTCGCTGATATGACTATCGTGAGGTAGGCCCGCGCGAGAACGGCGACCCCATTGGCGGAAAGATAAAATTCGAAGGGTCGCTCGAGCTTGCCTATCCGCTCATAGATATTATCAAGACATATGGGTTTTTCGATTTCGGTCAAGTTTGGAGAGAAATTGACGATTTCGGGCAGAGCAAGATCAACACCTCCATCGGAGTAGGCGTAGGGCTTCGAACTCCGGTGGGTCCGATCAGGCTGGATTACGGAGTCCCGTTGAACCCCGACGACGACCAGGGAAACGGACGCGTTCATTTCAGCACGGGCATCAGTTTCTGATATCGGGCGGAACGATTCCGGTTGCAAATAACGGGTTATCCTGCTATAATACTAAAATAAACGTACAAGTTTGCCTCGTAATCCTGCCTATTGTCTGAGCGCAAAACCGATAATAGAGCGCGTAACCCGTTCGACACGTGTATCATCTCGGATCATATTTCAAAGCCGCATGCATCTGCTTTGCGGGATGCGCGATGTCGCTTCTCACTCGCGTGGGAGTGTTTGCGCAGGAAACAGTGCCCGCCGCCGAGCCTATCGTTGGAGTCGCGGACGTGGACAGAGTGCTCCGGGGCTATTGGCGCGCCTCCCAGATCAAGGGAGAACTTGAAGGCGGCCGAGCATCCGATGAGCTCAGGCAAAAGCAGGCTGAGATGAGAGACATCGAGCGCGAAATCGCCAGCCCGCGCTTCTCATTTTTCCGGCGGAACGTCTCGCCCGCCGACGTGGAAAGAAAGCGGGCCGAGCTTCAAGCTCTGACCGAGAACGAGGCCCGACACGCGCGAGGGAGAGAAAAAGATGCGATGGAGTCGCTTCTCAAAGATGTTCGTGACGCCGTCGCGCAGGTCGGTTGCGAAAAGAAGTTTGCGCTCATCTTTGACAGCAACGCGCCCCAGATTTTGTTCCTGAGCCCCCGCGAGGGCGGGGTTGAGGACGTGAGCGACGCGGCGGTCGAGCGCTTGAATTCAGGTAAACGGTAACCATACGATGATCTTTTGTGATCGATTCCCAACGAAAGGGAGGCTACGATGCGAATGAAACAGAACTGTTTGCAGCGTCGCGCGGCAGCGCTTGTTTTCATTGTGACGGCTGCGTTCCTGATCGCGATTCCGCTCAGCCGGGCGGCGGGCGAACAGATGAAGGTGGGCTATATTGATCTGGACAGACTCGTGGAGGCGGTCGCAAAGCAGACACCCGAATACGACGAACTCAACAAAGAGCTCGAAAAGCGAAAGACGGAAATCGAAAAGCGCCGCGCCGAGATCGATAAGCTTGAAGAAGAACTGAAAGCAAACCGTACTATCTGGTCCGAAGAGAAAACCAAAGAGCAAGAGAAAACGCTCAGGGATAAGGTTGACGACTTGAAGGTCTATTCCGAGGGTGCGCAGCGTTTCCGCGATGTCGAGGAAAACAAGATACTGCGCAGGCTCCTGCCGGACATAGCGAAATCGGTCAGGAAAGTGGGAGAACGCGACGGTTACAGCATGATATTTGAGCGGAGAATCCTGCTGTACGGCGCTCCCGGCCTGGACCTGACTGACATCATGATAAAGGAAATGAGCGAAAAGAAAGCCCAGTAGGAATCGTTCGTGCCTCGCATATGAAGCGGATGCGCAAAACCCTTCGTGAAATAGCGGACCTTGTCAACGGCGTCGTCGAGGGAGACGAGAATGCTGTAGTGACCGGCGTGGCGGGGATAAAAGACGCCCGGCCGGGCGACATCACGTTCGTGGGCAATCCAAAGTATCTGCCGTTGCTTCCGACTACAAGGGCCTCAGCGGTAATCGTCGCTTATGACGCTCCTGCCTGCGAGCGGGATTTGATACGGACCGAACAGCCCTACCTCGCTTTCACGCAGGTGCTCAAGTTGTTCACGGTTCCGCCTCCGGTTCCGAAGGGGATTCATCCGTCCTCCGTCATAGGCCGTGACGTATTTCTTGGCGAAGATGTCGCCCTTCACGCCGGTGTCGTTCTCGAGGATGGCTGTAAGGTCGGCGCGAAGACCGTCCTCTATCCTGCCGTTTGCGTGGGAACACAGGTCGAAATAGGCGCTGAATGCATAATCTATCCTCGCGTGGTGATCGCCAGCAACGTGCTGATTGGAGACAGAGTAATAATTCACAGCGGCGCGGTTGTCGGAAGCCGACCCTGTCCGGAGGATACGCGGCGCCACCGGACCGGTGAGCTCCTCACCGAAGGGAGCGTGGTTATCGAAGACGACGTCGAGATAGGAGCGAACGTCACAATCGACTGTTCACGCACTGGGACGACAATCATCGGGCGCGGGACGAAGATAGACAACCTAGTTCACATAGGCGGCGATGCCGCTGTCGGCTGCAACTGCATAATCGTATCGCATGTGAGCGTGGGCAGCGGCTGCAAGGTCGGAAACGGCGTCACCATAGCAGGTCAAGCCGGCGTGTTTGACAGCGCGTCAGTAGGGGAGGGGGCGATCGTCGCTGCGCGCGCGGGCGTCACAAAGGACGTGGAGCCGAGCCATGTGGTTTCGGGTTTCCCGGCTTTCAGCCACGAGAAATGGCTGCGCATAACAGCAAGCATGAAGCGTCTCCCGACGATGGTCCGCGATATCCACGATTTCAAGAAGCGCCTCGACAAGCTGGAACGCATGGAAAATGGCAAAGCAGAAAACGATTAAGAAACCGGCGTCATTCTTCGGCGTCGGGCTGCATACGGGAAATGAGACGACGATAACATTCAAGCCGGCTCCGACTGATAGCGGCGTTGTTTTCGTACGCGCGGACTTGCCCGGTCATCCGCACATCAAGGCTGATGTCGCTCACGTCACCGACGTTGCGCGCGGCACCACGATCGGGCTGGACGGCGCGAAAGTGCTGACCGTCGAACATGTGCTTGCGGCAGTCGCCGGTTTGGGAATTGACAACATATTCGCCGAAGTGGACGCAAGCGAAGCCCCTGTGGGGGACGGGAGCGCGTCGCCTTTTGTGCAGGTGCTCACGGAAGCGGGCATAATCGAGCAGGATTGCCCGAAGCGGGAGGTCAGAATTACCGAAGCCATTACCTACGAAGGCAGCGGCGTGACGTTAATGGCCCTCCCGTCAGACCGGCTCAGGTTGACGTACACGATTGAATACGGGCACCCTGCGCTCGGCACGCAGTTCAAGTCGTTTGAGATAAACCCCGACGTCTTCGTACGCGAGATAGCGCCCGCGCGCACCTTCTGCTTTCTGCACGACGTGGAACAGCTCAAGGCGCTCGGGCTCATCAAGGGGGGGAGCGTCGAAAACGCCGTTGTCATCGGCGACGAAGAAATTCTTAACGATAGCTTGCGTTTCGGCGATGAGTTCGTAAGGCACAAGCTACTCGACCTCCTCGGCGACCTCGTGCTGCTCGGCTATCCGCTGAGGGGTCACATCGTCGCCGTGAAGGCGGGCCACGCCTCTCACGTGGAATTCATCAAGAGACTTCGTTCAGAGATCGGGATTGGCGAGGCCGAGGCGCCGGCGGGTGAAACAGAATCGCGGGAGCAGGCCGTGGCGCTAAACATCGACCAGATACGCGAAATAATCCCGCACCGGTATCCGTTCTTGCTCGTCGACCGAATTACGAAACTGACGAGCACCTATGCATGCGGCCTCAAAAACGTCACGATCTCGGAACCATATTTCGAGGGGCATGTGCCGGGAAACCCTATCATGCCTGGCGTGCTGATCATCGAGGCGATCGCCCAGGTGGGCGCTGTTTTGACCTTGACCAGGCTGGGGAAGTTGAAGAATCTGCCTTACCTGATGAGTATAGAAAGAGCAAAATTCCGAAAACCCATATTCCCGGGCGACCAGATGGAAATACGTGTCGATATCATCCATTTGCACAAGAAATACGGCAAACTCCGCGGAGAAGCGAGAGTGGCCGGGAACCTCGCCTGCGAGGTTGAGATAACCTTCGGGACAGCCCAATAGCTTCATCAAGTAGGCGCCCCCTGCGTTTATCGCCTTCGAGAAGCGACTGAGGCAACACATCCTCTTTGCAGATAGAAGTCGGGACGATGGAAACTCAAAAATCGGATTCAACCGGCGTGCCGAAGATTCACCCAACCGCCGTCGTGAATCGAAACGCTCGCATCGAGGACAACGTGGTTATAGGACCATATTCGATTATCGGTCCAAACGTTGTGATCGGAGAGGGTTGCTTTATTGGAGCCCATGTGGTTATCGACGGGCATACTACCATCGGCCGTAATAACCGTCTTTTCACGGGCGCCGTGGTGGGCTCGCAACCGCAGGACCTCAAGTACCGCGGCGGGAAAGCGCGCCTTGTCATCGGCGACAACAATACGATTCGCGAATACGCGACCATCAACACAGCAACCTCTGAGGAAAACGCAACGATGGTGGGGGACGGCAACCTCCTGATGGCCTATACGCATGTGGCCCATGAATGCAGGGTTTCCAATGGGGTCGTCATGGCCAACAGCGCCTCTCTCGCGGGCCACGTGACCATCGGGGATAAGTCGGTGCTGGGCGGGCTGGTTGGTGTGCACCAGTTCGTTCAAGTGGGCACGATGGCCATCGTCGGCGGCTGCTCGAAGATCACAAAGGATGTCGCGCCGTATTCGATGGTCGACGGCAATCCGGTGGGCTGGCACGGCATAAATTTCGTCGGTTTGAAGAGGAACGGAGTGCCCGAAGAAATTGGCGCGAACATCAAGAAGGCGTATAAAATCATCTGTCGGTCCAATTTGAACACCACGCAGGCGCTGGAAAGGCTGCGGGCTGAGTTCGACTCCTGCGCCGAAATAGATCACCTCATTGAGTTTATCGAGAAGTCCAGCCGAGGCATTTGCAAGTAAGGGGATTCTACCCCGGCTCCATTTCAAAGAGGCGCTTTCCCGAGCTTGGAATCTTGCTATGAATAAATTAAGAGCAGGCGTTGTGGGCGTCGGCCATCTTGGCTATCACCACGCGCGAAATTACGCGCTGACGCCGGCGGTCGAACTGGTGGGCGTTGCCGACATCAATCAGGAGCGGGCGAGAGAGGTGGCGGCGGAGTTCGGGACGAAGTCCTTCACGCGTTACGAGGAGCTCGCTTCCGCTGTGGATGTCATCAGCGTGGCCGTACCCACGAGCAAACATTTTGAGGTGACTGAGTTCTTTCTCAAGAACAGGAAACATGTGCTGCTCGAAAAGCCGATAGCCGCCACAGTGGCCGAGGCGGACGAGCTCATCCGGCTTTCGGAGCGGAACGGAGTCACGCTGCAGATCGGGCATCTCGAGAGGTTCAATTCCGCAGTGCAGACCCTGCGCGAACGAATAACCATGCCGGTGTTCATCGAATCCCATCGGCTCGCGCCTTTCACGCCTCGCGGCTGTGACGTGGACGTGGTTCTGGACCTGATGATACATGACCTCGACATAATTCTCAGTTTACTCGAATCGCCGGTCGAGCAGGTGATTGACGCCGTAGGAGTGCCGCTCGTGTCCGAACACGAGGACATCGCGAATGCTCGGCTTCGCTTCCGTAACGGGTGCGTGGTCAATATCACCGCAAGCCGCATATCGACTGAACCTATGCGCAAGATACGCATCTTTCAGCCGTACACGTATTTTTCACTCGACTATGCGGCCCAGGAGATCAAGTGCTATCACCTTAAGAAGGGGCCGATCGACTGGAACAATCTCGAGACGCTGCCCGAGACGTTGATTGTGGACGAAATCCGCGTCGAAAAAGAAGAGCCGCTCAAACTTGAGATACAAGCGTTTACTGAAAGCGTGCTCAGCGGCTGTCCTCCAGCGGTGTCAGGTCGCGACGGCCGCGAGGCGCTCGCGCTCGCTGCCTGCATCGTGGACGTTATGCGTAGCAAGAAATACGGATGAAACAGCGAAGAATATTCATAGTCGCTGGAGAGGCCTCTGGCGACAAACACGCCGCAAACCTTGTTCGCGCAATGAGGACTGTGATGCCGGGCGTGCGCGCAGAAGGGCTGGGCGGAGAAAGAATGCAGCAGGCCGGTTGCGACCTGCGGGCGGACCTCGTCGCCGTCGCGGTGATGGGGTTCGTTCAGGTCGTTGCGAAATTACCGTTCTTCCGCAGGCTGCTCGCTGAAACCACCGAGTATCTGCGGCAAAATCGGCCCGACGCGCTAGTGCTCGTGGACTATCCGGGATTCAACTTAAGGCTTGCGGCGGCTGCGAAAAAGCTCGGCATCCCTGTCGCTTATTACATAAGTCCGCAAATATGGGCGTGGAGGCCGGGACGGATTCATAAGATAGCGCGGCTCGTGGACAAAATGATTGTCATATTTCCGTTCGAGGAAGAACTCTATAGAAAAGTGAACGTGGACGTGACGTACGTGGGTC
>CAYVDS010000068.1:0-5271 GCA_964450145.1 uncultured bacterium
GGAAGGGCTTACCGCTCTATGCTATTTATATCACATGAGTGGGGAGTTGTCAATATGGGAGGTATGGGAGGTCGGTACATGGTTTATGGTCAGAAGAGGCGAACGGCGAAAGGGAGAGTCTCACCACCAAGATCACCAAGGACACCAAGAAGAATTAATCCAGGAGAAAGATATGGATCACGAATTGAACGAGGCGAGAGGAGAGGGTGAAAGAGCGGTGAGAGGTATCTTCGTCGGGCTCATGGCGCTCCTGTTTAGTATGCTCCTGTCCAACTCAGGGTTTGCTCAAAACGGGGCGTATCCGTGGCTGGCGGAGTATGACGCAGCCGAGGCCATAGTGAACCGGATATCGCCTCCCGAGGGATATCGGAGAGCACCGACAACCGAGGGCAGTTTCGAGCACTGGCTCACCCATTTGCAGCTCAAGAAAGGAAGGCCTCCTGTTCACCTTTTCAATGGCCGCCCGAAGGCCAACCAGGACGCCCATGTCGCCGTCGTTGACATGGACGTTGGCAGCAGGAATCTCCAGCAATGCGCGGACGCGATTATCCGTCTTCGCGCCGAGTATCTTAGCTCCATCGGCGATTACGACGCAATCCACTTCAACTTTACGAGCGGCCATCGGGCCGAATACACACGATGGGTTGAAGGCTACCGGCCCGTCATAGAGAGCAATCGCGTTACATGGGTCAAATCCAGCCGGCGGGATGCGTCGTACAAGGCATTCAGGAGTTACCTCGATACGGTGTTCACCTATGCCGGTTCTTATTCTTTGAGCAGGGAATTGAATGGGGTCGTTGACCCGAGCGAGATGAGAATCGGCGACGTGTTCATACAGGGAGGCCATCCGGGCCATGCGGTAATCGTCGTGGACATGGTTATGGTTATACATCGTCAGAACGGGAAGAAGTTTTTTCTTCTGGCCCAGAGCTATATGCCCGCCCAGGAAATGCACGTTCTGCGAAACCCGGCAAACGCGGAATTGGACCCCTGGTACGAGTTGGATTTCGGCGAATCGCTTCTCACCCCCGAGTGGACCTTCCACAAGAGCGACCTGAAAAGGTTCTGACCGCCGATGAACGCCGATAAACCATGCCAGAATCTCACCACCAAGACACCTAGGCACAAAGGTTGAAAAGAGCGAGACTGAAAAGACTCTCCGGCGAAGTTTTCGAATCAATATCCAGTGTACTGCTGGATGAGGAAAACCCATCGACGAACTAAAGACTGGAGCCACGAAATGGCGCGAAACCCACGAAAAGAAGATCAAAGATTTCGTGAATTTCGTGTTCTTTCGTGGCAAAAACCCACAATCAGTGAGAATCAGCGAAATCTGCGGATAAAAGAAATGGAGGGCCCGGCCGGACTTGAACCGGCGACACGCGGTTTAGGAAACCGCTGCTCTATCCACCTGAGCTACGGGCCCACTAAGAAAAGGGAAGGGCGAAAGGGAGCCGCGCAAGGCGCGGAGTTTCAGGTTTCTCGTTTCCGGTTTCTGGTTGAAAGGAGAAGAGAGAAACCAAAGAAACAAAGAGATTGCTTCGCTCTGCTCGCAATGACAAAAAGAAGAGAACGAATCATCTCGTTCCCAAGCTTCGCCCCTACGCAGTTATTATACATCAAATCAGATATTTGTCCAAGAAGCTGATGCGAAGTCTGCGCTCACTATTCAAATCCGTGCAATCCGTGAAATCCGCTGTGGTTGCATCTCAAAACTTGATCAAAGAAAAGACATCGAAGCTCTTGAGTTTGTTACGGCCGCCGAGGTCCTCGAGTTCTATGAGGAAATCGAGTCCGCTGATTTTCGCATTGAAGTTCTTCACAAGCTCGATTGTGGCGACGGCAGTCCCGCCGGTGGCGAGCAGGTCGTCAACGATGAGCACGTTCTCGCCCGGTACGATCGCGTCCTTGTGAATCTCGAGATGATCGGTCCCGTATTCGAGTTGATAGCTCGCTTTGTACGATTCGCCGGGAAGCTTGCCTTTCTTGCGTACGGGCACGAAGCCGGCCCCGAGCAGGTACGCCATCGGCGCGCCCAGAATGAATCCGCGCGACTCCATTCCGACAATCTTGTCGATGCCCTTTCCTTTATGGCGCGACGCCAGCAGGTTGATAGCGTCGGCGAATGCCTTCTTATCCTTGAGGAGCGTGGTGATATCTCTGAAAAGTATGCCTTTCTTCGGAAAATCGGGAATGCTCCGTATCGCCTTTTTCAGTTTTTCGTCCATGAATCCTCCCGCGTGTTATATCATATTGCCCAGTGATGGACGCTAATCCGGGGACACCTTGCGGCAAGGTGTCCCCGGATTAGCTGCGATGCCTCATTGTGTCCCCGATAAACGCGGATTGTCAAAACTCCTCGAAGTCGATTTTGCTCTGGCCAATGAGTTTCCTCAATTTCTTGAGGGCTTTTGCCTCGATCTGGCGTATCCGCTCGCGCGTGAGCCCGAAACGGTCGCCGGTTTCCTTGAGCGTGTGCGGGTCGCCGTCGACGAGGCCATAGCGGAATTGAAGGATATCGGCCTCGCGCTGCGTCAACTGGTTCAGCATCTGCATGAGCTTCTGGTCGCGGAATACCTTCGCGACGAGATCGACCGGGTCGATAGATTGAGTGTCTTCGATGAGGTCGCCCAGTTCGGCTCCATCTTCGGCGCCGACGGCCGTCTCGAGGGACGTTATCTTCTGCGAGTACTTGTGCAGTTCGGCGACTTCCTGCGGAGAGATATCGAGCTCGTTCGCAATCTCCTCGATCGTCGGCTTGCGGCCCCACTCCTTGTACAACCGCTGAGACGCCTGCTTGTATTTGATGACGTGCTCGGTCATGTAGACAGGGATTCGGATGGTGCGTCCATAATTCGCGAGGAAACGGGAAATCGCCTGGCGTATCCACCATGTGGCATACGTGCTGAACTTATAGCCCTTCTTATAATCGTACTTGTCGACGGCCTTGATCAGCCCGAGATTGCCTTCCTCGATCAGGTCGAGCAGCGGCAGGCCGTAGTGCAGATATTTATTGGCTACGCTGACGACCAGCCTCAGGTTCGCGATTATCAGTTTCTTGCGCGCTTCCGGGTCCCCTTTTTCCATGCGTCTGGCAAGCTCTCGTTCCTCCTCATAAGATAAGAGGGGCTGGCGCGATATCTCCTTCAAGTAGGCGCTCATGCTGCCGTCGTAGTAGCGGATGCGCGTCTCTTGCGGCTGAGGGCTCGAGTCTTGAACTTCCTCGTCGTACTCCATGTCGCTCATAACAAAACCCGTTTATCGAAGCAGGTACAACACGGGGGCGTATGCAGGCTGGGCCGACGGAAAATATTGGCGCAGCATTTCTTCCGCGAATCCGCCGAAGGGGAATCGGCGCTTGCTTTTCTTGATCACGCGCGGCTCGCCCTTGATTCCCGCCAGTTGAGCCGCCCGCTTGATCGCGTCGTTCTGCGTGCCGAGCGCGTCCACAAAGCCGTATTCAAGCGCCTGCCGCCCGCTGAACACGCGGCCGTCGGCGTACTTCTTTACTTCTTCAATCGACATCTTGCGGCTGTCGGCGACCGCCTCGACGAACTGCTCATAGACGTCCATGAGCATCTCCTGTATGAGTTGTTGTTCCTCGGGAGTCATCGGACGAAAGACCGAGCCGGTGTCCTTGAATTTGCCGCTCTTGATTGTATCAAATCTTATCCCGATTTTGTTCATCAGGCCCTCGATATTCGGGAACTCGGCGATGACGCCTATGCTGCCTGTTATTGTTCCCGGATTCGCGAATATTTCGTCAGCCGCGCACGCCACATAATAGCCGCCGGAGGCCGCGACCGATCCCATCGAGACGACGATCTTCTTGCCTTTCACCTTCGCCTTCTTCATCTCCTCAAACATCTCCTGCGAGGGCGCAACCGCGCCGCCCGGGCTGTCCACGCGAATGACGAGCGCTTTCACCGATGAATTTTCCACGTAGGATTCCAACTGCTTCATGGGCTCTTCAATGTCGAAGATGGGGCCCACGACTTCGATGACGGCCACACTCTCGCGCGACGGCAGCGCAAATGTCTGACCTCCGCCGTGCGAGACGAATATCAGGATAGCAAGCATCCCCATTGTGAAGACGACACCGATGAGCAGGAGTATGAGCAGGCTTGTTCGACAGCCTTGTTTCATGGCGTTTTCTCCCGTGGTTTTAGCGGTTCTGACTTGGGAACTGTCGGAGAATCTCCCAAGAAACTAGTTCATGGTTCCTAGTTCTTGGTTCCTGGTTAAAACCAAAAACCAGAATATGTTGCTGCATTCCCGCGAAGGCGGGAATCCAGATTCGTCTCCGGATCGCATGCTGAATGGATTCCCGCCCCCCGATCGCGGTCAAGGGCATGCTTTGCGGGAATGATAAGTTGTCTGCTGCCGCCAGTTTGTTATCCGCGGGACCCCGTCCTAACCGGGGTCGAATGCTCAGAATGAAAAAGTGCTGCTTCTTTCTTCAAACTTCCGCAAATGCGCCCCTGTTTTCCTTCCGGACGCGCGGTGCGAACACATTATAACAACAGGCAAGTGGCAATGCAACCTGAAAGAGATGAAAGGGTCAAGACGAAAGATGAAAGGGAACGGCATAGGGGGAAAAAGCGGAAGGAGGCCGCGCGGCGACGCAGAGTTTTGGGTTCTGGGCCAATTCGGGGACACCATGCGGCATGGTGTCCCCGAATTGGCGGCCCGCATCAAAACAGAGTTGCGTGAGACCGCCTCGTCGGCCTTGTCGTAAGTCCGTGGCCGTCACTCTCGATAACGATTGCGCCGCAGTCATGCGTGGACAGGACGGTCTTACATAAGCGAGCATATCGCGAGGCTCGACCACCGGCGGGCGAGCCGGAGTGTCGGCTCGCAGGTCCACGAGCCCGGCGGTCTTCTCCGGAAATTACGATGAGTTCCGGCCCGACCATCCCGACGAATCTCGCGTCAAACCCGCTCGCCAGACCGTGGTGCGGCGCTTTCAAGGCGCGGCTCCCGAGTGCGCGGCCGGAATCGCATATGAGACGAAGCGCCTTTTTCTCGGCGTCGGCAGGAAGCAGGAAGCTCGTCTCGCCATAAGTAATCCGGAGAACAACTGAGGCCTCGTTGTCCGAAAAGACCTGATACGAGCAGTTCGGCGGCGGACTAAGGGTCTCGACGCGGACTCCGTCCGCGTCCCAGAGAACATCACCCGCGCTGGTCCGCGTCACGGGAAGTTTTTGTTCCTTTGCGTGCTCGAGAATCCGCAGAAAGGCATCCGTCATGTCATCAGAAGCGGCTCGTGCC
>CAYVDS010000068.1:5281-23562 GCA_964450145.1 uncultured bacterium
GTATGAGATACGGAGCGCCGCCTATATGATCGGCATCAGGATGCGTGAGCACAAGCGTGTCGAGCGTGTTGATTCTCTTCTTCCTGAGATAGGGAGCTATCACGCTTTCGCCGCAGTCAAGGTATGGAGTGGCAAAGCCTGCATCAACAAGCATTGTGTGGCCGCCGGGGAATTCAATCAGGCATGAGTCGGCGTCGCCGAGGTCGAGGAAAGTCGCGCGAAGTCCGTCGCCGTCAAATCGGCTCGGAACGAATGCGGTCAAGACGGTGGCCGAAGCAACGATTGCAAAAACCGCGACTTTTCGCAGAGGTCTGCCACGCCACCACATGAGCATAATCGCAAACGCCTCCAGCCCGAGAACCCACAGCGGCGGTGACGATACCGTTATCGAACTCGCAGGAATCATCGAGAATAGTCTCACGGTTCCGAAGGCGATCCAGGAGAAGGCTTCGATGAGAAGACCCAGCGCTGCCGCCGCTTTGAGCCATAGGAATCCGACGAGAAGACAGGCGAATCCGGACGCCAACACGAGTGAAACCACCGGTATGACGATAAGGTTGGCGATCGGAAACACGAGAGAGGCCTGATTGAAATGGTAGGCGACGACGGGGCTCATACCAATCCCGACCACGAGCGACGCGTAGAGTGTCAGCGCCAGCTTGTTCAACAGCGCCCCGGGAATTCCTTCCACTTTTTGCTGTATCAACGGAGAAATTCTGTTTGAGAAGAACGGCTCGAACGTGCACAGGAGCACAACGGCCAGAAACGAAAGCTGGAAGCTGATGTCGTCAATCACGAGCGGGTCAAACGCGACGATGGCGAATGCCGCGAGCGCGATGGCAGACAGAAAATCGCTTTCCCTTGCGAGATAATACTCGGCCAGCACGAGTGTGAGCATTATCGCCGACCTTATCACAGGCACACTCGCGCCGGTGATGAACGCATAGAGCCACACGAAAAGAATCGCGACGCCGACCCGCGTTCTCGGCCCTAAGGGCAGCGGCGTGAGGGCCAACGATACAATCAGATAGACCAATCCGACGTGCAGTCCCGAAATTGAAATTACATGAAACGTGCCGGTTCGCCTGAACCAATCGTTCATCTCCTTTGTCAAAAAGCTTCGCTCGTCGAGCAACATGGCCGCTGCAAAAGCACGTGTCTCGGGCGTTCGGGTCGAGCGGCTGATTATTTCGAGGCTCTCCCGGCGGACATATTCCCGTAATCGCAGAGCCCAGTTGAGTCCGCCCTTGCTTTGAACGGTTACTGCGCCGGGCCCCTGCGCGAAGAGTTTCGTGAAAACTCCCCGCCGGTGCATGAATCGTTCGTAGTCGAACACACCCGGGTTCTTGAATCCTCGGGCAGGGCTCAGCCTGCCCTTAACTGTAATTCTTTGGCCCGGCTCGATTCGGCAGGACGGCTCCCGCCAGCTCACCTGCGCCCGGCCGCTTACCGGCAGGTCTGAGAATAAATTGTCACCTGCCTGATTGTCGTACTCGATTGTTTCGACATCGAGCATGAACGTGACGCGCTGACCGTCCGCTGTCGGGCGGACCTGGGAAGCAATCCCCGTGAGCGTGGCGGTGACCGCTCGGCCCGAGGTGTAATGCAGCGCTAATTCGTCAGGAATCTCTGCCGCAAAATCCTTCACGAGATATGTGCAGGCCCCCAGGAAAAAAGTGGCGGATAAAACGCAGATTGCGCCCGGCCTTCGCTTCTTGAGAATGATAAAGAGATTGGCGCTGAGCCACGCAGACAGGAATGCGAAGAGAAGAGGATAGAAGGGTGGCTGAAACAGAGATGCGGCCGCCGCCCCGGACATCAGGGAGACCAGAAGCCAGACGAGAGGTCTTCTCACGGGGAGATCATTATCCGAGATAGCGGGTGACGAGCGATTTCACGTCTTCCACGCTCAGCGGCTTGACCACGTAGTCGGTGCCTCCCGCGGCCATCGCCTTCTGAATGTGTTTGTCGGTGCTCACCGCCGAGACGAAAATGATTGGGATCAACGACATCTCAGGTACTTCCCTGAGCTCGTGGCATATTTCGTAGCCGTCCGTGTCGGGAAGCATTACATCGAGCAATATCAGGTCCGGCTCATATTCCTTCGCCTTGGCCAGCGCCATTTTGCCGGTGAGCGCAGTGGCCACGTCGAACCCAAGCTTCGTCAGGCTTATCTGTAAGAACTCCCTGAAGCTTGCCTGATCCTCCACTACCAAGATTTTCTCCTTCGGCATCGATTGCTACCTCCCCAAAACATTCATTGCAGGGCTTCCGGCTATACGGCGTGTTCCTAGGAAAGTAAAAAAGGCAAAAGGCAAAAACCGAACTGGTACCTTTCTCCCACAATTAACCCCGAGAAGAGGGGCCAGGCGCTCCTAAGGAAGGCGAAAGGCGAAAGGTCAAAGGCGAAAGGGATAAAGCCCAAAAAGAGAGATTGCTTTGCTCCCTCGTAATGACCATTGCCGATAAATCCTTCCTTTCACAGTTAGAGGAGACAACATTATATATTGGAAACCCCTTTCGTGGGAAATATCTTCCCGCTCCGACATTTTCGAAATCATCTCGGACAAATTGTGTCGCTGTCTTTTCGGCTCGAAGGCCAGACGGTTTTATGCCGCCTCGAAGCCGGGCCCGTATTCGTAAGTATCAGTGACAAAAAGAGATACGAACCTTGTATCGAGTCGACTTCCCCAGCTATATTCTCATTCTCGGGTCAAGGTAGTCGCGGAGTGAATCGCCGAGAATATTCATCGAGACTATCGTAAGAGCAATTGCTATGCCAGGGAAGAGGGTGACCCATGGGGCGGAATGCAGGAAATCGCGGCCATAACTTATCATCGACCCCCAAGAGGCTGTCGGAGGCTGGATGCCCACACCCAGAAAACTCAGCGCCGCTTCACCGAGCATGAATCCACCCATCCGCAAGCTTGCCGCCACAATCAAAATCGGAATGCAGTTGGGAAGAGTGTGTCGGACGATAAGCCGCAGGTTCGGGCAGCCGGTCGCTGTGGCGGCGGTGAAATATTCGGTCTGCTTGATCGAGAACACAACGCTCCGTGTGAGCCGCGCGAAAGTGGGCCAGCCGACCAGCGAGAGTGCGACGAAGACCGTCGCCAGTCCCGGCGGCATGACCACACTTATTGCGATGGCGAGGAGGAGACTCGGGAAAGCGAGCGTCACGTCGGTGAAACCGACGACAACGGAGTCGATGGGCCGACCGAAGAAACCGCCCAACAGCCCAAACGTTGTCCCGATGAGGAGCGAGAGCACAGTGGCGGCCACCCCGACTCCCAGCGAGATACGGGCGCCAGCGAGAGTGCGCGCAAGCACGTCGCGGCCCTGGTTGTCAGCGCCGAACGGGTGCTTCGGCCCGGGCGGCGATAGCGCTTCGTCGAGATTCACCTCGTTCGGCGCATACGGCCAAATAATCGGGCCGACAAGCGCGGCAAGAACGACCATGGCCAAGACGATGGTTGCAAAAGCCGCGAGTTTGTTTTTGCGAAAGAAAGTCAATCAGGCCTCCTTCCGTGACTTTCCTGAAAGCAGCAAGCGCGCGCTGATTCTGTAGGTGCGAATTTATTCGCATAATCGTTTCTGGCTCTTACCATATTGTGCGTGCGAATAAATTCGCACCTACAGAATTGCGAGAGAGTCCCTTTTCGCCTTTTCCCCTTCTAGCCCTTTCCCCTTGGTTTTATCTCTTATACCTTTGCCCTTTTACCTTTTACCTTATTCCTTGAAGCTTATCCGCGGGTCGATCACCGCATAAAACAAATCCACGAGCAGGTTGACCACCACAAAGACGACTGAGCCGAGAAGCACCGTCCCGAGAATCACAGGGTAATCATGTTTCAGTATGGCCGTCATTGCGTATCTGCCCACGCCGTCCCATCCAAATATCGTTTCGGTCAGCACCGAGCCGTTCAGGTAGCTGCCCATATCGATTCCGATGAGCGTTGTGATCGGTATGAGCGCATTGCGAAGCGCATGCTTGAGCGCCGCGGCCATCGGCGACACCCCTTTCGCCCTCACCGCTGTAATGAAAGGCTGCGACATGACCTCGAGCATGCTCGAGCGCGTAACCCGCGCGATGAACGCCGCTGAGTTTGTTCCGAGGGCGATGGCTGGCAGCACGATGTAGGCGAGCGCGCCGTTGCCCATGCCGGAGGGCGGAAGCCAGTCGAGCTTATACGCGAATACGAGCACGAGCAAGAGCGCCATCCAGAACACGGGCGTCGATATGCCCAGGACCGAAACAATACCGAAGAATCTGTCAACAAGAGTGTTGTGTTTAACTGCCGAGATTATTCCAAGGGTCATTCCCAGAAGTATCGAAACGACTATGGCCGCGCCCGCGAGTCTTAGCGTGTTCGGAAACTTCTCGACCAGACTGAGCGCGACAGGCCGGTTTGTATAGTATGAGCGGCCCAACTCGCCTTTTCCAATGAGGACAAGATATCTGAAGAACTGGGCGGGTAGAGGCTCATTCAATCCCAGGTCGCGCCGAATCTGTTCGATCGTGGCGGCGTCGGCCCGCTCGCCCACCATCGCAAGCGCGGGGTCGCCCGGCGCAAGTTTCAGGATGGCGAACACGATCAGGGCCACGCCAAGCAGCGTTGGAATCGCGAAGAGGAGTCTTCGGGCAGCGAACGGAAGAAGCGCCGGCCTGAGCACAAGGTAGCCGAGCCCGGCGACGAACACCGCCGCGATGGGCGCGAGAAGAAGCCACCCGGCCACGGACGCGCGGCGCGGCGTTTCGTCTTGCTGGCGCGAAATTGCGACGCCGGTTCCCTTGTCGGCGTTGTATATCGCAGGCGGCGTAAAGCCCGCCACCCACGGCTGCGCGAGAAAGAAATCCGTCCGATGCCAAAGGAACACCCACGGCGCGTCATTTACGATCGTCGCTTCGGCCTCGCCATAGAGAGCCGTGCGGCGCTGTGGGTTGATTTCGCGTTGAGCTTGTTCGATGAGCGCATCGAAGGACGGATTGCGATAGAAGGAGCGGTTGCCCGACGCCCCCCAATTCGATGAATGAAACACCGGAAAGAGAAAATTCTCGGCATCGGGATAGTCGGCATACCACGAAAGCAGGAACAGGTCGGCCTCTCCGTCGTTGACGGCCTGTTTGAACGCTGTCCACTCGAGCTGGACGATTTGTATATCAAGCCCCGCTTTTTCGAGATAGTATTGGATGGCCTCGGTTATCTCGAGGGCGCGCCGGTCAGCGCTCTGATAGAGCTTCAAGGGACGCTTCGCCGCCTTGCCGAGAGAGAGAAGAGACTCGCGCGCTCGTTCCGGCTCGTAACCGTATCCCGCCAGCGCGGCATCGCGACCGGCGAGTTCTGGAGGGATCGGCCCGACCGCTGGCTGCGCCTGCCCCTGTAACGTGACGGCTGCAATTTTCCGGCGGTCAATTGCGAGGTTGGCGGCCCGACGAAAGGCGGGATCACTCATAGGCGCTTTCTGGCAATTGAAGCCCACATAATAGATATTCAGGCCGACGCGGGACTGCATTCGGTTTCCCCAAACGGGATCAGCCGAGAGCCGTGCAAACTCGGCGGCGGGGACTTCGATGATATCGAGATTGCCCGCCTCGAACTCAGCGACGCGCGTGAAGTCCTCGGGGAGCACGCGATACGTGATTGACTCGACGCGCGGGGTCTCGCCGAAATATCGCTCATTGCGCGCGAGCCTCAGAAGCTCGTCGTGCCTCCACTCCTCGAGCGAAAATGGGCCTGAGCCGACCACGTGGTCGGAGAAATCCTTGCCCCACCGCTCGGCTTCCTCGCGCGGGACTATATATGCGTTCGGCATCGCGAGAAACTCGAGGAACACCGCCAGCGGCTTTTCGAGGACGATGCGGAGGGTGTGGTCATCAATCACAGTGATGCCCCGGACCTCCGATGCGCGGCCCTCCATGAACTCTCGCGCGCCGAGAATCGGCTCGAAGAGCCATTTGCGGCGCGAGCCTGTTTTCGGGGAAAGCACGCGCTCGAATGAATACTTCACGTCCTGCGCGGTGAGCCGGCGCCCGTTATGAAACAAAACGTCGGGCCGCAAAGTAAATGTATATTCGAGGCCGTCATCGGAAAGCCGCCAGCTTGCCGCAACGTCCGGCGCAACCCTCATCTTATTGTCAAATTTCACAAGCCCGTTGAAGAGCTTCGCTGCCACCGAGCCGCCGGAGACGTCAACGATCATGGCGGGGTCGAGACTGGTCGGTTCCTGCGGAAGCGTCAATGAGAGCGTCGAGTAATCGCGCGGAACACGGCCGCAAGAGGGGAGGAAAAGCAAGGCGCCAAGACAGAAAGGCATCAGAAAATTGCGGATTGCGGATTGCGGATTGCGGATTGATCTGGAGCGAATACTGAATGATGAATGATGAATGATGAATGAATAAAAAAAGGAATCTAGAATCCGAAATCCGAGATCCGAAATCCGAAATAAAAACATCTTCTACCCTCTCGCCCCATATTCTTTGCATGCTTCCACAAACGCCGAGAATATCTTCCGCCGGTTATTGTCGGCCATTTTTTCAGGATGCCATTGTATCCCGATCATAAATGTATCGCCGCTCGATTCAATCGCTTCGATTACGCCGTCGTCGCACGCCGCCGCGAGTTTCAGGCCCGCCCCGACGTCGCGCACCGCCTGATGATGACTCGTGTTGACACTGATTTCCTCCGCGCCCGCGATGCGTCGGAGCCGTGTGCCTTCTTGCAGCTTAACAATGTGCCTGTGCGCCATGTCGCCGGGTCGGTGATTCGCAGCCTCAGTTAGTTGATGGGAAATGTCATAGAACAACGTGCCTCCGAAATGGAGGTTGAGAAACTGCATGCCGTAGCAAATGCCGAGGTACGGCATCTTGCGCGCGAGCGCTCCTTCGAGCAACGCGCGATCCTGTGTTATCCGGCACTCGGGGGTCAATAGCAGCGACACCTCCGGCTCCTCGCCCGGGACGTTGGACGGCAAGTCCTCGCCCCCGGTCATAATCAGACCGTCGATTCTGTCGAGCACTTTCGTATACAACGACGTGTCGCACACGTACGGGACGATTATCGGAACAGCGCCGGCTTCGGCAACTGCGTCAGCGTATGAGATTTCGAGATATTGGTAAGTGCGTTCCGGATTTATTCGCAAGCCCACATCAATGCACGTCGAGATGCCGATAACCGGTGTTTTCGATTGTTCAACCATTCTCAGTCCCCCATCGGTAAGACTTGAAACGAAAAACTTCCATTCACCACAAAGTCGAAAAGGCAGGAATCCGCAGATTTCTCAGATTCACGCAGACAAAGAATCCTTTATTATCACGGATTCACACGGATTTTCACGGATTTCCAAATCCCCCTCTTTCCCCCTTTGCAAAGGGGGACGAAGGGGGATTTCGCGTTCTTCACCTTCATCGTGACTTTTTTTCTTTTCCCTCCAAATCCGCGTTCATCTGCACCGCTCACTGTCAGAATCGTGAATTCTTGTCGCGATTTCCTCCTCTTCTTTTTCCTAAAATCTGTGTCCAGTCGTGTGCATCTGTGGCTAAGATGCCTCTTTTTCTTCTTCTCCCCAATCGGTGAAATCCGCTGTGGATTCCCCGATGCCGCTTCTTTTCTTGGTGACTTTGTGCCTTTGTGGTGAATCTTCTTAGTACTTGACGCATAATAGGCACAGCCCGTGCGGCGGCGCGGTCGGTCCGGCAAGTGCGCGGTCCTTCGCCTCGATGATTCTCGGTATCTCTTCGGCCGAAGTCTTGCCCCGCCCCACCTCCACGAGCGTTCCGATAATATTCCGCACCATCTTGTACAGAAACCCGTTTGCGGCAATGTCGAAATGATAGATTTCTTCATCGTCAATGCACGTGTTCACGAATCCGCCATGGCCGAAATCGAACCGGTAGATTTCCCGAATGTGCGTCTTCTCGCCGCCGCCCGCCGCCGTGAACGACGTGAAATCGTGCTCGCCGATGAATGCTTCGGCCGCTTTCTGCATCGCGTCGAAATCGAGCCTTTCGCGAACGTGCCACGCATAACGCCTCTGGAAAGGGCTGAGGCTCTCCCCACATGCGAGCGTGTAACGATACGTCTTCTCTTTCGCGTATCGCGGAACGAATCCTGCCTCCGCTTCGCCGATTTCAGTCACGCGGATGTCGGGTGGCAGGATTCCGTTAAGCGCGCGGCGCAACCTGTGCAGCGGAAACGGGTTGGCTGTTTTGAACGCGGCCACATTGGCGAGCGCATGAACTCCGGAATCGGTGCGGCTCGCGGCCGAGACGCGGATTTTCTCCCGCAGCACGGTCGTGAGCACGCCTTCGACCAGTTCCTGTATCGTGGTGGCGTTATCCTGCACCTGCCATCCGGCGTATTCGCCGCCGTCGTATTGCAAGACGAGCTTAATAGTTCGCATTTTTCAAAACCCAAGAAAAAGAAATTCTCACCACCAAGTCACGAAGGCGCAAAGATCATAAAGAAGAGGCCTTATCCGCCGCGGACGAACAGTTGAGACACGGCTCATCACTCTCACGAGCTGATTATACCATATGAACAGCGGGACAACCGGACTTTCGTTAGGCCGCATAGGTCGCCTCGTGACACATCTTTTTGCAGACGCCCAAGAAGAAGCAGGAGGGAGAATGATCAGCGAAAATGCGAGAGTGAATTTATTGCTAACGGAAGCGGAATCAGAATGGGAATATTGGTTAGGCTCGATGCCTTTGCCACTTGACAAATTTACGGAGAATTGTTGTTTCCGTATTTGGCTCTTGATTCCATCACAAAAAGGGAGAGTTGTTCTATCTTTTTCGCGCTTCGTTTTGGAAGAGACATGCCGTCAATCTGGCCATCTTCCGCCACCCTTTCGGAGAGTTCTCTAACGTCATCAAGCGCTTCCGAGAGACCGACCGACTTTCCGCCATGAGTTGTGAGGGGCACGCTTTTCGTGCAGTGTTCTAAGGTTTTTCCCATCAGTATCGTAAACACGTCCGCCTTAGTTACCGGCATGCCTGAAGCCATCGTCCTCTTTGTCCAATAGATGGCGTCCGTCAGAATGCGCATCTTCAAATCTGACCACTTTATTTCGCTACGCTCATCACTCCGCTTCCGACACACCAGAATACAATCGTATCTTATGTTTCCCTCGCTCGAATGGAATCCGCTCTTACCCTCGGATCTGACGATTGGACTTGCTGAGACGTAAAAACCACTTTCCAATAGGGTTTCGCCAATACTTTTCCACGCCCAGAGCTTGTTATGATGGAAAGTGAAGACGAGCATTCCTTCGTCCTTGAGAACACGATTGCACTCTGAGAGGACTGCGGAGAGTCCTTTCTGAAAAACCTCTGTCGTCTTTCCGAGTTTATCATTCTGAACAATCTCATCCGGTCTACTTGATAGGGATGGCGTGAACCATGGATACTTGTCTTTAAGAGCCAGTCGGAGCCATACGTAGAAAAAATCAGCAAGTTCCGAGTACTGGACGTTGTCGAAATACGGTGGATCAGTTATGACCACGTCCACTGATTGGTCCGGCACAAAGGATAAATTTTCTGAACTCTGACAACGAAGAATCGAGCCATGCTGGTTTTCAACCAGACGATCAAAGCTCTCGACGAGATGACCCACTATTTTCTCTCCATCGGTATGCTGAGTAAATCTCCCTGCCTCCCCTTTGGGTAATCGCTCATATGGTCTCACGCAGAACTGTTTCCCTCTTCTCACCTTCTCAAAGCATTTGACGAAAGTACATCTTCCAAATTGTGTGCCCCAGACATTGTTTTCTGTTGGGCGCTCGATGGGATGGTATGCATGAAGGCC
Source organism: uncultured bacterium (assembly GCA_964450145.1). Lineage (GTDB taxonomy): Bacteria > Abyssobacteria > SURF-5 > SURF-5 > SURF-5 > JACRIR01. Next base: position 15,088 of record CAYVDS010000068.1, read on the forward strand.
GAAGAAAAGAGATATTTTGTGCCAACTTACCTCGTATTTGCAAAACATATTATTTGCGTCCAAACAGTCAGAGAAAGCTATGAGCATTAACTCGCGAATATTTGGGTCTCGTATCTCTGTAATCTCTTTTAACAGGTACCCCAAACAGAGTAATTGCCGCTCATTGAACATCTCCCAAAAATATCGATAGCCATGGTTCACAGGGCGTGGATCACTCCTGCCTATTGTTGGAATGGCTTCTTGGGGAATTAACAACCCTTTCCTCAATCGACTGAAATCCTTTCTTGCTTTCTTTAATAAGGAAAGGTCGTGTTCGTCTGTGCGCTTGAAAAAGCGCCCGCAGACCTCACAATATCCTTCTAAAGCGTGAAGCTCTACATCCAGTTTTCCTCCCTTGACTTCGACCGAATCGAGAATCCTCTGTCGTTCACCACAGCTCCCGCAGTAGAAGAATCCCCGCTCCGCTACCCCTTTGTGGGGATCGAATACGTGCTTGCAACGGTTGCACGTCGTTTCTGCTAGGTATTTGCCTGTCTCGGTAATTTCAAGACATCTTGGACAGAAAACAATATCGGAGCCATCTCGTTTGGATAGTTCGTAGTTTGGGAATATTCTTGTCATTGAGCCACAATATTTGCATGGGGCAGTCTTAACCCAAAAGAAATACATGACTTCAGCCTGATGCCCCTGCGGACATTTTGTTTGATAATATTTCCTTATAAACTTACCTGCCTTCTTTTCCAGTTCCAGGAAGGCCTCATCCAATTCTCTCAAATCTACCGGTTCTATCTCTTTTTTTGTCACAAACCATGCGACTGGATTGACGTCGACCCCTATCACTTTACAGCCCAGCCGTAAAGCCTCGACAATGCTGGTTCCCCCGCCCATGAACGGGTCCAGCACGATCTTTCCGCTGAGTCTGGCCGAATTGCAGAATATTTTCCAGACATCGTTTACGGAGGAATTAGCGCTTGTAAACGTCGCTAAGGTTATCATGCGAAAAACGCTTCCAAGGCGACGTGCCCACCATTTGTGAATCTGATAAACAGGTTTCTTCGCATTGCCTTCCGACATGGCAACAGGATTGAGAGACTCTACCGGAAAATCTTTCTCAATAAATTGCATAATAGTTAGGAGTTATGTCTAAGAAGACTGCCCCACATTTGTGGGCCTGTATTGCCGTACCTTTGTTCGAATTCTTCCGTCAATTCAGCAATTTTTATATCGAGGATTTCAGAGAGGGATTTTCCCTTTGGATCCCTAAAGCGCTCTCCAACATCAGCAGCTATTTGAACGATTTGGTCAATGCATTGCGGATCGTTGGAAATGAACTCCCAAAATTCCTTGCCGACAACCCAATCGACCCCGCCCTGCTCCTGGACATATTTTCGCACAATGCTGCTCACCCGATCTTTGTTGCCGTAACACATCCCATATAGTGCAACTGATCCGCGGTTCCGTCTTTGAGCAGAACGGAGAAGCTCGGCAATCTTGGCGCCAAGGTCCTTTGGCACGGTGTTTGGACCACTTTTCACCTGAATATGATAACGTCGACTCCCTTTGGTCTTCAGAATATCCGCACCCTCAACGCCGGTACCTTCTGAGAACACTTTTGCAGCTTCCTGCAATGCGATACCGAACGCGGTCACCATGCCGCGCTCCAGTCTCTGATTGACCAGCCATCTAACGATGGCTCCGGAGTTGTTTAAACCCATTTCTCTGGCAAGAATCTTAAGCAGGAATGGATTGATGTCGAGGTCATTTATCCTTAACCTTCTTATTCCCTTTACCCTATTTGTCAAGAACTTCTCAAATACTCCTTCGATTTGAGTCTGCTTTTCCCTGTCCATTTGAGTATTCTCGAACGTTATGCGACGAATCTGCCACTGGGGCAGTCGCCAACCCTCCACTAGTGAGTGCTCGCTTTATTGAGTCATGATACATAATGGACCGGTAGGTGTCAATATCCCCGTTCTTCAGGGGGGGTACTCACTTGTTTTAGACGTCGCATGAGTTGATTAATGAGCTTAATTGCTGTTCTCGCCGCATCGAGTAACAAGTCGGATCAGTCGGTCCTGACGACGGGTTCCTCGCGCTTCCATGTTTTTTCTTGGCGCCTTGGCGCTTTTGTGGTGGAGTCTTCCGGATTTGAAAGTCGTCTTCCCCTGCGTTCCCCGTGGTCCCCGACGTAGAAGACAGTCGGAATCTCTCACTTCATCAGCACAGCTTCGAATTCGCAGAAGCCGTGGCTCTGGGTGCAACATTTAGTCTCTTTGATGCTCACGGTCGCGCCGCTGGCCGCCTCGAGGATGCCCGCGAGAAGGCCCCGCTCGAACTGCGAAATCGACTCGTTGTAATCTTTCATGCCGGAACAGCCGACGCATTCCCTGAGGCGGATTGTGAGCATATCCTCGGAATCTCTGGTCATCTCGGCGAGGCCAATCTTCAACTCGGCGAGCAAGCGCGGGATGTCTTCGACGCTCGCCGGGCTGAGAGAGCGGCCAATCGAGCGGCCGAGCATCTGAAGCGTGGGCGGGGCGTTTTCTTCCAGAATGTCTTCCAGTGACAGCAACATGAGTCGGATGAGCTCTATCGGAACATCGTAGCCGAGCATGTCCCGTTTGGGCTTCCCGATTTGTTCAGGTTTTACTACCATAAGACGCCTCCTGCAGAAAGAAACTCTGCATTAACAAACTTCTATCCGCAGATTTCGCAGATTCTCACAGACGAAGAATCTCTCATCACCCACGGATTCACACAGATTTTCACGCATAATTTTATTCCGAGGTCCTGCTGTCCAAAGAGAGCTTAACCGCGGAGGGCGCAGAGAACGCGCAGAGGTAAAGAAAAGAAGATGATACAGCAACCTCCGTACTACTCACGTCTGTAATCTGTGGTTCCTTGCTTCTTCTTTTGTTTCCTGGTGGCTTTGCGCCTTTGTGGTGAATAAAAGGCGTACTTCAGTTCGCCAGCGCAACTTTATCCCAATGCGAGTGAGAAAGCAAGCACGCTTGCCTCTACCTGAGGGATTCCTAACCACAGATGAACACGGATTAACACGGATTTTGGGAAAAGAAAAGGAAGAAGAGAAAATCGTGACAGGAATGCACTGCTGTCCAAGAAAAAGAATCGGAACCGCAGAGGGGTCACAGACCCGGGGCGCAGAGGGCCTCGGCGCAGCGAAGCCGCAAACGAACCAAAGAAGAAACTTTGGATCGCGAATATCACAAATGAAAAAGCGAATGCCACGAATGAAAAAGAAGAAGTTGGCATCACGAATGTCACAAATACAACGAATCACACGAACAAAGACTCTTCAATGTCATTCCCGCGGAGCCTGTCCTCGACCTGATCGGGGAGCGGGAATCCATTGAAGAATAACGAGTTGTGCGGATATCCTCTTGAAAATCACGACAAGAATTCAATTATCTGTTTCCGAACGGACACACCACCGGCTTCGGAGGAATCACCAGCGCGCATGGGGGAAGCGAGTCGCCGCACGGGAACGGGCCATTGCTCAAAACTCTGTTGCTCGTGACTCTGTCGCTTGCGACTGTGTCGCTCGCAACTGTGTCGCTGGCTTTGGCGCATGCCGCTGACCCCTCCGCATAACTTCGTATTCCTTCCGACAACCGGGTTATTGCGGAATCGACTGCGGCGCGCTGGTCGATCGGGGTTGCGAGAGATTCCTCCGGCCATATCGAGAGCGTGTAACGCCCGAGGATGCAGTCGTATGTCAGCCTCAAGCTCGCGGCGCCGAGCATGCCGTCAAGGCCGCGCATCCGTTCGTACGAGCGCCGGAAGCTCTTCAAATCGCTTATGCTGAACGTCACATACGCGGTCGGCAGGAAAAGCTCATTTTGTTTCTGCCCGAAGTGCCCCTCGCAACTGTAGACCGTGCTCGCGAAGCCGAGCCTGCCGATTGCCTCCACCAGCGGCCGTATGCCTTTTTCTATATCCATAGTTGTTATCCGCAGATTTCATAGTGCGGCGAAGCCGCAACCAAACCAAAGAAGTGTAATAGCCACAGAGCACCTAGCGCGGCGTAGCCGCAACCGAAAAGAAGAGGCAGAGCGGGAACCACAGTAACGGATTTTGTGAAAAGAAGAAGCACAAAACATTTTTCGCCACAGATACACGCGGATGGACGCAGATTCAGAAGAAGAAAAGAAAATCACGACAAGAATTCAAGATTTCGAACGTGAGTAGTACAGAGTCCACAGAGAATTTTTCTTTTCATCTGTCTCCGTACTTCTCGCCGCAGATTTGCTGAATTCTCGTCGTGATTCTCAAAATATATTTGTGTCACTCGTTGCTCTTTAATGGATTCCTGCCCTCGCGCGAACGACAAAATAAGCTTTTCATTCGTGGTTCAAGGAATCCTTTTTTCTTGATTGCGGCTCTGTGACCTCTATGCGCTCTAATGTTTCGGATTCCCAAATCCCTCTCTTGAGATTGTCCCATAATTGGCAAACGGGCGCCCCGCCGAGGCGGCGTAGGTGCGAATTTATTTCATAATGTTTTCGGGCTTTTCCCACGTCGCACATTCGAATAAATTCGCACTTACAGAATTATGGGACAGTTTCCCTTTCCCCCTTTGCAAAGGGGGACGAAGGGGGATTTCGTGTTCTTTCGCCTTCTGTCAACCTGAGACTTGAAACCTGAAACTTGAAACCTCCGCGTTTCGCGATTACCATCTTACCGCCCCATGACCGCCATTTTCAAGAAACTACACAATTTCCGTAACCACGGAGAGCGCGGGGATTCACAGGGAAAAGAAAAAAGAAGAAGCATCATTTCCTCGCCACCTTCTTGACTTTCGGCCTTCGACCTTTGTTTTTTTACTCTTTATTTCCCTTTCGCCTTTGTCCTTTCGCCTTTCGCCTCTATTCCTTCACTTGCACATGCAGATGCCAGCCCGTTCCCGCATCATGATACACACACGTCTCGTGCCCCGGCTTGCCGTAGAGAAACAGCCGGTTCACGAAATCCTTGATCTCGACGTGGGCGGCGGAGCCCAGCCCTCGCACGACAATATCGCATCCGCGCCAGAACTGATGAACCGATTTCCTGTTCGGGTCATTCGCATATATTCGCCGCTGCTCCGCCTCGGTGCGGTAGACCTCGGTTATCTCCGGCGCGCGCCCGTGCTTTCGTGAGACCCACAACGAAATGAGCCCGACGACCCAGAACAGCCGATCATTGAGCTTCGGCGAATAAAACTCTTGCCTCTGCCGCGCCGCCTTGAACTCCACTGGAAACATTTCCATTCTTTCCATCGTAGCCTCCTTTCCTCATCCACAGATTTCGCAGATTCTCACTGATTAAGAATCTTTCTTAACCACGGGGGACGCGGGGAAAACAAAATAAGCAGAACCGCAGAGGGCGCGGAGGGACGCAGAGGAAGAAAGTATAAAGCAATACCTTCCGTGTCCCCGGCGTCCTCTGCTTCGTGTTCCTTCGTGCGCCTTCGTGGATTATGTCTCTTCTTCTTGTTTTTCTTCTTCTCAAAATCTGCGTGAATCTGCGAAATCTGTGGATTCCTCGTTTCTTTTCTTTTTGGTTGCGGCTACGCCGCACTATGAAATTCGTGGTTCCCTTTTACGCGGAAGGCGGCCCCGCTCGATGCGGCGGCCGCCCTCGTACTCGCACGGTTCAGCGGGGCAAGTTGGTCGTAGCGCGATGCTTGAGCCAGTTGCGGACGACATTAAACGCCATCGAAAACAGCGTGGTCGAGACCGCGGCCACGATCTGTTCCTGTCCGCGCAGTTCCTTCACCGCGCCGGGCAGCCCGTAGCCGATCACAGCGCCGATGGCGGCGGCCGGCCCGGTCGTTTGCAGGGCCTGCCCGCCCTTCTCAATCGCCTTACTCGTGTCGAATGCCATCTTTATCACCTCCCTTCTTATTGAATCCACAGATTTCGCAGATTCTCACTGATTAAAGGACTTTCTTAACCACGGGCGACACGGGGAAAACAGAATAAGCAGAACTGCTACCTTCCGCACTATCACGTTGGAAATTGTGAAATTCTTGTCGCGATTTCCTTTTCTCCAAACCCGCGTTCATCGGTGTGCATCTGCGGTTACAAATGCTTCTTCTTTTTCTTCTTCCTTTCTCTTCTAAATCTGTGTGCATCTGTGGTTTCTCGTTTCTTGTCCTCTTTTCCTTGGTGACTTTGTGCCTTTGTGGTGAAGGTTCTTCATTTGAGCAGCACCAGAATAATCCCTACGAGATTCGCGATGATGAGCGTCACGAGCGCCCAGAGCATGTTATATATCTTGTCCACCTTCGCCTCCGCCCGTTCGAGGCTTGCGGTCTCCGCCTTGCGCGACAAAGACTCGTCGAGCCGACCCACGTTCTCCTCGAGCAGCCGTATCTGCTGTGAATGTGCCGCCCCTATCGGACAACTTCCGTTCGTCATCGCGCGGCCTCGCTTTCCCTCCACCCGAGTGGATGTGGTATAATTCTTACATGAAAAGAAATCGCCTCATAGTCGTCTGCAACATAGTTCTTCTGGCCGTCTCTGTAAGGCTCGTCCGCCATGAAGTCTTCTCCAAATAGGTTTCTTAGTCTCGTAGTGTGGACAATCCCATCTGTTGTTCTTTTCTTCTATCTTCTCTGCGCATTTGTTCCTACCGTTTTCGAGGGTTCTTCCGTCCCGCGTTATTCCTATGAATCCTACTTACTAGATTTTCAGCGACGCCTCGAGCAATATCAAAAGGAACCAGGAAACTGCATCGTAATCATCGGACCCTCTTATGGCACGCATCTCGGCGGTTGGGAAGGCGTTTACAACCTTTCCCTGACCTCCGGTCGCCCCGCAGAATTGGCGCAAATCGTTTCGCTTTGCAAGGAAAGTGACCTAGTCATATTTCCTCTGACCGTGCGCGAATTGAGCCTAACTAGTCAAAAGCCTCGACTTTCAGCAATCGCCGGTCCTCCTCGGAAACTTGTAATCGTAAGAGCCGCGTTTCAGAAAAAGATCGGTCTGGTCGAAGATCCCCCTGTCGTAAACCAGGAACAATTCAACGAGAGGTGGCTGTACCGCCAACTAGAACTGTTCCAACTCGATGAATCAGATATTTCCCTGGAGCCTTTCCTTGCTCTTCAGGAGGCTCACCCTAACATTGTTTTTGTGCTTAATCCAGTATACCCGGGCACTAAGCTTGCCAATCCTACAGCCGCGCTAGCTAACCTCTTCCGGGCTTCCCCGCTCCGTTGCTTGGATTATTCCAATGCTCTTGATGCATCGGCATTCAACTCCTTTTGCCATCTCACGACAAGAGGTAATGATCTCTTGCGCAGCAAATTGCAGGGCGACCTATCGATCCTGCTCCAGAAAGAGAGAATCTAAGTCCAACCAGTTCGATGTTCCGGGATTAGCTATCTGCCGTGCAGCCGCCATGAACAGCATCGACTCATTTGGCACCTGAGTTGCGTGCGTCGCGACCAGCGTCCCGTCTAGATAGAATCGAACCTGTGAGCTTGCAAGCTCAATCTGCAATACTCTTGCGGAAGTCGAGCTTATGCTTGTATTCGTTATTTCCGATGCTCCATCGTTAGCGGTTACACAACGATAGTTCCCTGAATTGATACCGTTAAGAGCCTGAAACTCGGCCCGGTCGCGGTTGGTGTCCGAGAGATCGGTTATTTCTGAGAATCCAATATAGAAAAAGACATTGTTTTGGTGTGCTCCAGTCTGGACGCAGACCTCTGCCCCTGCACATTTGCTAGTCGAAAAATTGCGGATCGCGCTGTTGCCGGTGTAGAGATAACTATAGGCAAGATAAGATGTGCCAGACTCCAGTCTCACCATTCCATTGGTCGCATCCCGAGCCGATATCGCGGCCCCGGTTCCTGAGATCGCCGTACTAAACGGCGCGTCCAGATTCGCGCCGAAGAAATCGGTATAGTAGTGGACGCGGGCTGAAAGGTTGAACGGATTGTAGCGCACATCGCCGCCGCCGTTGTCGGTAATGGTGTTGCGCGGGAAGATGAACTTGTCGGCGGCTGCGACCGACGGGCTGGCGTCGGTCTCCTCGACCGTGAGAGGCGCCCCGAAAGCCGACGCATGCTGGCCGTCGACGGTGTCGGCGTCGAGCCCGCCGCCTGCGCCCTCGGCGGTATACGTCAAGCCGTGCACGTTGCCCGTGGCGTTCGAATGCGCATCAACGTACTGCTTGGTGGCCGCCTCGAGACTCGCGTTCGGGTCGCCTGCAAGGACGATATCGCCGGTCATCGCGCCGCCGCTCAAATCGAGCTTCGCCTCGAGCGAACTCTGGAGGCCGGTCACATCTGGTATCGCGTGCGCGACGTTATAGTCGGGCGCGCCCGTGTTCGGATGAACCCGCTCGTTCGTCAATCCGGCATCCGATTGAGTGACGACGTAATGGGCGTCGGCCGGAGCACCCGCCTCCGAACCGGCGTAAGCCGCATACACGAGGTTGCCGCTGGCCGCATCATACTTAAGAATC
>CAYVDS010000069.1:0-15779 GCA_964450145.1 uncultured bacterium
TCGCATAGGCTTCACAAAGATAAACGCGAAAACAATCGTCATTCTGAGCGAAGCGAAGAATCTCTTCCTCCTTTAGTGAGTCCCAGCATAACAACAGAAGATTCTCTCCCCTATGATTTAAGTCACACCCGGCAAACTTCATGGCTTTTGCCCCTTCGCCCCTCATCTTGCCTGACTCGTCATTCGCTAATCGCCACCCGTCACTTTTGCCAGCGCCGATTCCGCATACTTCTCTTCCTTGAGAGGCCGCGTGTGAATGCCGCATTCCCCGCCGCATTTGCTGGTGCCAACCCAGCGCCCGGCCCTCTCGTTCGGACCCGTTGCGATGCGCGTGCAGGGCCCGCAGCCGAGCGAACGGTAACCCTTCGCGTATAGCGGATTCACCGGCACATGGTTCAGTGCGATATACTGCCAGACTTCAACCTCATGCCATAGCAGAATCGGATTGAGCTTGATCAATCCTTTGTCTCGCTCTTCGATTTCCTGATAATCCGTGCGCGTGCGACCCTCCGTGCAACGCAGGCCCGTCACCCAGCAAGCAACATTCATTTCCTCGATTGCCTGGCGCGTGGGCCTGACCTTCAGAAGCTCGCAGCAAAGGTCCGGGTCCGTCTTGTAAAGCTCCTCCGGAATATCTTCATCGTTCTTGAAAATCCGGAGCTCGGGATACCGCGCGACTTCGTGTTTCATGAATTCGACCGTCTCGACAGGCTTGAACCGAGTGGTAACGATGAATCCGCGCAACTCCGGCGACACCCGCTTCGCAAGATGCCAAACAACAACCGAGTCCTTCCCCAGGCTGTTTGCGACTGCAAGACGATTCCCGAATTGTTCATACGCTTCCCGTATCAAAGCGAGCGAGCGATCCACTTTTTCCACGAAGGTCAGTTTGTCCGCCAAGCAACGCATGTCCTGTGGTGATGTTCTGCGAATCATAGTCAAATCGAGCCTCCTGCAGTTGTTATGTTGTCGTCTATATTGCCAGATTGAGAAACCATCGACATTTGGTCATTATTCCGACCGATTTAGTCAAGAAATTAAGTAAATAAAAAAACTACACCTTTACCCCTCGCTCCGCTATTCCTTTCATCCCTCACCATTACCGGGTGTTCGCATCGTTCATATGCTATAATTCAGAACAAATTCGTTGCGCCTCAAATTCTCCTGTTCGACCAGGTCCTCAAAGGTCGTCGTATCGTAAACCGTGGACAATGCCTCCCGCACACGATCCCACATCGACATGAACGCGCAATCACCGTGGAGCGGGCACTGATCCCCGGAACTACCCGCAATACATTGCACTGGTGACAAGGGGCCTTCGATGAACCTAATAATCTCCCCGACCGTTAATGTCGCCGGCGAGCGAGTGAGCACATAGCCGCCGGCGCTTCCGCGTCTGGACTCGACGAAACCCGCCTGCTTCAGTTGGTTTAGGATGACTTCAAGAAACCTGGTGGGAATCGCTTGCGCTTTGGCGATATCCGCTATTTTCAGTGGTCCCTCGCCCTGATGCTTGGCGAGTTCGAATACTGACCGCAGCGCGTATTGACATTTTTGCGAGATGGACATCGACAACCTCCAAATGCCTTCCTGACTATGTCAATCGGAATAATAGCATATCTCGACCCCTTTGTCAAGTCCCTTCCTACAAAAAGGCGAAAGGTGATGGGCGAAAGGCCAAAGGGAACCAGCGAACCAGGGAAATCCCAAACAACGGCCTTCGTGCGCAAGATGCCGTTCGACCTTCGACTTTCGACCTGCGACCTGCGACCCTAGGCATGTCCGCCGCCGACGGGCGGGAAGATACCGACATGGTCGCCATCGCAAAGCACGTATTCAACGGACTCCATCTTCGAATTGACAAAAGCGGTCTTCACTTCGTCTTCAGGGATACTTAGCCGTTCGTAGAGCGTGGCCAAAGTAGCCCCCTCGGCCAGCTCCACCTGCATAGGCTCGTGCATTATTGACTGCCCGACATATTTCGTTAGGGTTGCATACAGCTTCACATATACCTTTATTGAAAATTCCTTGAGCATACACCTTGATTGTGCGTTCTATTAGTGTCGCTTCGTGTTGCACCTGATTCCAGTCGGAACTGCAACCTTGTAGGGGCGGTTCCCGAACCGCCCTCACGAAAGACTATAGTTCAAACTCGATTCCTAATAATTATGGACTGAATCGAGCTCGGCATGCGACACATCAAACACCGCGTTGTGCGGAGGCAGTTTCTCGGTTTCGAAGAACATGGGCAACCGGTCCTCCGCCGCGGTGAAGCCTGCCTTCTTGTTGCATTCGCGTTCCGTCTTAAGGATAGTCTTTCCCAGTCCTGTCACGTCATCCGGTCCCAGCGAGAGGCCGTACTGCGCGTTGATCATCTCGTAAACAGCCTCGAAGGCCTCCGGCATATCAATCACTGCGAACGCCACAAACAGGCATAGGCCAGTGCTGTCGATTGCGGCAGTGGCTATTTGCAAGTTGCGTGACAATTCGACTTGCCCTTCAGTCTTGAGCGGATCAATTCTGCCGCCCACACCGAGAATATTCGATGTAATGCTGTATCCCGCCGTGTGGTCAGCCCCCATCGGAGAAGTCGCAAATGTCACTCCGATCCCTTTGATGGAGCGCGGGTCATAAGCCGGGAGCGCCTGCCTCTTAACGACGGGAACACGTTTCACGCCAAACGCCTGTCCGGTGAGTGCGGCGCCGTTGCCGAGAATGCGGCCGAGCGGGGTCGCATTGCCGACTTCTTGCTTAATGAGCCTGATGGCGCCTGCGCCGTCACCGAAGAAAATATACCCTGTTTCCATCAACACGCCGAGCGTAACGCCCATCTCGATCGAGTCGAGCCCGATATCGTCATACAGCCGATCCAGCCGCGCAATGACGTCCAGGTCGCTTATTCCGCAGTTAGGACCGTTTGCCCACACAGTCTCATATTCGGGCCCTTTCGTAAGGTATTTCCTGTTCTTGTCCATGTAGACGCGCGAGCACTGAATGACGCAGCCTCTGCTGCACGGATGCGTTGCTACGCCGCCGCGCTTGAGTATCGTCTCGCGCTGCATCTCGCCGCTCACTTTGGAAGCTTCTTCGAACTGGCCTGCGCTGAAGTTGCGGGTCGGGAATCCGCCGGCCTCGTTAATGATGTTTGTGAGAATATTAGTTCCGTATGTTGGCAGCCCTTTGCCGGTGACCGCATGCTCTTTCAGCGCCGTCGCAAATTTCTTCACGGCCCGCTTGAATGCTTCTTGATCCTTAACTGGCACCGGTGGAGCGCCCGTGTCGTCAAGAACGATTGCTTTTAACCCTTTCGCTCCCATGACTGCGCCGAGCCCGCCGCGCCCTGCATGCCGCGTCGGCCGGTTCTCGAGATCGGTCACCGCGACGCTCGCAGCCGACATTAACCTGTCGCCGGCCGACCCGATTGTTATGTAAGAGGCCTTGTCCCCGTATGTGGCGGTAAGTTTTTCTATCACCTTATAGTTGTTGGTTTTTCTGAGCTCTTTCGCAGGCAGGAGCTCCATCTTGTTCTTATTGACGACGAGCTTCCACAAAGTCTCTTTCGGAGCTTCTCCCTCGACCACGAGAGCGGCGATTCCGAGCCGCCCGAGCTTCTGCGCCGCAGTTCCACCCGCGTTGCTCTCTTTGATTCCGCCGGTGAGCGGGCTTTTCGCGCCCACCGATAAGCGTCCCGAGCATGGCGCGGCCGTGCCCGAGAGGAGTCCGGGCGCAATCACAAGCCTATTCTCCACGCTGAGCGGATGGCACAGCGGAGGCGCCTCGTCGCTCACAATCCGGGATGTGAGACCCCGCCCCGCAAGGCCGGCGTATTGAGCAGGAATCGGATGTTCGGAGATTTTCTGGCTGGACATGTTGATGCGGACTATCTTGTTCATGGAAGGGCCCTCCTCATAAAAGAACGGGGGAAAAGGTGAAAAGGGGAAATGGCGAAAAGGGGAAGGAAAGCGGAAAGGAACAAGACGAAAGACGAAAGGGCAACAAGCTTGCTCATGATTTTCGCGCTCCGCTTTCTTTCCCAGGCGGCCCGCCGTAGCGGGTGACAATCGGCCTTGGTCACTGGCCCAATTATGCCACAGACCGGAAGCACAATTCAAATCCCACCAAGTGACTGTCCCGTAATTCTGTGCTGCCTGTTGCCGAAATAATATTCCGCCGAGAATTCATAGCAACTGTCATTCTGAGGAGCGAAGGGTCGCAGACCCGAGCGACGAAGAATCTCGCATTTTCATGCAAATTTATGCGTTCACGCAAAGATTCTTCGCTTCGCTCAGAATGACAGAACGGTATTACCGTTTGGGCAACACGCCGTGCAGGCGCGAATTTATTCGCACAGTATGTCCGGGAAAAAGCGGGGACACGATGCCGCATCGTGTCCCCGATCTTTCGCCGCACGCTTTTGTAGGGGCGTCCCGCCACGGCGGGACTGCGCCCTTACCAACAGAAAAGCAACTATGGGACAGCCTCCTCACCCCCCTTTAACAAAGGGGGGGAGGGGATTTTTCCACATCCATTTACGGAAGCACCATATCCGCGCGTCCCAGTTCCTTCAAGTACTGCGGATATGCCGCAAACAGGGGAGCGAGCGCGGGCAGCAGCTTCAGAATTTTCGGAATCGGCCCTTTGGCAACAATCTTCTTTGTGGTGAGCGCCTTGGCAAGATTCACTTTTCCGTGCCAGAACTCGTGCGCGGTGTCCCCGTCGAGCATGAACGTCGCCACAGGCGTTCGCGATGTGTCGTTGATGAGCACGTCCATGGGGTGGGTGGTCGCGTCGATCGTCAGACTCAGTTCAGGGTTTTTCCAAACGAACTTGCAGATGAGGTCGTTTTTTGCCAGCGCCTCATGTACCCCCCTCATGACTGGGTCTCCCTCCGCTGCGAGCCTGGAGGTCTTCTTGAAAAATCCTCCCATGATTTCCGCCATTTCGTTCGCATCTTTGAATACTGCCATGTTCATCCTCCTTTATGATTTATCCACGAGGAAACACGAGGTCAGTTCATCCGCTCACTTTCTCCCGCGCGAAACATGCGGCTCCCAGGGCTCCGATGATCTGCGGGTCCACATTATCGGGGAAACTCTTGAACTTGACGCTCAACTTCTTTTCGAGAGCGTCGAGAACGCCGCGATTCTTGGCCACCCCGCCGGTGACGACTACTTCCTGTTTCAACCCCACTCTTCCGGCCATTGTGCTCACGCGGTTGGCAAGAGAGATGTGGAGCCCTTTCACAATGCCGGGAAGCGGGACTTCTTCGTTGATCAGGTTGATTACCTCCGACTCCGCGAAGACACTGCACATACTGCTGATAGTCGTCGGGTTTCCGTTTTGAAAATGCAGTTCCGAGAGGTCGGCCACTCTCACCCCCATGCTGCGCGCCATCATGTCGAGAAACCGGCCGGTGCCCGCCGCGCATTTATCGTTCATTGCGAAATCCAGCAGCGTCCCCGAGTCATCCAGCAGGATCGCTTTGGTGTCTTGACCGCCTATATCGATGATCGTTCGGACAGTGGGGAGCAGCGCATGCGCCCCCTTGCCGTGACAAGAAATCTCGGAAATGTTTATGTCAGCGAAATCCACCTTCGCTCTGCCGTAGCCCGTGCCCACGATGTAGCTGACATCTTCCTCTCTCTTGCGCGCTTTTTCCAACGCCTCATGATAAACCTTACGCGCGGTTTTTGTTGGGTTTGTGGTGCTCGGACCGGTGACAGACGAAAGGATCCGACCATCCTCAAGGATCAGGGCCTTGCTTGAGGTCGAACCAATATCCACGCCTGCCGTAATTATTTTGGACATATTTTGTTCCTCTCTGATATATTTGTTTCTCTTAATCGGGGACACCATGCGGCATGGTGTCCCCGATTAAGCGCCGCTTCTCGGCCGAATCTGTCCTGCGGCATAATAGGCTCGTAAATCCTATTAGCCCCGGTTCTTTTTCATCTCGATTCGCGGCAGCACGATATTATTGACAAACCGCGAGAACTCTTCCTGAAGCGCCTCTGAAGACGTGACCCTCGGATCGAACATGTCGAACTCGAACACGAGCAGCGGTATCCCGGCTTCCCGGGAGGCTTCCTTGAACAGGCCGATTCCGCCCCACGCGTGCTTGCATGCAAGATGCCCCGCGAAAATCCCGCAGTCTCCTTTGAACTCGCGGCACATTCGCAGGTAGTCGTCGATGTAAACGTCGATCGGCCCCTTGAACTGGCGGGACATGGGCATAATCTTGATGAATTTTCTGGCTAATCCTTCGAGCATGGTGTCGGGGCTGGACGTATCGATGTAACCTTCCGGCGCGTAGTAGCCGAAAAGGTCCATCGGGATGGTCATCTTGAGTTCACTCTCGAGCCAATCGTAGAACGAAAGGTCGAACCACACCGGGTCCTGATACCAGATTCCCCTGACTGATTCGCCGCCCTCGACCGCAGCCTCGCCTCTCTGAATCCTGTCCGCCACTTCGCCGGCCAGTTCTTCGGCCACGTGCGCGCCTCTCTTGTCGCCCGAGAACACGACGACGAGGGCGGTCATCAAACCGACAATTTTACTCATCTGCGGAGAGGGAACATGTTTCTTTCCCTCATTCCATTCCCACAGGTGCGCCGCCATTTTGTTCGTGTGCTCGCAGGCCTCTCGGAGTTTGTCCCAACTGAACTTAAGGCCGGTGTGCTCTTCCAGGAACGGAATCAAGTTGCGAAGTTGTTTGGCGACGTATCGTATTTCACGGTCGCCGTAAAGATAGGGAATGTCAACCAATCTGAGCGGCGCGCGCGTCGCCTCGGCAAGAGTTTGTGATGCCGCTATCTGCGAATCGCACGGCGTGTTGTTGAACAAAATACAAGTGGGCTCGGGCACAATCTTTCTAATCGCGGCGCCGAGCGCTCCTTTGTCGATGGAACACACTTCGGCTGCCAGCCCATGAGCCTCTGCGGCGTCGATATTCTTGATGGTGAAGTTGACGTCTCCCACCAGGTTTTCAAGCACGGTTATGCCTTCGACGGGATAGCGTTGTACTTCGCCGTCGAGCGCCATGATGAGTTCCGGACTCATCCCGCAGTTGTGCCAGACTATCGGCGCCTTGTTATCGATCGCCTTGAAAAGGTCTTCCGTGAACCCCCTGAATGCATTGAAATAGGCGATCAGCCCTCTTGATTCCGTATCAGCCTCATAGAGCGAGAGCAACCCGTCGATACCTTCGTATATGGCCTCCCACTCGTCCCATCGGTCCTTACCTACTATAGCCATGTGATAACCTCCTACTAAGAAACTGGTTTCTGGTTCCGAGTTCCTGCTTCCTGGTTGAAAGAAAAAGAAGAAGCAAGATTCTTCGCTTCGCTCAGAATGACGGCACTGTGCATGCTGTTTCTTTCGTAATTAACCACGCGACGGCGTGTGGCCCTGATAGATTTCGTTCGTGTGTTTATCGGGGGTCGGGTGCTCCTAAGAACTAGCCGCTTATTCGGGGACACCTTGCGGCAAGGTGTCCCCGAATAAGCTAACGACGAGGCATCATGTCCCCGAATTATCGGCGTTTCTGCCTCCATTAACTCTTTTCACTTTCCCATCTTTTCCAGGAAGGCCTGGACCCGCGTCTTGACCTGGCCGGCGGCCGAGACCCCGTATTCCCGGTCCAATATCAGGAGAGGAATCTTTTCTTCTTTCAGCCGCCACTGCAAGCTATGGGCGTCGCTGGCCCACGGGTCGCAGAATTTCATCCGCTGAAAAACGACGCCGTCCGCCTTGAAGTCTTTTACCAGTTCCTTGAGGTGCTCCACCCTCTTCGGGAATTGGCCGACCATTCGCGCGCAGGGGATATGGTACAGATAGCGGCTCAGGATATCGTCCATGATGTCGCCGTCTTCGCGCACCGGCCCCGAAAAAGACCGCGTTCCGAAACAGACGTCCTCGGCAACGACAAGCCCGCCCTGTTCCTCGATGTTCTTGAGATATTCGGGTTCGTCAAACTCACCGCCCGTGAGTATCAACCGCCCGCGATATGAAGCGGGTCCGTCCGCGCCGTCAAGCTCGCTCAGGAAATGTTCGAGCATCGGATTGAAATCTTCCTTCGGCATGAGGTGCGCCGCGACTGAAACCGTGAGCGCGTCAACGCCAGTAACGGGCGGACGCTGGGCTTTTCTGAGACTGCTCAACTGACCAAGCAGTTTGCGCGTTTCATTGTGCAGCGCAACGGCGGCTTTCAGTTTCGCTTCGTCCAGTTCGACGCTGAAGTGCGACTCCAGATTCTTTACCAATCGAGCAGTTTCGCCCTTGTACCAGTCGAACACATGCTCTTCATGGGTTCTCGGGATTGAAAGGAACTCCCTGAACGGTATCTTTATCTTCTTATTCCAGACGTCGGCAGCCCTCCTGACGTGGTCGCACGTGTTCGCGAGAATGACTCCGTCAAGGAAATCGAATTTCCCTTCGAGAGCCAGATTGACGCCGTGTCTTACGAACGTGCACAGCCTCGCGCTCAGATACGTGTCGGCGCGCGATGTGTCGGAGCTTCCCGCCCCACGGATGCGATACGGGAGTATCCCGGCGGCGGTTATGATTTCTTCCGGGATGTAAGAACAGTAGTACCCGACTACCTTTCTCCCGCTCCCGACCCAGCGATCCAAATACTCGTTTCGTGGAGAGGCAATCACTTCACGAAACTTGTTCAGGATCTCTCGTTTTTCCATTTCGCCCTCTCCTCGGAAATTAGGGACAGGCCCCAATTTCCAAAATTGGCTACTGTCTCCAATTTCCCGCGATTTTGCGCACACCTTCGAGTATCGGAGAATCAGCGGACAACTCGAAAATGCTCTTGCCGTTTCTGTCGTTCTCCCTGATTTCTTCGTCGTCGGGGAGTGTTCCCCAAAGCGGTATCCCCGCGTCCTGCAGTTCACCGCAGGAACGCGCGGCCCCGTCAACACGATTGAAAACAGCCCCTATGTCGCATCGCATCTCTAGTTCCTTTGCGCTTTCCGCAAGTTCCGCCGCGGCCCGAACGCTCCGGACGGAGCCGTCGATGAGCAGCGTCAAATAATCGACGTGGCGCATCACTTCCCGGTAGACTTGTTCGAGCCCCGCCTCCGCGTCGACGAGCACGATGTCATAATTCTCGGCGAGGGCTTCGACGGCATCCCTTAGCAAGCGGTTCACGGGGCAAAAGCAACCTTTCACGCGCGAGTGCCCCATCGCGAGAAAACTGAAGCCGGCTGTTTCCACAAGCGATTCCGCAAGCATGTACTCGAATGCCTGAGCAAGCTCTCCTTTTGTCTTCGACGCTCGAGCCTCGCCGATCAGCCGGTCCCTCACGCCACCCAGTGTTGGCGTTGAGCGGCCCATTCCCAACAATTGCGAAAGGCCCATCGCAGGATCGGCGTCAATCGCGAGCACTCTGAAATCTTCGTTTGTGAGCGCCCGGGTGCACGCCGCAATAAAAACGCTCTTGCCCACGCCGCCCTTCCCGCAGGCTGCTATCACTCGTGCGCTCATGAATACCATCCTCCGGGGGATTTTCCCGCTCTATGTTTAACGATGCCTGCGACTTCTTTGAGTACATCGCATTCGGGCTTGTCAGGACACTCCTTGCAGTCGTAGGGGTTTTCGCACTCGTAGTCCCCCCCTGTTTGCTTCAGCCGTTCGATGAGTTGTTGCCTTCGTTCCTCGCCGGCAGTTTTCGCAATTTGGCTTATCTCATCAACCAGAGCGTCAACGCCAGCCACGAAAATCGCTTCGAGGTGTTCGACTGGCGGAACCTCGTTCCGGATTGCGTCGAACAGGCAACGGCCCCAGACACCAAATGAAAACCCTGTTGCCACCGCTTCTTTGCTTATGCGCGCCCATATTTTTTCGCCCATGAGCTTTACCATACAGCCGTTCAGATTACCGGCGGCTCCGAGTAGCGTGCGCACATTCGAGAGATGCTCCGGCATGACATGAGGTCCGCCCACGAGCAGAATCTGGGCAAAGGAGTGGCGCCCCTTTTCAAGCCGTCCGATATCATTGCCGAACACGGTGATCTGATTGTTATTGACATCGTGTTCGTCGGCGATCGAGAGCAGCAACGAAGCAGATATCATCGATGGATGCCCCAACTCGACGCAGGTTTCAGCCTGAGGCACCACGCTCGCGCCTCTTCCGTTGCGTCGCACGAAGAGTTCTGGCGCGAGCGCGGAGTCGCTCGCCGGTATATTGCAGACGAAGCTCCCGGCGTTTGCGAACAGCTTTCTCAGTTTGCGAATGTCAGGGTTCATTTGTGTGTCTATAGAGACGTTTCAAGTCTTGAGTTTCAGGGTAGATTCTCAAGCTTCCTTTACAATTGACCGTCATTGCCAAAAAGAAGAATGGATTCCCGCCTTCGCGGGAATGATAAAAGAGAAGCAGCTCATTAAAGTTCCAGGTCGTAATATCCGCGGCAGACATCAAAGCGGCCGAGTTGCGCCCCGCCCTCCCACAGTTGAATTATCTTGCAGTCGCGCCAATACTTCTCGACGTCGTATTCTCGCACATAGCCGTACGAGCCCATCAGCTCCATCGCCTTGTTTGTGACCATAACCGCAACCTCGGCGGCATAGACTTTGGCGATACTGGCGCGCGCCAACTGCTGAAGAGACGACTGGGCGCCGTATTTCTCGGGGTGGTCAAACCTGTACGCTGCGTTGACGTAATAGGCCCTCGCAGTCTCGATGCCGATGGCCATGTCAGCCAGCATACCGGCGCAAATCGAGTGCTGGCGTATCGGCTTAGCCGCCTTTCCGACAACGCGGCTTTCGGTGTACTCGAGCACTCGCTCGAACGCGCCTTGCGCGTTACCCACAGCCATGGCCGCCCCTGCGATTCGTCCTATGGTGAGATTTGCGTGGAAAAGCTCTGCATCCTTTCCCGGGCCTGCGACCCTGAACCCTTTTGGAACGCGAACGTTCTCGATAAACGTTGCGCAATTGCAGTCGCCCTGCATCCCCGCCTTATTCTCGAATTTTCCGAAGCTCAATCCCTCGATCGGCGACGGGACATAGATCAGGGCGACCCCGTCGTTGCCGAGCGACGGGTCCGTCGTGCACACCATGAGGTAAGCGTCCGATATCCCGCTGTTTGACGCCCAAAGCTTCTGCCCGTTGAGCACCCACTCGTCGCCGTCGAGCCGGGCCGTCGTGAAGATTTTACGGCCTCGCATCGCCGGGTTCTCGATGTCGCAGCCGCCTCCACCCGTGCTGCCGCCCGGCTCGGTCATGTTGAAACACGCTATTTTCACCTCATCGCCGCAGAACATCGGGGCGAAATGGTCAATGACCGTTTCATTCTTCGCCCACACGGCCGGCATAAAGGCCCACAGACAGCATCCCATCGCAACCGCGATTCCGCTGTCGCCCCGCGCGATTTCTTCCATTGCAGCGGCAAGAGTCAGGATGGACGTCATTTCGCTGCCACCGTATTTCGCGGGCCATATGCTCCTGATGAAGCCCAGGTCCGCCAGCCCCTGCAGGATGCGATGAACGATCTTATGGTCTTTGTCGTCGTCTATTTGCTGGCGAATCGGCATGATCTCGTTCTGGCAAAAGTCGCGGACAAGGTCCATCAAGATGATGTCTTCCTCTTTGTAGAGTTCCTCAAGCAACTGATCTCTTTGCATTTCAAATATCCTCCCATGGGTCGGTTCAGGGTTTAGGGGTTTAGAGTTCAGGGTTTCTCTTGATTCGGGGACACCATGCCGCATGGTGTCCCCGAATTAAGGGGCGCCTACAGAGGTTTCCTCTGTTTCCCTCCTTTGTTCAGGGCGTTTTCGCCTTCTTCTGAGAACGCCTTGACGGCCTCCAGAATTTTCTTCCTGCGCAGGTGGCATATGAAGGAGTTGATGCTTTCTATTGCGTTTTCCGCTACCTTCGGCAGTAGTTCCGAACCCTTGCTGGAAACTTGCCCGGCAAACTTTCGCGCGAATACCTTGACCTCTTCAACGGCCAACATATTGATTAAATCGCTTTGCAGCCTGAATTCTCTCACCTCGAATCCGGCCTCGCGCGTCAGCCCTCCCCTTCGTATCTCCGCGAAAGCCTCGACGATTCTAATGTCGCTATCGAGATAGACCTTCTCGCCTCGTTCGTTCCAGGTTGAGGAGATCATTTCGCTGTTTTCCATTTCCTCGATTTCCTCGGGCGGAAGCTCCGTTCGCTCGCTGAGTTGGGCCAGAGTCTGAGGCTCGTAGACTCGGCGCAATTCCTCGAGCTGAAACAGACCGTCGCCGCTGAGCCTCAAGGCATCTATTTCGGACGTCGACAAATTGCCGCTGTCCTGCTGTGCAATGATATCTTTTATGATTTTCAGGGGAAGGAATCGTTTGAGCTGGAGGTCTTTTATGAGCCTGATGCGCTCGACGTAGCTCTCGTCGTAATACGCCATATTTCTTCCGGTCTTGACCGGTCTTGGGAGAAGCCCCTTATTGATGTAGAACTGGATTGTTTCCTTTTGGACCCCTGTCTTTTTGACGAGTTCGCCCATACGGATGAGGCTTTTTCCTGATTTTTCAGCCATTTGGCCCCCTTTAGATGAATAGTGCATAGCACTGCTATATACTATATATCATATGAATGCTGACCTGTCAAGTGAAAAATCAGAGAGACCGCTTCTTAACCGCTGCGTGTGACGCAAGCGACGCAAAACACCCATCGGTGCAACAAATCCCTTAAGAGAAAAAATATAGGCGATAGGTAAAGGACTAAACGAACCTGAACCGCAGAGGACGCAAAGGTACGCAGAGTGCGCACAAGGAAATGAAAGAAAAGTCAATGTCATGCCTGTCCTCGGCGAACCTCTTAAGAAAGAGTCCAATGTTCAAATTCTAAAGGTCTTTCGATTTCTGATGTATACAATGAATGATGGGGGGACAAGCAGTCAACGAAGTTTTTGTTAACGACTAGCGCAAAGGATGGAAGGCGCTGCGAGAGAAGAAGTTAAGCCACAGAGAACACTGAGGTCAGAGAGCCGGAACCGAAAACTATAAGGATAAGAAGAAGGGTCTCCTCTATCCACCGATTTACACAGCGCGGCATAGCCGCAACCAAAAAACAAGAAAAGAAGAAACCAAAGAAGAAGAAACTTTGGGATCACGAATGTCACGAATCGCGAGCCGAATGAAACGAATGATGAAGAAGAAGAGTTGGATCACGAATGGAACGAATCACACGAATGCAGGCTCCTTAACATAAACAGAGTTATCCGCGGATTGCGCTGATGTTAGCTGACAAGGTTATATAATTAATCAAATGTCTATATCTGCAAGTATCAACTTAATGGGTTACGTTAAGTAGTGTTGACAAGACAATGGCCACCGTGTATACTTAGAGAGTGAACATCGTCTATGCTGATAAGCAGCTTGAACGGATCGAGACAGACGCCGCTGCAAGCCTTAAGCTTCCGGTGGGGGTCATACATGCGGCGCGTCGAAAACTTGTGGTGGTCCGGGCGGCGCCGGACGAGAGAACACTAAGAAACTGGAAAAGCCTTCATTACGAGAAATTGAAGGGTAAGCGCAAAGGGCAGCATTCAATTAGACTTAACGAACAGTGGAGGATGGTATTCAACCTTAATACGGGGACAACTCCCCCTACCGTTACTGTTCTCGGATTTGAAGATTACCATTAAGAGAAAGGGCAGGCAATGAAGAGCGCAACGACTTCTTTGGTTGAGCATCCGGGAGTCTACATCCGCGAAGAGTTGGAGGAGCGTGGCTGGACACAGCGCGATCTTGCCTACATATTGGGACGCCCGGAGCAGTCGATAAACACAATTCTTTCCGGAAAGCGCGGGATAACCGCCGAGATGGCAAAAGCGCTGGGAGAGGCATTTGACGTTTCAGCCGAGTTCTTTCTGAAT
The DNA here is from genome assembly GCA_964450145.1 of uncultured bacterium. Taxonomy (GTDB): domain Bacteria; phylum Abyssobacteria; class SURF-5; order SURF-5; family SURF-5; genus JACRIR01. Next base: position 13,867 of record CAYVDS010000069.1, read on the forward strand.
CTTCAGAAGATGTATGACCTTGCTCATGCGCAGGAGCCGGACTCCGGGATCATAAAACGCGCCAGGTTTTTTCAAAGTTCATACCCGGTGCGTGAGATGCTGAAGCGCGGCTGGATTGATGACACTGAGGACCCCGCGCTGCTTGAGGCTCAAATGACTCGTTTCTTTGAAGTGGACGACGTGACGAAAATACCTCATTTGTCTCATGCCGCAAAGAAATCCGTTTATGAAGATGTGCCTCCGAATCAGCTTGCATGGCTTTTTCGTGTGAAGCACATGGCGAAATCCATTCATGTGCCCAAATACTCCGAAAAGCGACTGCGCGAAAAGCTGCCTCGCCTTAGATCCCTGATGCGAGAGCCGGAAGAAGCAAGGCATGTGCCGCGACTGCTCATGGATTGCGGGATACGCTATATCATCGTTGAGATCCTGCCGGCTTCAAAGATTGATGGGGTTTGTTTTTGGCTTGGCGATGATGCGCCCGTGATCGGTATGTCCCTACGCTTTGATCGGATCGACAACTTCTGGTTTGTGCTCAGGCATGAGATTGAGCATGTATTGCGAAAGCATGGTCGGGAACGAGAGATTATTGACGCTGAATTGGAGGGAGACAGGGCGGCGTCCGAAGGGGATTTAACGGTTGAAGAACGAATAGCCAACAAAGAGGCGGCCGACTTTTGTATTCCTGAAGGGAAACTGGATTCACTCTATGCGCAGAAGAGTCCGTACATTTCGGAGCGCGACGTAACCGGATTCGCGAGCAGTCTGAATATTCATCCGGGTATTGTTGTTGGTCAATTGCACAACAAGACAAAAGACTTCAGATTCTTGCGAAAATACCTGGTCAAAGTCGGGCGACACCTTCTTCCAAGCGCTGTAGCGGATGGATGGGGAGAAGTGGCGGCGGTTAACTTATAAGGGTTGCGAGAACCTGCTCACTTTGCGAGCCTTCTGTTTCCGCAGTCTATCCGCGGATTGCGCAGATCGGTGCGGACGGCTGAGGCGAAAGGCGCAAGACGAAATGGGGCCATGAAGGCAGAATGCGGACATGAAGACATGCCGCGCAGAGTGCGAGATACGCAGTCGGCCTCAAATCCGGACCGGAACGCGGATCGGTTGCAACACCTCCAATCTGTTCCTGTACTTATTTACGATGCGGTCATAAAAATCCACGGCGTTCTTGGCTCGGACGGTCAGCACAAGGGCGTAGGGCATAGGGTTGGCCGCGTTGGTGGCCGATCCGCCCTGTCGGGCATTGTAATGTATTTGCAGAAGCGGCCTGTGAACGCTGTTCGCCCGCATCCGTTTGATCCCGTGTATCGTCGTTTCCCACTTGTGCGCGTCTCGTCGCAATTCCTGCTCTGTTGCGTAAGGCTTGATTGCTCCGAAGAGCGGTCCTGATTTCGGCTGATTCGCGCCGGGTTTGTACTTGCCTGAATGCGGTCGGAACACAACCTCCAAGCCCGCCCGCGTGTAGTGGACGGGATGCTCCGGGTCTGTCTGGCACGCGAAACAGAATGTCGCCGCGATTTCGACGTTACCTGTGAGCGTGTCATCCGGCCAAGGAATTTCCGCTTCCCAATAGTTACCCGGCCTTAGCTCACCCTGGTAGATGATGACTGCTTCGTTGTCGGCGCAGGCGGTCAGGACCTCCACATCCTCCTCAATTCGCCCCCAACCGATTTCATCCAAGTCTTGATGGTTACGCTGGCTGCGATTGATGAGCAGGGCTTTCAAAACGAGGGGTTTCATGACAGATCCGAGGTAGGCACGCACTCCCACAGCGGTCCGGAGAGCAAAAGGTCCCGCGAAGCTTGTGCCACGTTGTGGAACAACCTGCCCCGATTTTTGTTGCGACAAAACATAGAATGGTTCGTCTTCGCTGCCACCGAAAGCGAGAACATCGGGTTTGA
>CAYVDS010000069.1:15789-23150 GCA_964450145.1 uncultured bacterium
CCGCGCGAGTCGCACGCGCCGACCGACATGGAGTTTACGCAGTCAGAAGGAACCTGGATACGGTGTAAATTCCTAGTGCGGTCGGCTTCTCCGTCGTTGCCCACCGCGACAGCGGCCAAGATATTCCCGCCCGAAAGAAGTTGGTCGAGCTTGGATGTCCATACATGGGGTTCGTCGTCAATCACCATATTCGGACCGACGCTGAGCACCATAAATTCCGGTTCTTGCTCCAGGATTGCAGCCTCGACCCGACGAATCACGTCGAAAAGCTGATCGTCTTGAGGCTCCGTGTGAACATCGAGAATGCGATAGTGATCCGCCCTCCCAAATGGTATGGGCAGTGACGTCGGGTCGTCAACCGGCCCAAAGAGGAGTGCCCCTGTAACCATGTGCCCGTGTTCTTCATACTCAGGGATAGGCTTTCCCAAGTTCTTGAATTCCCAGGTCTTTACATACTGAGCCATGACCGGCGTTTTGCCCACACCACCATCAAATACGGCGATCCTTAAGTCTGGATCGACGGGCATCGCAGTAGGCATAGCTTTGGGGTGCAGCATTATTCGTGGTGAAGCGGCTCGGGTGATTTGTGGTGGACGCAGTTTTGGCATCCCACGCGCGACCCGAAGAAAAGAGAATTTACAAATCTCGCCAACGCGCTCTCGGGGTACTTTCAATGGCAGAAAGCAGAGCCCTCCCACGTATAGCCGCTTGTCAAGAGTGACGCTAATTTCCATTCCTTTCAGAAAGTGTCGGAATCCATAGATGATGTAATCCGAAGATTCTTCTTCACTGGCATGCAGAACGATCTCAAGCCAGGGGTAGTCCGCTGCCCTGGGTATGTTGCGCAATTTCGACTCTGCCCCGAACTCATGAACATCCTCGAACTGACGAAGCTGTTCGGCTGCTTCCGAACGCAGATCGAGTTGATTCACAAAAGCCGGAAGTTCTGCGAAGTTCTTTCGGCTGCTCGCCACGAAGAATTCGGCGGTAATACTCGGCTTCGGCTCCCCCTGTGTGGCTATCTTCTCCGGTGTCAGCGATACGGCCCGACTGCCGAGAACACGAAGCTTCGCATCACGAAAAAACTCGTGAGGATAGTAGGATTTGGCGAGGTACGCCGGGTGCATGACGATCGACGCGACAGTCTGGCCTCTTGGACAGGCATCCTCCGGCAATTGATTGAGTACCTTTGCCGTTTCCCGAAGTTTAGGGAGTAGCCGGTTGCGAGCTTCCCGAACCTTGTATGGATGCGCCTTTTGTGGGTCAATTTTCGGCGGTTCAATTCTTCTGACAAGATTCTCGCCGCGGCCCAAAATATAGTTCTTAGTCATTGATTGCCTCTTTTTCTTGTTCCGCTCTTCTGTGGCTTCGCCGGGCGGTACTTCCGCAAAGTGTCACGGCTCAGACCTGTGACTTCGTGAATCTTCCTCTCGGAGAACCCGATCTCACGAAGCGTGGCGGCGAACGTGATCCGCCCATCCTTGGTGGATAAAGACGTAGCATGATTCTCAATGAATCGCTCCATCTGATCCGCCAGCGTACCTTGGTTGACAATCGCGTTCATTCTCAATTGCCGCATAGTACGTTGTACGTCGCTATAAGACGCACCCGTCATGGCGTAGGCACACGCTGCCATAAGTGGTACGGAAACCGCCCCGTCTGGTTCGATGTGACTTTCTAAAAGCCTCTGGACGCCTTCGTGATCGGGAAGAGGAAACTGAATCACAAGGTCGAAGCGCCGCCATACTGCCGGGTCCAGGAGCTTTTCATGATTCGTTGCCGCTATTAGAAGACTGGTCGCGGGCCACAAATCAATTTCCTGAAGCAGAACAGCAACGAGGCGTTTGAGTTCCCCAACCTCGGTCGGGTCGTCGCGCATCTTCGCCAAGGCGTCAAACTCGTCGAGCAGAAGAACACAGGGAACGGTCTTCGCATAGTCGAGCGCTTGCCGGATGTTCCATCCCGTGCGTCCAAGGAAACTGTTCATGACCGTGGCGAGGTCGAGCGAAGCGAGGGGTTTCTCAAGTTCGCGGGCGAGCCACCTGGCTGTCAGAGTCTTTCCCACGCCGGGGACACCCGTGAAAAGAACGGAACGCGTCGGCGCAAGTCCCTTTTCGATCAATCGCGTTTCCATTCGCCGTTCGGCTAGAAGACGCTTCAATTGCTCCGCTATTCCGTCAGTGAATACCGGCTCCACGTCGGGTTGCGGGTCGTCTTCGATGCGAAGCAGTTCGGCCCGTGTCTCTTGATCGCGGGGTACAGACTCGTGGAACGGCTGTGCCTCCCGAATGAGACTCGCACGTGGTTTGTTGTTTCTCATCGCCTTTTGAAGCCGTTCCGCCACAGCGGGGTCATTCTTCCGAAGCCGCGCTGCAAGGCGGCGCAAGAACAAGCTCACGTCCCGCTCCTGTCCTCGCAGGGCCAGTTCGGCTAGGTGGACTAATTCGTCAGTAATATCTGAATTATAGGCCATAGTGCAAATATTTCCTTTTATAACAAGCAAGATTAGCATATATTAGGATGGACTATTTGTCAAGCAAGTTATATAATATAGTCCATGCGTCAATTCCGCACGGTTTCTGTTCGCGCCTACTGCCATGAACGTACTCGAAGGACTTGGTCGGCTTCAGTCTTTTCTAATCTGGCGAAAGGCGGAAGCGTGTACACGGCGTGATGCCCAAACGATTTCCATGAATTCACTGCTTGGACAAGGCATGATGTTCGCGGAATTCCTGGGTTTTTGTCATTCCCGTGAAAGAGGGAATGCATGTGTTTGGCAAATGAGGCGTTTGGGCGACACGCCGTCATGATCCGAGATCCCGCGGGTGGTGCGGCTGGCTTGACAATGGTTGATTGGAAGTAGTAATTTATAGCCATGAAGCAGGCTGGAGGTGGGAGAGTGGAGACTGTAGCCTTTGAAACGGTTGCAGTGAGTTGTGTTCAAGGATAAGACGGCTCTGATCGTTTTGAGAAACGTGGTGGCTATGTAAAAGTGTGGACACGAGATCTTTGTATTTCCAAGATCAAAGAATTTTTTGACTGGTGCAGCAAGGCTGACAAAGCTGACACCGTAAGTATTGAAAACTCCAAGTGTGGCAAAGAAATGGTGACCGATGCTTTTAAGACCTAAAAGAGTTCTTTTGAGGTCCGGAACTTCTATTCCAACTTGACAAAGGGGCCTTTAATGGGTGACTTCATGTTGCGATTATCAAAAGGAAAGGTGCATTTGTATCATCTCCTTCGAACGACAAAGTGGCGTGTTTAGTGAGAGGAAGTTCATGCATCAATACTTCCTGGCACCTCTGTTGACCGAGAGGGACGATGCCGAGTCTGGCGAGGGTGGCATTGATCCGCTTGGCACGGAGCCATTGGCCGACGCGCTTGCGGTCAAGCTTGCGCCCGGCGTGCGTGAGCGCCAGCAGCACCCACGGTTCCTCACGGCAATGGCGGTGTCTCTGGAGATTTGCCGGGATTTCGACGAAGACACGCTGGCGGCTGACGGTGTCAGTGCACCATGGATTGTCTTCGAATGGTATCTTGTAGAAGGTTTGGTAAGGTCAACGGATGCCAGCGAGAGGCTTGGGCTTCCGGGCAGCCTGAAAGCAACGCGGGCGAGAGATGATGGCGTACCGCTTTCAGCAAGACGTTACCTCAAGACAATTTTCGGTTTTCACGGTGTTTACCGCCAGCTTGCCCGCACGCTTGGCATCGAAGACAATGGGCGTCTCGACGATAATGGCTTTGAGCTTTTGAGTGTCTGGGCGGTTGAGCAGGGACTTGCGGGCTTCGCGGGAACCGGTGATGGTCCGGGCCAAGCAGTTCGCACACAACTGGAGGATGCTGTACGTGCCGGTTTGGAGAGTGGCACCACCAAGCGCAGCGGAGGCTGGTCTGGCTGGGAGTTTTTTCGAAAGCACCTTGCGCCCTATCGCGCGGGAGAGCGGGAAGCTCGATTTATCACAACAGCTTTACTCAATGACCCGAAGGGTTTCCGCCACGATGTGATGGAATTCCTGATTTCCGCGAAAGGCCGTCGGGTTTGGGAAGCAACGAATTCGGAGCGAGAATTCCACCGTGCCTTGCGCGTGACGGCCCAGGAAGAGTTCTGCTGCTTACTTGACGCGATTGACGGTTTTGAATCCTTTTCGCGGCTTTGTCAAGACGCATTTCAGGACTGTTTGTTCGAGATGACTCGTCAACATGGACAGAAAACTTCCCTGGCCTCACTCGCGGCCTTGCGTTCAGTGCAACTTGCAAGCAAGCAAGTCCCCAAGTTATTTGGTGAGGTCATAACGCGATTGGAGGCGGTGGGAGAGGATGTGCGATTTAGCGAGACTTTTGCCGGCCTCGCAGAACGTGGAAGCGCAAAGGAGTGGGTTGAGCGCCTGATCAAGCATCACCTCAAGACACAGAAACGTAAACCGCCCAACGGCAAAAACCCGTGGTTTGAACAATTTGAAAAGGACGGCAGCCTAATCATCCGGCCGGGCTACCGCACGGAAGAACCGGGGACACACGATGATCGTTATGTTCATCTGTATCGCACACGGTCGCTGTGGCAGTTCGCCCGCGACCTTTACCTCGTGAGACCATGAGTAAGCAGAAAGAACAAAAGCCGGGTTACGGCAAGATTCTTGACGCATGGATTCCTCCGAAAGACGCGGGCGATCCCATCGGGTGCGTGGTTACGAGTTTCACGTTCGAGCCCGAACTGTTTGAGGAGGAATGTCTGGGGCGTTTCCTCCAACTCGAAACCAATGCGACGGAGGACGGCCCTGCCTACCTTGTCGAGCGCGAGGAGAAACTTTCACAACTTGAATGCGCTGCCGCACTAGTGGACCAGCATCATGCCCGCGGCGTACGCAGTCTGCGCTGGGATTTGCTGCCCGCACGATTGCCGCGCGGCATTCTCCACGCCAAGGTATCGCTGTTGCTGTGGAGCCGCTACGCCCGACTTATCGTCGCATCTGCAAATCTTACCAAAGGTGGTTATCGTCGAAATCATGAGGTTTTTGGGGTGCTTGACTATTTTGCGGGAAGCGGAGTACCGCTAGGGCCCCTAGCCGAAATCACCGGCTTCCTTCTTGACGCTGTACATTATGCCGATCCCGCCGGACGATTGGGTAGCGCGGCCATCCGTCGCTGGAATGTTTTTCTTGGGCGTGTCTCAAGAGTCACACGCGACTGGGGCGCGGCGAAATCGCCCCCCACGATAGCCAAACCGCATTGCTTCTCCGTAGTCACCGGCCCGGGGCGACCCAGTGCCCTTGACACCTTACGGGAACAATGGCCGGACAACAGTCCACCCAACGAGGCGTTCGTGGTCAGCCCGTTTTTTGATCCTCCAGAGGTTCCGAATGCACCGGCGCGGGAGTTATGGGCACTGCTCAAACAACGCGGAGAGGCCACGGTCGAGTTTGACGTGACCGCCGAGGATGTGCCAGGAGAGAAGGCCATTCTGGTTCACGCGCCCGAATCGTTGGTTGATGCTCAGCTCGCCAACCGAAGCCAGACTGACACCTTGGTGAAGCGGGTCAAACTGACGGAAGGCCGTCCGTTACATGCCAAGAGTCTGCGGCTGCAAAACGACCGCATGATCTTGCTCATGATGGGGTCGAGTAATTTCACGTCGGCTGGGCTGGGCATTGGCGTGACGCAGAACTTGGAAGCTAACCTTGTCTACGCCGTGAGCCAAGAGACCAAGAAGGTCTCCAGAGCATTGTTCGATGCATGGCTCCCTGTCGAAGAGATGCTTGATGAGGTTGAACTACGCTGGCTGCCTCGCCTCGACGATGGCGACGACTCAGCAACTACCGGGATGGTTCGGCTTCCGCTCTTTTTTGGCCAGGCAAGCTTCGGTTGTGACGAGCAGCGGCGCGGGTTCGTCGAATTCACTTTCAACGGCACTCCGCCAACGGGCTGGGCACTTTTTGTCGAAGACGACCGCGAGCCAATCTTAGACGAAGCATCATGGCAGAGGCAAGGCAGTCCCGCACTGCTGCGACTCTCAGGGGAACGCAACCGAGCACCCTCAGGCTTTCGTGTGAGTTGGCGAGGTTCCGATGGCTGTGCTTGGTGGCCCGTGAACGTGTTGACCTTCGCGGCTCTCCCACCGCCAGCGGAGCTGGAAGACTTGTCGTTGGAAGTGTTGATTGAAATTCTGACCTCAGCCAAACCGCTTCACCAAGTGCTCGACCGCTGGCTGCGTCGGCGGAACAGAAGCAAAATCCACGACGAAGGCCCGTCGCTTGACCCACACAAACGCGTGGACATTTCCTCGTTTCTCCTCCAACGTACGCGACGAGTATCTGATGCATTGACCGGGTTGCGTCAGCGACTTGAGCGGTCCGTCGTGTCGGAGCAAGCCTTGGAATGGCGACTGCATGGGCCGGTGGGTGTCATCGCGTTGGCACACGCGGTAGGCAAGGAAGCGCGGTCGGAACAAGAGCGTTGTTTTCTGCTCACGGAACTCTGTTTGGAATTGGCTCGTGTGTGTCCGCAGACATCGCCCGGCAGTCTTAGCCCGACCCACGTGCGCAAATCGCTCCGTCAGGTCGCGCAGGAAATTCGAGCCACCATTTCGTCAGATGCCTTGGCCGGTTTGCCCGCCCTCGCCACCTATACGAAAGTCGCCTTTGAGGAACTCTGGCGATGAACGAGTGGCATCCGTTTGTCTATGACATCCACTTATTTGTTGAAGGGCGCATCCAAGAGCAAGCTGCCAAGCGACAAGAAGACACTGCATGTGAAATATTGCGCCGGTTGGCAGACCAGCCGGGGTTGGTTCTTGCCGACGAAGTGGGCATGGGTAAGACATTCGTCGCCCTGGCGGTGGCGACCTCCGTTGTGTTGTCAGACTCCCAGCGACGGCCGGTTGTGGTGATGGTGCCGCCAAGCCTGAAAGAGAAGTGGCCGCAGGACTTCGCGGTGTTCACGGAACGTTGCCTTCCTCGCAGGATCGCGCGAGAGATACGTGGAGTGTCTGCAGACTCAGCCGTCGATTTCCTTAAGTTTCTCGACGACACGAAAGAACGCCGCAGGTCCATTGTGTTTCTGACACATGGTGCCATGCATCGCGAGCTGAGCGATGGCTGGGTGAAGCTGGCGATGATCCAACGCGCCATGCATCGGCGGCATCACACGCGAAAGCTTCGCCGAGCTTTATCTCGTTGCGCTGGCCAGTTGCTCCGACTTGGCTGGGTGACAAGATCTGAAGAGATCTGGGAACGGTTGCTGGACGCACCATCGGATTCTTGGCTGAGGATTCTCAAGCGACACGGAGTTGACCCGGAGGGAGACCGTAACCCGGAAACGGACGATAATCCGGTGCCCCGTGCGGTGGTTGAGGTCCTGCGTGATTT
>CAYVDS010000070.1:0-22670 GCA_964450145.1 uncultured bacterium
CACGTCCATTGTTGCTGCTCTGTCTCCTTCATAATCAACCCACCGTCCTCAATCCCCGCTTGTCTCTCTCTACATCTAGATGACTCTTTGTCCCGAAATGGATTCCCGTCTTCGCGGGAATGACAGAATCAAGGTGTTCATTCTTGTAATTCGCCTCGCGCCGTGCGCGATTCGTGTTCCGCCTCTTCTTACGGCGTCGGAACATGATCAAAAATCTTCTGCACAACATCTTCCGCGGTCATTTCTTCGGCCTCGGCCTCGTATGACACGATCACCCTGTGACGCAAAACATCCATGCCTATCGATTTCACGTCTTGAGGCGTCACATATCCGCGCCCATGGATGAAAGCGTATGCTTTCGCTGTCTGGTTAAGATATATCGAGGCTCGCGGCGAAGCGCCATATTCGATGAGTCCCTCGAGTTCCGGCATGCCGAAGCTCTTCGGTTCGCGCGTCGCGAACACCACGTTTACAATGTAGTCCTTAATCTTGTCGTCAATGTACACCGAGTTGACGGCCGCGCGCGCGTCTAATATGTCCTTGGGGGCGATGACCGGTTTGAGGTGAAAATCCGAGCCGACGACCACGCGGTCCATAATCTCGCGCTCTTCCTGCTTGTTGGGATATGTGATTTTCAGCTTGAGCATGAACCGGTCGACCTGCGCCTCAGGAAGCGGATATGTGCCTTCCTGCTCGATTGGGTTCTGTGTCGCCAGCACGAGGAACGGCTCGTCAAGCTTGAAGGTCTTCTCGCCTATCGTCACCTGCCGCTCCTGCATCGCTTCGAGGAGCGCGCTCTGCACCTTGGCGGGCGCGCGGTTTATTTCGTCCGCCAGAATAAGATTCGCGAACAACGGCCCTTTCTTCACCGTGAACTGACCGTCTTTTGGGTTGTAGACTTGCGTGCCCACGAGGTCGGCAGGCAGAAGATCGGGCGTGAACTGGATGCGCTGAAATTTGGTGTTAACGCACTGGCTGAGAACGCGGACGGCAGTCGTCTTTGCGAGTCCCGGAACCCCTTCGAGCAGGATGTGGCCGTTCGCCAGAAGACCGACGAGCAGGCGCTCGACCATATATTTCTGGCCAACTATCACCTTCCCTATCTCCGACATCAAAGTTCGCACAAACTTGCTTTGCTCTTTGACTCGCTGCGTTATCACCTGAATATCTTCGGCCATATCATTGGCTCCTCCTAAAGAAACCCTCCTCTTTTCCCCCCTTTACAAAAGGGGGGAAGGGGGGATTTTTCCACTATACTGCTCACGTTCGAAATGTTGAATTCCTGTCACGATTTCTTGCATGCAGTTCTGTGGGGCCGAATTCATTCGGCCAGCTTGGTTGCGGTTCCGCCGCGCCGTACTACTAACGTTCGAAAGCTCGAATCTCTGTCGTGATTTCCTTTTCCTCTTCTTTCTTCGTGCCTTTTCGTGTGATTTCGCGGCTTATGCCTTTTCTTCTTCTCTTTCTTCTTGCTTTTTCTCTTCTTCGTGCCTTTGTGTCTTTGTGGTGAATCTCGTTTTCCTTTTTGGTTGCGGTTCCGCCGCGTTGTGCGCTCTGTGGCTAAATAGTTTTCCTTGCCCCCGTTTAACCTTCTCCCCGTTTCCCCCCGGTAGTATTGATCATCTGCGTTTATCTGCGTTCATCCGCGGTTACGAGACTCTTTCTTCGTGCCTTTGTGCCTTCGTGGTGAATTCTTCTTTTTCACTCGGTCGGATGGGATATCGCCTTCAATGGGGTTGCGGCTGCGATGGCGGGGTGAGACAGTCTCTCGGTTGAACCCTAAACCCTGGTCCTGATTTTCGACCTTCGACTTCTGACTTTTGACTTTAATTTTGTGCCACCGGGGTTCCAACGCTCGCTTCGCTGCCGCCCCATTTCTCAATTGCAGCGCTTTTCCGCTTGTTTTCCATTAAGTGGGCACACGAATTCGAGAATATATGAGCAAACTCGGTGCCAGTGATTCTTGGAGTATTATAACATATTTCGCTTCAACGTCTTAGATGAGCGACTTCCATGCGGGAGCATTGGCGGGAAAGAGCTGTTTTCCTTAATAGAGGCGAGCAAAAGCCGCAATTCAGGCAAGCACAAACTAAACCGCAAAGGCGCAAAGAGCGCAAGGAAAGCACCCTGTAACCGCCGATGAGCGCCCATGAACACCGATAAAGATACCAAGATCACGGACAGAACAGCATAGAACCTTCTCGCGGTTCGACAAAAAAGCAGAAACAGGACGCTCTTTGCGCGGTTTCCTCTTTTTCACGCTTTTCCGCGATCGTCTTATCGGCGTTCATCGGCGGTTCCAACGAGCTTCTTCTTTTCTGGTTCCATTCCGCATTCATCACTCATAATTCATCATTCCTTATCGGCCCCCTTTCGCCCTTTCGCCCTTCTGTCACCCTTCGCCTATTTTTTGGTGTAAACCATCCCTTCATTCATCATTCATCATGCTGCATCCATCATTTCTGGTGCGCTACCACCGCCTCAGCATGCACCGGGCGCTTGAGCAGAAAAAGGAAAGGTATGATCGCGAAGAAGATGAGGAAGAGGTATCTGAACGAGTCGTTGAACGAAAGCATCAACGCCTGTCTCTGCACCTCGCGATAGATAATTCCGAGAGCGGCGTCGTCCTGGAGGGCGGGAATGACTCCCATTCGGGGCAGCATAAGTCTCAGCGATTGGAAAGCCTGCTGGAAGCTGATTCCCGTGGGCGTAACGTGTTCGATCAAATGGTTATGATTGATTTGGGCGTGCCGGGAGAGCATCGTTGCCGAAAAAGCGATGCCGAAACTGCCGCCGAGGTTGCGCAAGAGATTGAAAATGCCCGCGGCGTTCCCCATCTCCGGCTTTGGGATGCGAGAAAGCGTGAGCGTGGTGAGCGGGACGAACAGGCATCCGATGCCGAGTCCTTGTACGACTCGCGGCATGAGCACGTACTGGTAGTCGGCATACAGATTGAACTGAGTCATCATGTAGAAGGAATAACACGTGATCGCGATTCCGGCGGCAAGAATGTATCTCGCATCAATCCTTCCGATGAGCCGCCCCATAATGGCCATCGAGATGAGGCTCGCGATTCCGCCGGGCGAGAGCGCCATGCCGGCAAGCGTCGCGGTATATCCCATCAGCAACTGCAAGTAGAGCGGAAGCAACACGAGGCTTCCAAAGAAACAGAAGAACGCGATAAAAAACATGATGTTTCCGGCCGTGAACGAGACGCTCTTGAACGTCCTCAGGTTGACGACCGGCTTGTCCGTTGTCAGTTCCACGAAGATGAAGAATACAAACGCCGCAACCGAAACCGCCGACATGATCACGATGAAGTTCGAGTTGAACCAATCCTTCCGCTCGCCATTGTCGAGCACGATCTGCAGGCAGCCCACCCATGTCACCAGCAGCGCCAACCCCCAGTAGTCTATCTTCTCGCGCACGCGCTGGAGATAGGATGGATCGTATATGAAGAAATACGTCATTATCAAGGCAACCGTGCCGATGGGAATATTGACGTAGAATATCCAGCGCCAGCTCAGATTGTCGGTCAGCCAGCCGCCGAGGAATGGCCCCACGATAGGGCCGAACATGACGCCTACGCCGAAGACGGCCATTGCGACTCCGTGCTGTTTTGGCGGGAACGACTCGAGGAGGATTGACTGCGAGAGCGGCTGCAGGGCGCCGCCTCCGATCCCCTGCAAGACTCTGAAGAAAACGAGCATACCGAGGTTGGGCGCGCTTCCGCACATGAACGAGCTCAGCGTGAAGAGCGTCACGCTGAAGGTCAGGTAGCGTTTTCGTCCGAACGTGCGCGAGAGCCACCCGGTCATGGGAATGATGATCGCGTTCGAGACGAGATACGACGTGAGCACCCACGTGACCTCGTCAACGCCGGCGCTCAGGCTGCCGCGTATGTGGTCGAGCGCGACATTGGCGACGCTTGTATCCACGATCTCCATTATCGTGGGAATCATCACCGTCGCCGCAATCAGCCACTTATTTACATATGGTCTGTCGTCCATATCGATTTTGGATTTTGGATTTTAGATTTTGGATTGGAGACCAAAAAGACGTTTTGGAACCGCCGATGAACGCAGATAAACGCAGATGGGAAATTGGAAATCTTGGACAATGCGTCTTACCTCGGCCTTGGGTTTACCGAAATTTACGAGTAAACATACAGGAAGTCCAGTCGCTTTCGGGTAGTTCATGCATTGGGCTACATGTACTTCATCAAAATTTTTCATGGCTTTCAGTTCAACGATTACACTCTGTTCTACCAGTAGATCGGCGGAGAATTCGCCAACAACTACGCCGTCATACTTCACCCGAATTGGATATTGCTGTTCCGTCTTGAGACCCGCTTTCTGCAATTCCAAGACAAGAGCATTTTCATAAACCTTCTCCACAAAACCCGCTCCCAGCGTATTGCTCACTTTGTAAGCACATCCGACTATGCTTTTGGTGATCCTGTCCAATTCTAATCGGCGTCTATCGGCGTTCATCGGCGGTTCCAAATGTTCCTTTGTTTCTTCTTTTCCTTGCACTTTATGTCATCTGCGGTTCCATATCTCTCTTGTTTCTTCACTTTGTCGTATCAATGGTCGGTATCACCGACATGCCGACGCGGAGCACGTGCGGGTTCGGCGTCTCCTCCAGCACGATCTTCACCGGTATCCTCTGAACCACTTTCACGAAATTGCCCGTCGCGTTCTCCGGCGGAAACAGCGAAAAGACCGCGCCCGTCCCCGCCATGATGCTCTCGACCCGCCCGTTAAGCTTCACGCCCGGATACGTGTCCACTTCGATCTCGACCGGCTGCCCCACCTTCACTCTCTTTAACTGTGTCTCTTTGTAGTTCGCAACAACCCAAATGTCATTCAGCGGAACCACCATCATCAGCGGCTGTCCCGGTTGAATACGGTTGCCGACCTCGACGGTTTTGCGAGTGACATTGCCCTTCACGGGCGCATAGATTTCAGTGTAGCTCAGGCTTAGCTTAACCTGCTCCAATTCCGCCCGCCTCTTCAATATCAACGGATGCACGCCTTCAGCTTTATCCTTTTCCCCGTTTTCCCTTTTCCCCGCTTCCCCCGCGGCGTAAGCCGCCCCGTCCCTTTCGCCTTTCGCCTTTCGCCTTTCACCTATTATGGTGTCGCCCAGCGCAGCCTGCGCCCTTCGCAGTTCTTCATTGGCTGTTCTTACGCCCGCGGCAGCCGCATCATATCCCGTCCTTGCTTTGTCGAGCATTTCCCTCGGGGCTATGCCGTCCTTTGTAAGGTTTTCCGCCCTTTCGAGATCAATCCTTGTCTGTTTCAGCGCCGCCTTTGCATTTTCCAGGCGCGCCGCCGCCGCCTTGACGGCCGCCTTCATCTGCGCAACTTCGTTCCTGGCGAGTTCGAGCGCCGCCTCAGCGTCTCGAACATCTGCCTCGAACGTTGCGGGGTCCAGCTTCACAAGAGGCTGGCCTTGCTCAACTAATTGGTTGTCTTCTGCATCGACCTGCGCAACCGTTCCGGACACGCGCGAGCTTATCGTGTGGATATGACCGTTCACGTGTGCGTCATCGGTTGTGACATATATCTGAGACCTGTGCCAGAAATAATACGCGACGGACACGCCAACGACCGCGAGCAGCAGTAGAATCACCACCGCCACTCTTTTCGGATTCATCAGGCGCTGTTGATTCGTAGCCTTCTCCTCATTTTCGTCTGCCATAACAAGCTATCCTCTTCTTCCCTTTTCAATGCTCCCCGTGAATCCCCTTGCTCCCCGTGGTTAGATCGCCTCTTTCTTTTGACGATCTCATCGGCGTGAATCTGCGGTTAAGAATGCCTCGTTGTTTCTTCTTCTTTCCCCAAAATCTGTGTAATCAGTGAAATGCGGTTGCATATCCTCTTTTTGTTCAATCCAAAATCGGATATCGCCTTCCCTCTTCCGCAATAACGGGCTTTTCTTCCAGAAGTCGAGGGGAAAAGCTTCGACCAGAACTTCGGGATGAATGGTCATGGGGGTTACTAAGAGAATGATATCAGAAAATGCTTCAGTAGAGCAACTTTATCCGCGAAGGACCACGAAGGTGGGAACAAGAATAAGGGAAAAAGACATGTGTAACCGCCGATGAACGCTGATGGAAATCCCCTTCTTTCTCCCTTTGCAAAGGGGGTGAAGGGGAATTTGCCGGAAGGTCTTATCCGCTTTGAATTCGTGTCATTCGTGATCCAACTCTTCTTCTTTCTTCTTCAATCAAAAATCCAAAATCTAAAATCCAAAATAGGAATGTCGGCGTCCATCCGCGCCCAGTTGTCGCAAAAATCAATGCGCCTCTTCGCTCAGGCAGTACACCAAACTATGAGTTTCACCTTCGGTCACGAGCAAGCCTGCTTCTATCATTCCTTTCAGGTCCCTCTGCAGCGTCCGGCGGCGACTTGGTGGTGATATTTTTCTTCTGCTTTCTTATCGCCGCGTTCATCGGCGTATATCTGCGGTTAAATATCTTTGTGCCTTCGTGACTTGGTGGTGAAAGAGAGCGGTTTCTTTCTTATGTCTTTGCGGTTACAGATTCTTCGTGCCCTTCGCGGATAAACTAATCTTGCGTCTTGGCGGTTTCGCCTCATTGAGGTAAAATATCTGTGTGTATCCGTCGTTGGCGGTTCTTGGTGTCCTGGAGTCTTGGCGGTGATATGTTTCTTTTTATCTGCGTCCATCTGCGTGAATCTGCGGTTAATGAATGGTTTCTTTTCTGGTAGGCTCATGAATTCGTGATCGTGTTCCAAGATGTCGCCTCTTTGTGATTTTGGTGATGTGATGCTTCTTCTTCATCCGTGTGTATCCGTGTGCATCTGTGGCTAAAATGGTTCTTCTTGGGGAGTTCTGATGAATAAGTATTCTCGAAAAGGTTTCCTGAAAAGCCTTGCCGGCGTATCTGTAGCTTCATGGACGATTCTGAATGGCAAGAGCATATCTGTGGTTCCCGCTTTCGCAGCATCTCCTGCCGGCTCAAAGGTCGTTGTTGCGTCACGCGCCTCGGTGGCCGACAACGGCAAGGTGAATGCCGCAGAGGTCGCCAAGTTGTTGAGTGAATCAGTTGTCGCCGCCACCGGAAAGACCGATGCGAAGGCGGTATGGAAGAGCCTGTTCGGACCGCAGGATACGGTCGGAATAAAGCTGAATTGCCTCGCGGGACGAGGACTGTCGTCGCATCCGGAGCTTGTGACCGCTATTGTGGATGGGCTGGCAAGCGCTGGCGTTCCGAAGGACAAGATACTCGTCTGGGACCGGACCGAGCACGATGTAATGGCTGCGGGGTTCGCGCTCGCAGGCATCAACGGCGCGAAAGTGCTGGCGACCGATACGCCCGGTGTCGGATACGAGACTGACATCGAGTTCTCAGGCGAGGTCGGCTCGTGTTTCAGCCGAATCATCTCGCGCATGTGCACCGCAATCATAAACGTGCCTGTTCTCAAAGACCACGACCTCGCAGGCGTATCACTCGGAATGAAGAACTTCTATGGGGCGATTCATAACCCGAACAAATACCACGACAACAACTGCGATCCGTACGTCGCCGACCTTTGCGCGCATCCGTTCATCGCAAAGAAGCTGAGACTGGTCATCTGCGACGGACTCAAAGGGCAATACCACGGCGGCCCGGCGCCGCGCCCGCAGTGGTCCTGGCCGGCAGGCACGTTGATTGTCGGGCGCGATCCTGTCGCCGTTGACCGCATCGGCCTCGATATCATCGAGCGAAAACGAAAAGACGCCGGCATGCAGCCACTGAAAGAGGTCGGAAGAGAAGCGAAGTACATATGGACGGCGGCGAAACGGGGCCTCGGAACCGCAAATATTGAAGAAATCTCCAAGATCGTAGTTTCCTGAATGAGCGAGAAACAGGAAGGGGAACCGCCGTTAGCAAGATAAAATGCGGTAGTGCGAACGATGAAAAACGAAAAGAAGAAGAAACTTTGTAACCGCAGATACACGCAGATGCACGCAGATAAAGAAATCAAATAACAATATGCTATATTTCCAAGGCGAAAATAAAAGGCAACGGCAGGCGAGAAGCTTACGAAACGGGCGTACACAAGAAGGATACACAGTACGGGTTCTCGGCAGCTTTTGGGAGTAAGATTTATCTGCGTGCATCCGCGTGTATCTGCGGTTAATAATGTTTCTTCTTCTTTGTGAGACGATGTGAGTATGGAAAGTATGAATCGAAAAAATTTCTTGCTTAAGTGTGGTGCATCTGCGGCCGGTGTTGGATGTGCGTTGGCAGCGTTTCACTGGATGCGGCGTAAGAATGAACCGCTCTCTTCGGTCGCGATTTCATCGGAAGCTATGGCCAAAGACGCCGGCGACCCTTCGCGGTTCATCCGCGAGGCGATGCACTACAAGAAGCTCGAGGAAGCGAAGGTCGAGTGCGAGATATGCCCGCGCGGTTGCAAGGTCGCGCCGAAAGAGCGCGGCTATTGCGGCGTGCGCGAGAACTTCGGCGGCGAGTACAAGACGCTGGTTTACGGGCGCGCGTGCTCGGCCAACGTCGATCCCATCGAAAAGAAACCGCTTTTTCATTTCCTGCCCGGCGCGCGGGCGCTCTCGATCGCGACCGCTGGCTGCAACGTCGAGTGCAAGTTCTGCCAGAACTGGGAAATCTCGCAATTCAGACCGGAACAGGTCGACAACATGGACCTCCAGCCAGCGACGCTCGTGGCGAAGGCGCGTGAGAACAGCATCGAGTCGATCGCTTTCACCTACTCCGAGCCTGTCGTCTTCTACGAATACATGTACGACACTGCCAAACTCGCGAAAGAAAAGGACGTCAAGACCGTGATGATCTCGAACGGCTACATCAAAGAGAAGCCGATGGCCGACCTCTGCGAGCACCTGAGCGCGGTCAAGATCGACCTAAAAGCGTTTACCGAGAAATTCTATGCCGACATTTGCAGCGGCAAGCTGCAGCCGGTGCTCGATACGCTCAAGTTACTGCACAAGAAGAAGATGTGGTACGAGATCGTTGTGCTCATCATCCCAACGCTGAATGACAGTGAGAGTGAGATAACGCAGATGTGCGCGTGGGTTCACAAGGAACTCGGGCCGGACGTGCCGATTCATTTCTCGCGATTCCACCCGACCTATAAGATAAAGAACCTGCCGCCGACACCGGTCTCGACACTGACCCGCGCGAGAGAGATCGGCATGAAGGCTGGTCTGAACTACGTTTACGTCGGCAACGTTCCGGGGCACGAGGGTGAGAATACCCACTGCCCGAGATGCAAGAAGACGATTGTGCGGCGCATCGGATTCGGGATCATCGAGATGGACATAAAGGGGGGCAAGTGCAGGAACTGCGGCAGGCCGATTCCGGGCGTATGGATATAAGAGACGAAAGACGAAAAGGGGGATAGCAATGAAGAGAAATCCTCCTTTCATCCCCCTTTGCAAAGGGGGAAAGAGGGGGATTTTCTATCGGCGTTTATCGGCGTTCATCTGCGGTTCCAATACTTCTTTTTCTCGTTTCTTGCTTCTTCAATCTTTTATTGGTATTTCGATCTCAACTGTGGTTCCCTCTCCGACTTTGCTCTTGATGGTGAGCGTGCCGCCGTGGGCATCGATGATTTTCCTGCAGATGGCGAGGCCGAGGCCGGTCCCGTGGCGCTTGGTAGTGAAGAAGGGTTCTTGCACGCGGTCAAGTATTTTCTCCTCGATTCCGTAGCCAGTGTCCGCGACCGAGATTTTCAGGATTGCGCCTTCGTCCTTGTGCGCGATTTCCGAATGTATCCGAATATCTCCCCCGTTGGGCATCGCTTCAACCGAATTCGTGAGAAGATTTATGAGCACTCTCATGAGCTTGGCGGCATCGACTGATATGAGATCGCTTTCCCGCCCGAGTTCCATGTGGACGGAGATATTTCGGAGCCTCGCCGCAACCCCTTTCACCGCGTCATCGACGATCTCTCGCGCCGACCTCGCACTATATTCCAACTTGACGGGTTTTGAATAGTCGAGCAATTCCGTGACCATGTTGTTTAACTGCTTGATGCTGGTTTCGACCCATTCCAAGGTTTCGATTTTGTCTTTGTCGTCCGCCACGTCCATGCGAATTGTGTCGACTCCGAGCTGTATGTTCTGGAGGGGATTCCTGATTTCGTGCGCCACGACCGACACCATTTGGCCGATGCTCGCAAGGCTTTGCGCCTGAATGAGTTCAGCCACTTTCTTGCTGACTGCTTCCTCGAGGGTCTCCGATAGGCGGCGAAAACGCTCCTCGCTTTCGCGGAGCCCTTCCTCCGCGCGCTTGCGTCTGCTTATATCGGCCACGACGGTGATTGCTCCCGTATAATTCCCGCCTTCATCGAAGATAGGTCCGCTAGCCACGCTCGCGTAGGCGCGCGTTCCGTCTCTTCGGATAAACGGAAGGTCGTACCGGTCCTTGAATCCTTTCTTGCGGCGTTCGAGGTTGCGCCGAAAGATATCCGCACCCTCTTCGTCCACCAGCGCAAAAATCGACTTCCCGGTCATTTCTTCGACTGTGTATCCGAATATCTCGGCCATGCGCGGGTTGACGAACGTGATCTTCGCGTCGGCGTCGATAGCCCATACGCCCTCGAGCGCATTCTCAACAAGCTGGCGATACATTTCTTCGGATTGTCGAAGGGCTCTTTCGGCCTGTCTGCGCTCAGTGTCGGACCTCTGCAAGTCCGTCAGGCAAGCGCGAAGCTCCTGCAATTCCGCAAGGAGTTGGGCTTTCGTTTTGTTGGAGTCGTTCATAGGCGTCCGAGTGTTGGCGTCAACGCAGTCGTAATATATATGTACCATTATAATAGCAGAAGGCTGAAACTCCAACCAGCGAACAAGAAGGGGGAAAAGGGGAAACGGTCAAACGGGGAAACGAGGAAGAGGCGAAAGGAGAACGCGCAGCTGTCATTCTGAACGAAGCGACGCCGCTGCTGGCCGGGTTATGCGTGGAAGAAACACATGCTTTATCATTGCGAGCGAAGGGCCTTAGGCCCGAGCGAAGCAATCTCCGCGTGTATTTTTAACGCTGCAAATGAGATGGCTTTCCCGCGCCCCGCGGGGCTCCCTCGGAATGATAGATGGGTGAATGTCTTTGGGGCCTCTTTTGACTCGAAACTCGGAACTCGAGACCCGGGACTTCGCGCGCCTGCGCGGTTTGACAATGGAGCTGGTTTTTGCTATATTGATGCATGTCCAGGTGGGCCCCGAGGTTGGGTTGTGCCTGCGGCAGACACTGGGGAGTCGTCGAATTGGCAAGACGCCTGACTCTGGATCAGGAAGCTGTAGGTTCGAGTCCTACCTCCCCAGCCCCCCAGCCAGCAAGGGCGCAGCGTGCTGCGCCCTTGCATTATCACGTTCATGGTGTGGCCCCTTCGTCTAGTGGCCTAGGACGGGTGGTTCTCAGCCATCAAACGGGGGTTCGATTCCCCCAGGGGCTACTACTTTTTTTGTCGGGGAAATGTGGCTTGGTATTTTCCCCCACAAGAGTCTGCCCGCAATTGCGGGACTGGCAGAGGCTTCTGTAGGTGCGAATTTATTCGCCTGATGTTCTTGGACTCTCTTTACGTTGCGTCCGCGAATAAATTCGCACCTACAGAATGATGGGATGGTTTTGGTGGGGCGATTTTTCAGCATTAGCATCTGTGACACGAGTTTATGCAATCAAATGCCGGTGTTTTCATTGAGTGAAAGGAGCCGCAGGTAATGTATGCTATAATAAAAACGGGCGGCAAGCAATATAAGGTTGCCGAAGGGGACGTCATCAAGGTCGAGAAACTGAAGGCCGAGGTCGGCGAGACTATCACGTTTGATGACGTGAAGCTGTTGGCCACAGACGAGAAGGCAACTGTAAAGAAGGAAGACCTCGCCTCGATCAAGGTCGAGGGCAAAGTGCTTGGCCTCGAAAAGGGTAAGAAGCTCATCGCCTTCAAGTTCCGACGCCGCAAGGGGTACCATAAGACAATAGGACATCGCCAGAAAGAAACGAAGCTTCAGATTACGAAGATAGTGGTTTAAGAAAGTTCATGGTTTATGGTTCGCAGTTCATGGTTAGAGAACCTAGCCATAAACCATAAACTATGAACCGTGAACCAATTCTGCGGGAGGTGAAATACAGTGGCACATAAGAAAGCGGGCGGCAGTTCGCGCAACGGCCGCGATAGCAATTCGCAGCGGCTGGGTGTGAAGCGATTCGGAGGTCAACTCGTCAAGGCTGGCAATATTCTGGTTCGCCAGCACGGGACGGTGTTTCTTCCAGGCACAAACGTCGGAGTTGGCAGCGACCACACCCTATACGCGAGAATTGACGGCATCGTCAACTTCGTCAGAGCCGGAAAGGACAAGCAGAAGGTCTGCGTCTCCCCTGCGGGGCAATAAGCCCTCCCAGCCTCTCCAACGACACTCCCAGCCACGTATGGGCCGAGGGCGGGACACACAGGCCGGCGCCTCGCCTATGTTCGTCGACAGGGTAAAAATCATTGTGCAAGCTGGTAACGGCGGCAAGGGATGCGTCAGCTTCCGGCGCGAGAAGTATGTGCCGCGCGGGGGCCCTGACGGCGGCAACGGCGGCGATGGCGGCAGCGTGATCCTGCGCGTTGAGCCCGGCATTTCAACCCTTCTTGATCTCAGATACAACCCTGTTCAGCGGGCGCAGAGAGGCGCGCACGGCAAAGGAAAAACCCAGCACGGAAAACGCGGAGAGGACAAGTTTGTTCCGGTTCCGCCGGGTGTCATCGTGGTTGACGCCGACACAGGCGAGCCGCTTGCCGACCTGACGCAAGAAGGCGAGTCTTTCGTCGCGGCGCGCGGAGGAACGGGAGGCCGCGGCAACGCGAGCCTCGCTAATTTCCACAACCGGCTCCCCCATTTTGCGGAATTGGGCATGCCTGGCGAGAAGCGGACGCTCCTGCTGGAGCTGAAACTCATTGCCGACATCGCAATTGTCGGTCTTCCCAACGTGGGCAAATCGACCCTCCTATCAAAGATAACCGAGGCGCACCCGAAAATCGCCAACTATCCTTTCACTACTCTTTCGCCCAATCTCGGAGTCGTGGACACAGGAGACTACCGCCGTTTCGCCGTGGCGGATATCCCCGGCCTGGTTGAGGGCGCACACGAGGGCGTCGGCCTGGGACACGATTTCCTCCGGCATATCGAGCGGACGAAAGTGCTGGTGTTTCTGCTCGACGCCAGCGCTCCCGACCCTTTGAAAGACTACGATACGCTTCGCAATGAGTTGAGCCTCCACAATCCGGCGCTGCTGGACAAGCCTCAAATAATCGTTGGCAACAAGATGGACCTCGAGGCGGCTGGCAAGAACTGGGCGAAGGTCAAGCGCGCGCTGGCAAAACAAAAAGCGCCGATAGCCGCGATATCGGCTCTCGAAGGCGAGGGGCTGGATAAGCTCATCAATTTGATGATGAAGGCAATTGAAAAAGAGCGTTTGCAGGCGCCGGTGCTCGCGCCGCAGATCGAGCTCAGCAAGCGATACGTGTTCAGACCTGAATTCGCCGTCAGAAAGAGGGGCGAAGCGTTCGAACTCACGGGCGAGAAACCGGAGAAATGGGCGGCAATGACAGATTTCGAGAACGAAGAAGCCGTCGCGCATCTTCGCCACAAGCTCAGCCATCTCGGTATCGAGGCTGCGCTGAAACGCGAGGGCGCGAACGGCGCCGTCATCCTTCGAATAAAGGATCACGAACTTGAATATAAACTTGGATGACATAAGACTGCTCGTGGTGAAAGTCGGCACGACGCTGGTGTCGTCGCCGCGCAGTTTTCTCGACCAGGAGAAGATGCAGCCGATCGTCGAGGATATTTCGAATTTCAGGAAGCGCGGAAAGAAAATCATTCTCGTGTCCTCGGGCGCCATCGGCGCAGGCATGGGAGTGCTCGGCTTGAAGACGCGGCCCAAGCTCTTGCCGCAGAAGCAGGCCGTCGCCGCTATCGGACAAAGCAAGCTTATGCACTTCTACAAGGACTTGTTCAACCAGTACGACATGCGCGTCGCCCAGATACTGCTCACGAAAGACGACTTCGACGACCGCGCGAAGTACTTGAATGCGCGGAACACCCTCACCACGCTGTTGCAGTACGAGAACATCATTCCTATCGTGAATGAAAACGACACCGTGGCGGTGGATGAAATAAAGTTCGGCGACAACGATACGCTTTCCGCCGTTGTGGCATCGAAGATGCAAGTCGACCTGCTGGTTATCCTGACCAACGTGGATGGGCTCTACGACTGCGACCCACGAAAGTCGGCTGTTCCGAGATTGATCAGGGAAGTGAAGGACCTTTCGGACGATCTGAAAAAACTGTGCGGGGGGGCGAACGCGGAGACATCCGTCGGCGGCATGGCTGCGAAGATTGAGGCGGCCCGCATTGCGACACTTTCGGGAATCGCGATGGTGCTTGCTAATGGCGAGCGACCGCACGTCCTTCGCGACATATTCGGCGGCTGCTGCGACACCACATATTTTCATCCGAGGTCGCAAGCGATTCAGGGGCGCAAACGCTGGATCGCGTTTGGGTCTGCGCCCCGCGGGAAAATCAAGATCGACGGTGGCGCGAAACGCGCATTATTGGAAAACGGCAAGAGCCTTCTTCCCTCGGGGGTGACCGACGTCGCCGGAGAGTTCAACAGGGGAGACACCGTCAGCATCATCGACGAGGAAAAGACGGAAATCGCGCGGGGTCTGGCAAACTATTCGGCTGACGAGGTCCGGAAGATAAAGGGGTCGCATTCGAGCAAGATTTCCAAGTTGCTCGGCCATAAGGATTATGATGAAGTAGTCCACCGCGACAACCTGGCGGTGTTATAGAGACGAAAGGGCGGAGGGGAAAGGTAAATCCCCCCTTCGAGATTGCCCTAAAATTGGCAAACGGGCGCAGGATTCTGTAGGTGCGAATTTATTCGCGCGCTTTTTCAAGCCATCTTTGACACAATTGGCCGAATGAATTCGGCCCCGCATAATTACGGGACAGCTTCCTTCCCCCTTTTGCAAAGGGGGGTTAGAGGGGATTTGAGGAAAAGGGGAAACGGAGAACGCAATGGTGATTGACACTACGGAATTGGGGAAATTGGTGCTTGATATCGCTCAGCGCGCGCGCGCGGCGGCGAGGAGATTGGCAAAAGTGTCTTCCGGCCAAAAGAACGAAGCCCTCAAGTTGATGGCGGACAATCTGCGCGCCGAGACCGGAGCGATTCTGCAACGGAACCTGAAAGACGTGGAAAGAGCCAAAGAGGCGGCCCTTTCGAGCGCGCTGATTGACCGGCTAACTCTGACCAAGGCGCGCATCGAGGCAATGGCCGCAGGTCTCGAAGAGATTATCAAACTGCCTGATCCGGTCGGTGAAGTGATGAAGATGTGGAAACGGCCGAACGGACTCCGCATCGGAAAGGTGCGCGTGCCCATCGGAGTGATCGGCTTCATCTACGAATCACGCCCGAACGTGACCGTCGACGCCGCCGGTCTGTGCGTCAAGAGCGGGAACGCGATCATTTTGCGGGGAGGCTCGGAAGCCATCGAATCGAATTCGGCCATCGCGGACGTCATCACTGCCTCTCTGGGCCGCGCCGGATTGCCGGAAGACTGCGTCCGGGTCATTCGCAGCACTGACCGCAGCGCTGTAGGCCTGATGCTAACACTTGACAAGTACATCGATCTCATCATCCCGCGCGGCGGAAAGTCGCTCGTCAAACTGGTGGCAGACAACTCGACCATCCCGGTTATCATGCATTACGAGGGCATCTGCCACACGTACGTTGACGAGTTCGCCGACCCCGGCATGGCCGAAACCATCTGCATGAACGCCAAAGTGCAGCGGCCGGGCGTGTGTAATGCAATGGAAACGCTTCTCGTGCATTCGCGCGTGGCCGAGGAATTCTTGCCGAGAATATGGGAAAGCATGACGGGCGCCGGGGTCGAGATACGCGGGTGCGAAAAGACGCGAAAGATTCTGCCGAAGGCCATCGGGGCTACGGAAGAGGACTGGAGCACAGAATATCTGGACCTGATACTCTCGGTGAAGGTGGTCGAATCAATTGATGAGGCCATCGAACACATCGAGACATATGGCTCTGCCCATTCCGACGCGATTGTGACCGAGAACTACAGCAGGGCCCAGAAGTTTCTCGAAGAAGTCGATTCCTCGGCGGTGTTCGTGAACGCGTCCACTCGGTTCAACGACGGTTTCGAATTCGGTCTTGGCGCCGAGATAGGGATAAGCACTAACCGGCTGCACTGCCGCGGCCCTATGGGCCTCGAGGAACTCACTACGACGAAATATATAGTTTACGGAAACGGGCAGATAAGGCAATAAAAAAGAGGGAAAGGGGGAAAAGGGAAAAAGGCGAAAAGGGACAACAAAGTTCCGAGTCGCGAGTCAAATTTCGACTATGTTTGAGCTTTTAATCGAACCCATCAATTCCCATCGTCATGACCTGAAAGAAATCCTCAACGAGGCCGAGGCGCTCTCGCGGGAGCGTTTCGGCGCACGCATTTCTTCATCTCTTCTCAAGAAATGGAATCCGATGATCGAAGACGGAACCGGTTTGGCTCTGCTCCAAGGTTCTGACTGCGCCGGCCTTCTTCTCTATTCGACCGAATATGAACTCGGTTTTTCGTCGCTCCTAAGCCCATCAAGCGCGCATCGTCTTCCACAGAGCGCTACCATATCAGCCTGCTTTGTGCTCCGGCGGGCGAGAGAGAATTCGATCAAGGGAGAGCGTCGTCTTGTAAAATCGGCCATTGCGCGCCTGAAGTCGGATAAATCGATAGAAACGATCGCCGTGCAGATACCGCCGTTATACGACATGAACCTCGAGGGGCCTCTCGCGAGAATGGGGCTCATGAACTGCCAACGCGTGAGACTGGAGCGGAAACTTTCGGATCGAATATCTTATGGCAGCGCGCCACCCGGCTGCCGGGCCGAGGCGCCGACCGAGCAGGATGCCGACGAATTGAGAGCCGCGATTTACCACGGTTATTTTGCCGAGATCGACGGCTATCTTTTCCCCGACATAGCCGCTGTGTGCTCGGACGGCGCGCTGTTCAGGGAATTCCTGAGCAGCGAATCTGTCGATCTCGGCGCATCTGTGATGGCTCGAGTGCGCGGACTACCAGCGGGAGGAGTAATAGCCTTATCGGACAAAGGCCGCCGAGTGGGATTGATAGGGGTTGTCGTGGTTGTGCCAAACATGCGGCGCCGTGGAATCGGCCGGTTCATGCTGCTCGATGTGTTGCGTCGGTTGAAAGCGCAGCATCACGAGCGCGCCGCCCTGGCCGTAACGGTTGAAAATCGGCCCGCGCATACTCTTTATTCCAGCCTTGGCTTCGAGGAAATCGGGCCGCACAAGGCAGTCTCGGTGTGGCGGAGAAGCGTATCCCGGCCGCTGATGAATTACTAGTGGAGCGCTTCCAAAATAATGTTGCAGTAAGCAAAAAGGACGAGATTCTTCGCTTCGCGCAGAATGACAGTTGTTGTCACGCCAAAACGTGCGAATGAATTCGCACCCCAACCGAATTGCATCTCTGGTTGTGGGGCCGAATTTATTCGGCCATGAGCGCCTGATACGATTTACAACACAATATCCGACGCTGTTTCTTACCCTTCAAACGTTCTTGGCCCGCCGTCAACGGAGATGGTCTCTCCCGTCATGTAGCTCGATGCATCGGAGGCGAGGAAGACGACCGGCCAGGCGATTTCCTCCGGATTGCCCCAGCGTTTCAACGGCACTTTCACAAAGCGGTCCGCGGTGGACTCGGGTGTGATGCCCATCTGTTGTTGCACAGCCTCGGTGATAATAAGTCCCGGCGCGATGCAATTGACCCGGATGTTATACTGCGAGAATTCGACGGCGAGCGCTCTGGTGAAGTTGATGACTGCGGCCTTCGCCGCGCCATAGGGCGCCATCATCGGCGAGCCGTCCCTGCCTGCGATCGAAGCTATATTGATAATAACGCCTTTATTCTGCTTCTTCATCTCCTGGCACGCGGCCTTTGAGAAGAGGAACGTGCCGGTCGCATTGATGCCGAAGATGGCGTTCCAACCGTTCAGACTGACGTCTTCGATGGGACATACGAAACTCGCGCCCGCGTTGTTCACGAGGATATCGAGCTTGCCTAATTTCTTGATCGTTTGCTCAACAACATTCTTGACATCCTCTTCTTTTCGAACATCGCACGGCAACGCAATGGATTGCCTCCCCATTGCTTGAATCTTCTTTGCAGTCTCCCCGAGATGCTCCATTTTTCGGCTGCAAATGACCACGTGCGCGCCCGATTGCGCCAGAGCTTCCGAGATAGCCCTGCCAATGCCCGTGCCTCCGCCAGTGACTATGGCAACCCGGTCTTGCAGGCTAAAATGTGAGTTCGTCATGAGATGCTCTCCTCTCTTTCAGGTCGTTGCAGAAAATGTGCGCTTATTCCGGGACACAATGCTGCATAGCGGCTTATCCGGGGACATGATGCGACATCGTGTCCCCGGATAAGCGGATAACCAGGGCCAATCATAGAGAATCCGGCTCGGACGTGTCAAGCACAAAAGCGGACAGAAGTGTTCGAGTTTCTGCTGTTCGGCCGCCTTTTGGGTACCGATTCCTGCGCCTAAGGCCTTGTTCCGCCTAATGTTAACCCCGTGGCATAAACTTTGCTTTCACTCACGTGAGCACCAGTGTGCACGGGAAGCGCCCGTGCTATGCCAGCGGAAACCGGGCGGGTTCCTGATCCTCAACTGGCCGTTGAATATGGAGAGCGCGAGAAAACGGAGAGCATTCGTTTGGAGAACTCGAAAAGACGCACGAAAATCTTGATGGTCCTTCTTTTGGTTTTTGCGGGAATAGTTGCGGCCGTCACGATCTGCACCAGAAAATTCCTCGATTTCACGGGCAGGCAAGCGTTCGAGCAATTCTCCAGCCGACAGATCCTCCTGGCGGAGCAGACCGCCGACATGCTCGGCGCATATGCCGAATTGGCCGCCGCAGCGGGCAGGAGTGTCGACCTTCAGTATGTCAGCGAAAGAATCCTCAAGAGGCTTGCCGAGACGTCAAAGTCTGAGGTTCTTCTGTTCGATGACCATGGGACGCTGATTGCCGGGGAACCTCCTTCGCTTTTTATCCGCCAGCATTATTCTGAGTTCGCGAACGAAAGCGAGCGGCCCGGCCTTCGCCCGATCATCGACCGAATGCTTTCGGGAGCCAGGGGGTTGGATACTTTCGACAAGGTGAACGGGAAAGATGAGAGAACTGAACTCGAGCAAATGCTTATTGCATACGCGCCCGTCAGTTTGTCGGGAAGACGGTATTCTCTGGGGCTTATCGCTCCGCAGTCGGCGGGGAGGGGCTATTTTGTGCGAAATCCCCTGAGAATCGTTGCCATGGCAACTTCGAGGGTTGTAGCGCTTCTGCTGACAATAGGCGTTTTCATTGTGCTCAACCATCGGCGCATAGCCTCAAGGCGCGAGACCGAGAAGTTGCGCGAGGAACAGAAGCTGATGACGCAGTTGGAGGAGTCGGAGGAACGGTACAGAACCCTTGTCGACAGTCTCTTAAGCATAGTTATCATATTCCAGGGTTCCCATATTTGTTTCGCGAACAGGCGTTTCTATGAGATATCCGGCTATACGCAAGAAGATGTAGCATCCAAAGATATCAACATTTTCTCCCTGATCCACGAAGAGGACAGGCCTGTTTCCCTTGAAAAGGTCGCGGGCCTCCTGCAGGGGAAAAGCATAGACGAACCTCGTGAGATCAGGTTCATAAAGAAATCCGGCGAGATAATCATCGGCCTCACTCTTTCATCATTGGTCCACTTCGAGGGGAAGCCCGCAGTAGAAACGGTGGTCGTGGATGTCTCTCACATGAAGAAAATGGAGGAGGAGTTGGGCTGGACCAAAAAGAGGCTTCAGTATCTATTGGACAACGCCCCTATCATGATCTTCTCGCTGGATGAAATGGGGAGATTCTCGTACGCGAACAAAGAAGCCCTTCGGGCCACCGGATACCAATATGACGACTGGATGGGGAAATCTTTCGCGCCCATCGTGCATCCGGATGACCTCCCTCTGGCGGTTTCAAAATTCGAGGAAGGCCGCAGGGGGCTGCCCCGGCGCGAATACAAGGTGCGAATCAAAAACGCTGAGGGGGAGATCAAGCTGCTTCTCGTTCTCGCGCATACCATCTGGAACGATCAACAATTTGCGGGCTCGTTGATTATCGCAAGCGACGTCACCGAACAGCAGAGGCTCGAGCAAACGGTGAAAGAGGCGCGCGACCATCTCGCAAATATCATTGAAAACGCGGGCGACGCCATCGTCACGCTCGACAGCAGGGGGGATATCGTCTCCTGGAACAAATCGGCGGAGTTGATGTTTCACTTTGTCGAGCCTGAAACTTTCCGTAGATCGCTCCAAACCTTCATCTCGTCCGACCCGCCGAGGCTTGCGGAACTGCTGGAGCGCGTTGTCAGGGGAGAAACCGTCCGGGACGTCGAGTTTGAGTGCCGGCGGCATGAGGGTAAGCCGTTTGACGCGCTCTTCACGTGCTCCCCGATCAGGGATGTTTCCGGCGGCGTCATCGGTATCTCGTGTTTCGCCAAGGATATTACGGAGCGGCGCCGCCTCGAACATCGGCTCAAGGCCGATAAACAATTCATCGACCAGCTTATCGAAAACGCCAACACGTTGATTGGCGCTGCAAACGAAAAGGGAAAGCTCGTCATTTTCAACAGGCAGTTTGAGGAGGCAACCGGATTCAGAAAAGCGGAAGTTCTCGGAAAGGACCCCTACGATCTGTTGGTGCCGGAGGAGTTCCGGAAATCGATGAGGGAGAGATTAGGCAAAGTGCGGGAAAGCGGGCCCCTTCTCGATTTCGAGGTCCCCATCCTGACAAAACAGGGCAAGGTTCTGACGGTTGTGTGGAACGTCGCAGCGATCGATTTGCCTTCGGGAAACGCGGCCACCGTGCTCGTGGGGCAGGATGTGACGGAGCAAAAAAGGATGCACGAGGAGTTGGTCCAGTCGAAGAAACTTGCCTCCATCGGCGAACTTGTCTCCGGCGTCGCCCACGAGTTGAATAATCCTCTTACAGTCGTCATGGGGTACTCGCAGTTGCTGACTGCCGAGAGGAGAATTGCCGAAAAGCACCAGGCTATGGCTCAGAAAATCCTCGATGCCGCGACGCGGAGCAAACGAATCGTCGAGAACCTGCTCGCGTTCGCTCGCAAAAAGAAGCTGGAAAAACACGAGGTCAATGTCAACGAAGTACTGGAAAACACATTGTCGCTCAGGGAACACAACTTCACAGTCAACAACGTGAAGGTGGTCCGGAAATACGACGAGAAAATGCCGCCCACGTATGCCGACGGCGGCCAGCTTCAACAAGTGTTCCTCAACCTGATAAACAACGCATTCGATGCGATGTACGAAGCGCATCAAGGCGGCACGCTCGAGGTGAGAACATATCGGCGCGAAAAAGAGCTGAACATAGAGATAATAGATGACGGCCCGGGAATACCGGAGGCTATTCAGGAGAAAATCTTCGACCCGTTCTTCACAACGAAAGAGGTGGGGAAGGGGACCGGACTCGGCATGAGTCTCAGCTACGGGATAGTCAAGGAACACGGAGGCAGAATTTATTTCGACAAGACATACTGCGGCGGCGCCAAGTTCGTCATCGCGCTCCCGCTGACTCCGACGCCACCAACCAAACAGGACAACCCACAAATCTCACATGTGCAGCTCGACGATGTCGCCGTCGGCAAGAACGAAATCGGATGACACGTTCTGGCCGGGAAACGCAGCGCTGCCCCAAACTCTGCCATATTTCAGGTTCTCGGCGAAATCCTTGTGAACCACATTCGCAAAATCCAGCAGCGTGCTGCCCGATTTTAGCGTGAACGGCGCGTCCTTGTGCGCCGATTTCCCCGGTGCCCTCGAATAGACGCGGATGATTTCGAGGCCTCGAAAAATCTCCTCCCTCAGGCTCTCGAGATTTCGACCCTTTCCCGCAGAGACGGCCAGGATTGGGATATCGCCCTCCCAAAGTTCCTTCATCAGAGAAAGTACGGACCCGTCGGGGTCGCAATCGCATTTGTTGGCGATGATGACCGCTTTCTTGACGGCCCAGCCGAACTCGAGCTCCGCGGTAGAGCCGCTGCGCGACAGCCTTATTTTCACCCGTCCGAGTAGCCGCAAAGTTTCGGCAACTTGTTCCAGCGGGTCGTCTGACGCCAGGTCTGAGACGATGAGTACGAGGTCCGCGTTGCGAATGTTGTCGCATGTCGCCGGCTCGAAATGGTCCTCAGAAAGGGCGGGCAACTCTACAAGCTGGATGAACACGTCCTTGAACGGCATCATCGCGGGGACGGGAACTCGAGTGGTAAACGGATAGGGCGCTACCTCAGGTTTTGCATTCGTAAGCGAACAGATGATCTGCGACTTGCCCGTGTTCGGCGGGCCTATGAGTACAACTTTTCCCGCTCCCTCTCTCTTGACCACCAGCGAAGGCCCGCCCCGTTTCTGGGAGCGTTCGTGCTCCATCTTATCTTTGAGCTGAGCGATCCGGCGTTTGATGTCCGCCTGCATTTTCTCGGTGCCCTTGTGCTTCGGAATGGTGCTCAGCATCCGCTCGAGGCACTCCATTTTCTCGGCGGGCGCCTTCGCCTCTT
>CAYVDS010000071.1:0-22405 GCA_964450145.1 uncultured bacterium
AACCTCAAGCATAGAGAGTGAATATGGAAAAATTTGATGTCGGCGTGATAGGAGGCGGTCCGGGCGGTTATGTCGCCGCCATCAGGGCTGCTCAGTTGGGCGCACGAGTGGTTCTCATGGAAAAAGACGAGGTCGGTGGAACATGCTTGTTGCGCGGGTGCATCCCCACAAAGGCGTTTCTCGCCACAGCCGACGCGCTCGTCAAGGCCAATGAAAGCGCAGCGTTCGGCGTCAATATCGGCGGAGCAAAACTCGACTACGCCAAGGCCTTAGAGCGGAAAAATACGATTGTGCAGAGGCTCGTCAACGGGGTTCACGGCCTCTTGAAAGCACACAAGATAGAGTTCGTTCGCGGCGAAGCGTCGCTGCTTGGGGATGGCCGGGTCAACGTCACCCTTCCGCAGGGCCAGGCCAAAGGTGAATGCGCAAAAATCATCGTCGCCACTGGCTCCGCTGCAATGAGACCCGCCATGCTCAAAGTCGACGGCGTCAATGTCATAACGAGTGACGAAGCCCTTGACCTGAAAGAAGTTCCGAAGTCGATACTCATCATCGGCGGTGGATATGTAGGCTGCGAATTCGCTAGCATGTTCCGCGATTTCGGGTCGCAGGTGACGCTCATCGAGTTGCTGCCGCAACTGGTCCCGAGCGAAGAGAAAGAAGTGGCGCAGTTGCTCAAAGTCCAACTGAAGAAACGGGGCATCAATGTATTGACCAACTCGAAGATCGTCGGGCTCGATGTTTCCAACGGAAAAGTCACTGCCAAGATCGAATCCGGTGAGACTTTCGAAGCCGAGAAAGCACTGGTATCCGTCGGGCGCGCGGTCGCATCCAAGGGCATCGGACTCGAGGAAGCCGATGTCCAACTCGATGAGCGAGGCGCGATAAAGGTCAACGACAAGATGGAGACGAATGTGCCCGGCGTCTATGCGATTGGAGATGTCCTCGGAACCGTAATGCTTGCCCATGTCGCGAGCGCCCAGGGCACAGTCGCCGCCGCGAATGCGCTTGGCGGATCGCGCACTTTTTGCTATAAGGCAATTCCTAATTGTGTTTACACGCGTCCCGAAATCGCCAGCGTCGGAATGAAAGAGAACGAGGCGGTCACAGCCGGTTACGAGGTCGCCACCGCCAAGTTCCAGTTCACGGCTTTGGGCAAGGCCATGATTATCAATGACACCACCGGATTCGTAAAAGTGGTGGCCGACAAGAAAACCGATAAAGTGCTTGGTGTCAGCATGATAGGCCCCGAGGTGACCGACCTCATCCATGAGATGGTGCTCGCGATTCATATGGGAGTCACCGTCAGTCAGATCGCGGAGATGATTCACGCTCATCCTACGCTCTCCGAAGCCATCCATGAGGCCATCGAAGGAGTTCATAAACAAGCCATACACATGATAAGCCGATGAAGCGGCATATTTCGGGGACACCATGCCGCATGGTGTCCCCGAATATGCGCCCCTATATTTCATTGACGCGCCTTGTCGGCGTATGGTAAGATTAGCCCCGTGACGGAAGCATAGATGTATCAGAGCGGCAGTCGAATCAGCCTTCCGGCATGAGGTCTGGAGTAGAGAAGATACGGAGACACTTAATGCAGCTTTCGCAAGATATAAGTCTTACCGCAATTTACCAGCCCATCGATAAGGAACTAAAAGCGGCCAAGGAGAAGCTGCTCGCGCAGCTCCGCGATGCTTTCAGCCTCATTAGAGGAGTTGGCTTCGAGAACGCCGTGGTTGGAGGGAAGCAAATCCGTCCCGCCCTCGCGCTCCTCACGGGTTTGTCCGTCAAGTCCGACAAACGCGACATGCTCGTTGATGTCGCGGTTGCGAGCGAGATGACGCATTTCGCCAGCTTGATCCACGACGACGTCGTGGACAGCGCCAAGACGCGCCGTGGGGTCGAGTCGGTGAACGCCCGTTGGCACGATAAGGCGGCCGTTCTCCTTGGAGACTACATCATATCGCAAGCGCTTTACATCCTGAGCGAGTATCGCAACTCCGACGTGATGCGCATCATCATGAGCGCCGTCAAAGAGATGTCAGAGGGCGAACTACACCAGATAACCGCCCGCGCCGACGGCATCATCAGTGAAACCGACTACTACGACATCATCAGCCACAAGACCAGTTCCTTGATGGGCGCGGTGTGCGAGATGCCAGTCCAACTTCTCGGAGAGCCCGCCGAAACTGTCAAGGCGATGCGCCTTTTCGGCCACAACTTTGGAATGGCCTTTCAGGTTGTGGACGATCTGCTCGACTTTGTCGCCGACGAGGAACAGGTAGGCAAGCCGGTGTTCTGCGACATCAAGGACGGGAAAGTCACCTTGCCGACCATCTGCATGCTTAAGAGACTCAATGAGACCGGCGCCGCTGAAATCAGGCGAATTCTCGAGGAGCGAAGCCTCGACGAAAAGGGCAAGGATTGGCTGACGGAGGCCATTCGATCCACCGGAGCGGACGAATACTGCATCGACGTCGCCCGCCATTTCACCTCTCAGGCGAAACGCGTGCTTGAGGCGCTTCCTGACTCGGAATACAAGAAATCCCTGTTCGACCTGTGCGACTATATAGTCGCCCGGGAAAGATAGGCTCAGGCAAGTGCGGTGAAAACGCGCGTTCCGCAACCCACCGCCCGTATCCTACGTCGTAACCCTGGTTTGCATTAGCCTGAAGGCGCTTTGATTGACAAACTTATTGTGCGTCTGAGGCTCCGTCATTCTGAAATAGCCCTTATCGGGACATCCCGCCCTCGGCGGGACATCGTGTCCTCGAATTAAGGAGAACAGTCGCCAGTTTCCCAGAAGTATACTCGAAAAGAAGCAGTCGACTGAGGGAATACAAACATTTGTCTCGTTTTCTTCCTATTTAGTCTGGAAAGCGAAACGCTTCGTAAGTGATTAGCGTCCAACGGCTATCTGCCTTTATTTGAGGGCGCGGGTCTTATATGGCAAGCCGCTTGCATCTTATTAGTGCGCAACCACGAAGAGCGAAGTGATTTCCTGAATCAAGCTCCGCTCTGATATAATATATTATTAGCGCCTAACTTAGGGAGAAGAAATGGCAAAGAAAATTTGGAAATTTTTCTGTTCGGTAAAGCTGACAATCATCCTTTTTGTGCTCATCCTCATTCCTTCCATCATCGGCATGCTCATTCAACAAAATGCGCCTGACCCCAGTAAATACGTTGAAACCTATGGCGCGGTGTGGAACACGATTTTCAGATACTTGGGCTTTTACGATATCTATCATGATCCACGCTTTATCATTCTTCTTGCAGCTCTCGGAATGAACACCTTTGCATGCACTGTCAACCGCCTCAAAATGAAATGGACGCTACTCGGAACCATGCTGACGCACTTCGGACTTCTGCTTATACTGCTGGGCGCCCTGGCCGGCGCAATCCTCGGGGTGAAAGGATTCATGTTCATTCATGAAGGCGAAACCACCGACAAGATGAACATAGGCCAGGCGACCGACGAGACGGAAGCTCTGCCTTTCCATGTGAAACTCGTCGATTTTATTCTCGACAAATACGAAAAACCCGCCGAGCGATTGATCGTGTATGATGTGAAAGCAAACAAGGAGAAGAGTCACAAAATTACCGAGGGGCAAAACGTCCCCCTTTCCGCCGCTGGTTCGGGAAAAATGGCGTCGCTGTTTGGCGCGAAGCCCAAGACCGGCGACTCCATTGCGATAAAGAAGGTTCTGCCCAACGCCGTCATAGTTCCCTCGCTAAGCGAAGGGCCCGAGCAGACCGGCGCAGCCGCGATGACCTTCCACATAGCAAAGGGTGGTCGTGAGGTCGAGGGTTATACCGGAACGCAAATCGAGCGCCCTTTGCTTCTCGACGGCGGACGCGCGGGCATCGGCTACTCCGAAATCTCGAGCGCGAACCAGATAGACGAGAGGATTAGGCAGGCAATATCCTTGTCTTCAAAAGCAAGTAGTCAGGTAGAGGTAGCGCTTCCGGGAAAAGGCGTCAAAACCTATCCGGCCGAGGTCGGCTCAAAGTTCAAGGTGGAGGGGACCGATTACATCGTAGAAGTCATGAAATATGTGTCCGATTTCGTGAGAGACGAGACAGGAACAGTGTTTTCCAGATCGGATCTCCCCCGCAATCCGGCTATCCAAGTGAGCATCACGGGCCCCGCAGGCGCAAAGGAACAATGGATTTTCGCGAACTACCCGACCATGCATGCGACCGGCGAGCTACCCTTTGACATTAAGTTCAAGAGGAACGAGCTTGCCAGCGCCATTGCGGACTATATTCTCGTGTTAAACCTCTCCGGCGGCAAGCCTGTCCTTGCTCATATGCGCCAAGGCAAGCTCGCTTCTAGGAAGGAAATTGAACTTGGCGAAAAGGTGCACATCGAGGGAACTGACTACACCATCGCCATAGACAAGTTTTTCAAGAACGCAAACATAGTGCGGCAAATAGCCAATCGGCCCGATTTGTCCAACGAGGCGGCGGTGGAAGCTGTGCTCCAACTGCACGGCGAATCAGAACCTCTCTACCTCTGGGAGAAAAACCAGGTGGATGTCGAGGGATACAAAATGGTCTATTTGCGCGAAGAGCGAATAAAGGATTTCTATAGCATTCTTCAAGTGATTGACGGCGGAAAGGTCGTGGCCGAAAAGAAAATCGAAGTCAACGACCCGATTCGGTACAAAGGGTATTCGCTGTATCAGGCCTCCTACGACTCGGAAGGTCTGACGTGGAGCGGCCTGCAAGTAAAAAAGGACCCCGGCGTGCCACTCGTGTACGCCGGCTTTCTGGTGCAGATTGTAGGGATGATCATCATCTTCTACATTAACCCTCTTATTAAGAAAGCGAGAAAAGCATAATGAGCGGAACTTTGGTTAACTATTCGTTCCTGACTTTCATAGTCGCCTCCTTTGTTTATGCGGGATACAACTTCATAAAGAGAGAAAACCTGAGCAGAATCCTGGGTTACGTGGGCTCGGTCGCGCTGTTCGTCGGAGTGGTCCTGATGACCGCCGCCATAATCATTCGTTGGCAGCAGGCAGGGCGTCCTCCGTTCAGCAACATGTACGAATCGCTTATCCTGTTTTCATGGGCCATTGCGCTCATCTATCTCGTGCTCGAACTTGCCTATGGCGTCAGAATAGCGGGCGTCTTCGCGTCGATCCTTGCCGTCGTGGCGATCGCTGCCGCCTCTTTCTTTGACAGCACCATCGACGCGCTCGTCCCCGCCCTTCAAAGCAACTGGCTTCTTTATCACGTGCTTACATGCTTTGTCGGATATGCTGCTTTCGCTGTTTCAGTTGCCGCGAGCATCGTTTACTTGATACTTCGGGCGAAAGGCAAAGCGCCCAAGGCTGGTGGCGCAGAAACTCCGACGGAACTCGTCCGCGTGCTTCAGTCCTTCAACTACGAGGCCGTTCGTTTCGGGTTCCTTTTTCTCGGCGTGGGAATCATCACGGGCGCGGTCTGGGCCAATGAGGCGTGGGGGACCTATTGGAGCTGGGACGCGAAGGAGACGGCGTCTCTCGTCACATGGATTATTTACGCCATAATGATTCACTTCAAGTACGTATCCGGCAGATTCGGCATAAAAGACATCAACCTCTTCAACGCCATCTGCTCGATCGTCGGCTTTCTGGCGGTGATATTCACCTACTTCGGCGTCAATTTCTGGATCAGCGGACTGCACTCGTACGCTTGAAGCGCAAGGGGAAAAGGTCAAAAGGGGAAAAGGCGAAAAGGGAACCACCAAAAGGTGCGAAGTGGCGCCCTGAAGTTGAGAAGACGGGAACCAACCTTTTCGCCTTCTTCCTCTTTCCCGAGTTGGTATCTCCCCTTCGCCTTTTCCCTCTGTTTAACTTGCGCCCCCTGACTCGCCGCTCGTAACTCTCCGCGCATTCCCCGCGCAGAGTTGAAACTTTCCCAAAAGATGCTATAATGAACGAGTTAGCGGGACGTTAATGATCTCCCCGTGGCGCCTGGCGATGCCGCACGCGCAGCGCGACGGGCTGGAAACGAGGAATTGCGTGGGTTCGTTTCCCTTTTTGCCTTTTCCCCGTTTCCCCTTTTCCCCCATAATTATCAGGAGAGGTGGCTGAGCGGTTGAAAGCGGCCGACTCGAAATCGGCTAGGTGGGCTAAAACCCGCCTCGGGGGTTCAAATCCCTCCCTCTCCGCAAAATCTGCGAATTCAAGTGCTTCTTTTGGGCTCGTGCTAGATGGGGAGTTAGCGGTGCCCTGTACTCGCAACCCGCTTTAGCGAGGTCGAATTCCCGCTTGAGGTTTCACGGAACAGGTGTCAGCCCCGGATTCGACGGCGTTGATGGTTGGGTCCTTCGCAACCGGATATTGCCCAACCCCGTCAGACCCGGAAGGGAGCAGCGGTAAGCAACCGTCCGGTGTGCCGAAGAACTACCTGGCCTGAGTCGGCGGTCCGGCAAGCGGTCTGCGAAGTAAATCGAGGGCGGGTGCACGAGCCTTAATAATTACCCCTTAATTCGGGGACACCATGTCCCGCCCGCGGCGGGATGTCCCTGAATTGAGGGCCGGGCAGCAGGTTGATCCAGCAGGGGAATTAAGTGTCTTACATCGTTCTCGCGAGAAAATGGCGGCCTAAGACTTTCAAGGATGTCGTCGGACAGGAACATGTCGCTACGACACTCCTTAACTCGATACGCGCTGGCCGCA
Organism: uncultured bacterium; assembly: GCA_964450145.1. GTDB lineage: Bacteria > Abyssobacteria > SURF-5 > SURF-5 > SURF-5 > JACRIR01. Next base: position 6,678 of record CAYVDS010000071.1, read on the forward strand.
CCGCTCACGCCTACCTCTTTGTCGGACCCCGCGGCATCGGCAAGACGAGCGCTGCCCGCATTTTCGCCAAGGCGCTCAACTGTCCCGAATCGAGTGACGGCGAGCCGTGCGGCGAATGCGGCTCGTGCCGCGAAATTGCAGACGCGCGCTCCATCGACGTCATTGAGATCGACGGCGCGTCGAACAACAGCGTCGAGGACGTCCGCATGCTCCGCGAGAACGTCCGGATTGCGCCCGCCTACCTCCAATTCAAGGTTTACATCATCGACGAAGTCCACATGCTCTCGACGGCGGCGTTCAACGCCTTTCTGAAAACCCTCGAAGAGCCGCCGGCGCATGTTAAGTTCATCCTCGCGACGACCGAAGCCCACAAGATTCCCATGACCGTGCTCTCTCGGTGTCAGCGGTTCGACTTCCGGCGGATTACCTCGCGCCAGATATGCGGGCGACTTAAGGACATTACCGCCGCGGAGGGGATAAAGATCGACGAACGGGCGCTCTTCGCGATCGCGCGCGCGGCAGAGGGCAGCATGCGCGATGCGCTCAGCATACTCGATCAGCTAGTCTCATTCAGCGAAGCCGAGATAACGCTCTCGGATGTGTACGCGATGCTCGGAACCGTCGGAATCGAGGTGTATCAGCAGGTCGCTGTAGCCATTTGCGAGGGTGACTCATTCTTCCTCCTAAAGACCATCAGCGACATTGTGGAAAGGGGGAAAGACCTTGCGCAATTTCTCAAGGACTTGACCCTTTATTTCAGAAATCTCCTCGTCGTCAGCTTCGGCGGGGGAGCGGAGCTCATCGACCTCCCCGAAGAAGACCTGTCGGCCCTCAAGGACGTGGCCGGCCGCTTCAAGCAGGCAGACCTGATCAGGATGGTGCAAGACCTCTCCGAGCTTGAGACTCGCTTCCGGATGGTTCCCTCTACCCGCGTTGCCATAGAAACGCTCCTCATGCGAATGGCGCAGGTCGGAGCGGAGATATCCATTGACAACTTATTGTCGAAGTTGACCGCTCTCGAGAAGAAACTGAAAGGCTCGCCCGTCTCGAAAGATATTTCCCCCGAGGTTGAGAAAGAGCCGGCTGCGCCAACGCCGCCTCCTCATGTGAAGGAACCCGAGACCCCTTACGCGCCCTCACGTGAGCGCAAACGAAGCCGCAAGGACGAGCCCCCGAAAAGTGGCGCGCCGAAAGGCGACCCGCCAACAGAGGAACCTCGTGAAGACTCTGAAGCTGAGCCGCCGGAGCAGTCCTCTCCGCCGGCCGCTGACGACGATAAGCCGCAGCTTACTCTCTGGCGCCAACTTCTAGACGAAGTGCGCGAACAAAGTATGTCAACCTACTCGTTCCTTAACGGCGGGCGTTTCTGTGGCGTGGAAAACGAGCAAGTAATAATATGTTTCGACGCGAAGAGCCGCTACCATAAAACGCATCTTGAACGAAAAGAAATAAAGATGCTCTTGGAGGAAATCCTCCGGACGATTGCGGGCGCGCCGCTCAAAATCAAGGTCGTCCTTGAGACAGAAGAAGCGAATATCCCGCTTCCACCGACGCCGAGAGAATTTTCGTCCGAGGCCCAGAAGCCAACGCACGCCGAGGAAGCGAAGAAGCAGCGAGCCGAAAAGGCGCTTAACAATCCGATTGTGAAAAAGGTGATCGAGCTTTTCAAGGGGAAGGTCATTTACGTGAGCGGATAGTCTCACAAGAGAATTCAAAAAAAAGGAGCATTGTGCGATGCCGGACATGGGAAAACTCCTAAAACAAGCGCGGCAACTACAAGAAAGAATGACGAAACTGCAGGAGGAACTGGCGGCCAAGACCGTCGAGGCTTCAACAGGTGGCGGAATGGTGAAGGTGGTCGCAACCGGTAAACGCGAAATCCAATCCATCGCCATAGCAAAAGAAGTGGTTAACCCCGACGATATCGAAATGCTGCAAGACCTCGTCCTTGCCGCGGTCAACGAGGCCCTTCGCAAGGCTGAAGAGCTTGCCACTGCCGAAATGTCAAAGCTTGCCGGCGGCATGAACATGAAAATCCCGGGTTTGTTCTAAGTCGCCACTGACGTGAAAATATTATTCCTTGGCACGCCTGAATTCGCGGTTCCCACACTCAGGCGTCTTGTGCAAACTCGCCACGAGATACTCGCCGTCATCACCCAGCCGGATCGACCCAAGGGCCGCGGCATGAAACTCGTCCCCTCTCCCGTAAAAACAGTCGCGCTCGAACTTGCTATGAATGTCATGCAGCCCGAGAGAGCGTCCGCTCCCTCCGCTATCGAGGAAATACGAAAGCTGAATCCCGACGCCGCGGTGGTCGTCGCGTACGGGCAGATTCTCAAGCGAGACTTTCTCGATTTGCCCCGGCGCGGATGCATAAATCTGCATCCGTCGCTCCTGCCTCGTTTCCGCGGCCCCACGCCCATTCAGTCAGCGATAATGGCGGGCGACCGTATAACGGGAGTCACCACAATGCTTCTTGACGAAGGAATGGATACGGGGGATATATTGCTTCAGAGGGAGGTCGTTATCGCGGACGATGATACTGCCGGCTCTCTCCACGACAGGTTGGCCGGCGCGGGGGCCGATCTCATGGTCGAGACCCTCGAGGCCGTCGGAGGGGAGACGCTTACCTCGCGCAAACAGGATGAATCGAAAGCGACTGTCACGCGCAAGCTCAGCCGCGAGGACGAGACCATCGCATGGAATCAGCCGCCGAAAGCCATCCATAACCTGACTCGCGCGCTCGACCCGTGGCCCGGCTCAATGACGACTTACCGCGGCGAAATCTTGAAGGTCTTGAAAGTGAAGCCGCTGGAAGAGGAGGCAGGCGAAGGCAAGCCGGGCGAAGTTTTGTTCTCGAAGCGCGGCCGTTTGGTCGTGTGGGCGTGCGGCGGCGCTGTGGAACTGCTGGAAGTCCAGCCGCCGGGCGGGAAAAGAATGTCCGTTGAGGAATATCTCCGCGGGCACGCGATCGAGGAAGGCGCCTTCTTCGGCGGATAACCCACATGGCATCCAAAGTCGACCCCGTACGAGAGCAAGCCCTCAAGATTCTCCGGAGAACCGAGGCCACGCTTTCCTTTCCAAAGCTTCTCCTCGAATATCCTGTCGAAGAAACGCCCTCCTCACGCCGCGACCGTGCATTCACGTACCAACTTGCTATCGGAACCCTCAGACATCGTGGCGCCATTGATTGGGCTCTCCAGAAGATTTGCCACACTCCGATGGATGAGATGACCATATGGATACGAAACATCCTCCGGATGGGAATGTATCAGGTTCTTTTTCTCGACAGAGTTCCAAAATCAGCAGTAGTGAACGAATCCGTGGAACTCGCGAAGAAATACGGCCACATGGGGACGGCCGGCCTCGTGAATGCTGTTCTCAGAAACGCCGACAAGGGAACCATTCTGCGCGAAATCAATGGGCTGGGGGAGGAGCAGGTTTGCGACATCTCAGCAAAGTATTCACATCCGGCGTGGCTCGTTGAGCTTCTCCTGAAAGATTGGGGACGTGAAACCACTATCGAGATTTTAAAGCGCAATAATACCATTCCACCCCTGACCGCGCGAGTGAACACTCTGAGGGCTGCACGCGGGCAGGTCCTTCAAGAGCTTGAGCGCGAAGGGGTTCGCGCGACACCGCTCAAACACGTCGATGAAGGCGTCGAACTGATTTCGGTTTCCGCTCCCGTTGCCCTTCGGGCTCACAGGCAAGGCCTGCTGTATCTGCAGGATGCGAGTTCGATGCTCGCCGCTCACTGCCTCGGCGCGAAACCCGGCGAAAAAGTGCTCGATGTGTGCGCCGGACCCGGCGGTAAAACCACTCACATAGCAGCCTTGATGAATAACGAGGGTGCGGTTTACGCGCTCGATATCCATGATCACAGAATTACGCTCATTGAGCGGAACGCCCGGAAATTGGGTGTCACGATTATCAAGGCGCGAAGGGAAGATGCGACTGCCCCGCTCGCGCCGCGCTATGGCGGCATGGACCGCGTGATGGTTGACGTTCCATGCTCCGGACTTGGCGTCATCAGGAGGCGCGTCGACCTCAAGTGGCGACTGCGCTTCGAGCAGATTGAGGGGCTCGCTCGGTTGCAGTCGGAAATCCTCGAAAGCGCGGCCGAATGCGTGCGGCCCGGAGGCATACTCGTTTACTGCACGTGCACGATTACTCGGCGGGAAAATGCAGATGTCATCGAAAGTTTTCTGCGTCGTCACCCGGAGTTCAATATATCCGCTGAGTTTCCTGCGCAACTCGAGAAATACGTCCGATACGTCCGCGATGACGCTTATGTCCAGATGCTGCCGGGCGACGGGAACATGGACGGCTTCTTCATTGCCAGACTGAAGCGATTGTAATATAATACACGTAATCCGCAGATTGCGCAGGTTCGCGCTAGGACATAGCCTTTAATCAGCGAGAATGCGCGAAGTCTGTGGATTCCTAAGTTCTCCCGTCAAAAAGTTAATTCCGGTTGCCGGATTATAAAGGATTCGTGTTATTAGTCTCGGTTCGTGATCCGTTTTCATATGACAATCCAAAATCCAGAATCCAAAATCCAAAATCGCCATGCGCGCCTCATTGAAAACAGGCTTGTAAGAATCGTGCTCGGCGCCTGTGTCTTTTTCGCGTCGGCGGCTTTCTTTGGGTTCATAGCTCTGAACATAACGGTCAAGCACGGGGAGGAAGTCACCGTGCCTGACATCCTGAGCAAGAGCGTTACCGATGCTCTCGACATCCTGAGTGAGCGGGGTCTCGAGCTCAGAAAAGTCGGCGCCCGCAACAACGCGATTGTCCCGGAAAATGCCGTCATGTCGCAAGACCCGCCGGCGGGGACCATTGTGAAGGAAGGCCGGGCGGTCTCCGTTACCATAAGCCTTGGAAGTCTGACCACCGTTGTCCCGGGTCTTGCCGGGAAGTCCTTACGCGAGGCCCGCGTCGAACTCAATCGAATGAACCTCAAAGCAGGCCGCTTCTCGAAGATATACCACAAGAGCGAAAAGGACACAGTTGTGAGCCAGTCGCCGCCATCGGGACGAGAGGTCAGTCGCGGCGCTTCGGTAGACATGCTCTTGAGCCTCGGGCCGGCCCCCCGCGAATATAAGCTACCCGACTTTGTCGGGCTTCCTCGCGAAAAGGCGAAAAGGGCTCTCGATGCGATGGGTGTCAAGCTCGGCGATCTCACGGTAAAGAAAGACCTGGAACATCCGCAGGACATCGTTCTTGCGCAAAAACCCGCGCCCGCGTCGCTGGTGACCGAGGGAGAGACGGTCTCTCTCGTGGTGAGCGCGCTTCAAACGAAGGAAGAACAGCTCGACCGGAAATCGACAGTTCTCATGTACAGCGTTCCATACGGATTCTGGTCGAAGGCCGTCCGCGTCGATGTGTCCGACGCTGATGGCACGAGAACCATCTATGACGAAGTGGCTGAAGCTGGCTCCAACATCGAATTGCCGTTCGGCTATACGAGTCAATGCATGGTGCGAGTTTATCTCGACGGTAAGCTAGACATGGAAAGGACATTCCGGTGAAAGTGCTAATCGCCCCATCGATCCTATCAGCCGATTTCGCCCGCCTTGCGGAGGAAGTCGAGGCCGTCCAGAAAGCGGGCGCCGACATGCTGCATCTGGATATCATGGACGGCCACTTTGTTCCCAACATCACTTTTGGTCCGGCCGTCGTCGGCGCGATAAAATCATCCGCCGCTGTCCCGCTCGATGTGCACCTCATGATCGAGAAACCGGAGGACTACGTTGACGATTTTGTGGCTGTCGGCGCTGACATATTGACCGTCCACGTCGAGGCGTGCCCGCACCTCCACAAGGTGATCCATCAGATAAAAGACCTCGGCGTCAAAGCGGGCGCTGCGCTCAATCCCTCGACGCCGGTTGAACAAATACAGTACATGGCCGAAGACCTCGATATGGTTCTCGTCATGTCGGTGAACCCCGGCTTCAGCGGCCAGAAATTCATCCCGCAGGCGCTCAAGAAAATATCTCGCGTCCGTGAACTCGTTGGCGGAAAAGTCGACATTCAGGTGGACGGCGGCATTACTCGTGACAACGCCCTCAAGGTTGTCCGCGCCGGAGCGAACATTCTGGTCGCGGGCTCGTCCGTCTTTGGCGCGCCCGACTACGCCGACGCCATTTCTGTACTCCGCGGGAAGCACGGGGAGCCGGAGAACAACTAACCGCAGAGAATTTCCCGAAAACCGGGGACACGATGCAGCATCGTGTCCCCGGTTTTCGGATGTATTCTTTATCTCACGTCAAAACGGCCGCAAGGTTGACCATAACAAGGGGGTATCAGATGGGTCATGCGCCGCATATCTTGTATCGTCCGGAGTTTCCGCGCTCCAATTCGTACGATCCGGACTGGGTGATGGACAACCAGATGGGGCCGAACGCGCTGTGGCTCATCGAGTGGCTCGCTGACAAGATGGAGCTCCAACCTGGCATGCGAGTCTTGGACCTGGGATGCGGCAAGGCGATGACGAGCATTTTTCTCGCCCGGGAATTCAATGTCAAAGTCTGGGCCGCAGACCTCTGGGTGAACCAGGATGAGAACTGGGAGCGGATATGTTCCGCCGGCGTCGGTGACCGCGTCTTTCCGCTCCGAACCGAAGCCCACAGTCTTCCATTCGCCAAAGAGTTTTTCGACGCGATTGTGAGTATTGATTCATATCATTATTTCGGCGCAGATGATCTCTTTCTCTTTTACCTGATCCGCTTTGCGCGAGCAGGCGGAAAAATCGGCGTCGTTGTCCCCGGGTTGATGCAGCCGATTGACAAAGGCATTCCGCAGCACCTGACCCAAAAGCAATCCAACGGTCACGCCTTCTGGGAAGACGAATGCATCAGCTTCCATACCGCTGACTGGTGGCGCGCATTATGGGAGCGGTCGAACCGGGTCAACATGATCGTGGCGGACCCGATGCCCGACGGTTGGAAATACTGGCGAGACTTCGAGAGCATTCTGGAGAAAGCCGGGAAGAATTATCCGTTCCCTTCGGTCGTCGAAGCGCTCGAAACCGACCACGGGCGATACCTCGGATTCATCCGCCTCGTGGCCAGCCGGAAAGAAGGCATTACTCCTGTCAACCTATACGATCCCGGTCTGATCGCTCAAATGGGCAAGGATGAGTGACCTCGGCAATTTCTGCGGCAAATAACGTGGTCAAGATTCACGATTCGAGAGGTACGAACACTTGTGTGAGAGGCGGTGAATTGATGAGCACGGACGATCCAAGCCAGTTCATAACGCGAAGAAATGCGCTCAGAACAATGGCAGGAATTTCGGTTGCGGGATTGGCAGGCTTTACGCTCGGGGAATACGTGTGGGCCGCTGAACAGCAGACCCCGAAACGGCGCCCCAACATTGTTTTCATTCTGAGTGACGACCACAGATATGACTATATGAGTTGCGTTGGGCATCCGTTCCTCCAGACCCCGAACCTTGACCGGATTGCGAGCGAAGGCGTGCTTTTCTCGAATGCATTCGTCACGACGTCGCTTTGCAGTCCAAGTCGCGCGAGTTTTCTCACCGGCCAATACGCGCACACTCACGGCGTCAAGAACAACCTTACGACATGGAGGGATGAAAACGTCACGTTCCTCGAGCTTCTGAAGGAGGCGGGATACGACACGGCCTTCATCGGAAAGTGGCACATGCCCGGCAAATTTCCCAACTTGAGGGGTATCGATCTGTTCATCACTTTCACCGTTCAAGGCGGGCAGGGCAGGTACTTCGATTGTCCGCTGATAATCAACGGAATGGAGACAGCCGCGCGCAAGCCCTACGTCACCGAAGACCTCACCGACTACGCTCTGGAGTTCATAGAAAAAAAGCGCGAAAACCCTTTCTGCTTGTATCTCTCACACAAGGCGGTTCATCACCAGTTCCTTCCTCCGCCCGAGTTCGAGCATCTCTATGACAATGTCGAACTCAAACTCCCGAAGGAGGCGGATCAATGGGTCACCATGACCAACGGAAATATGTTCGCGGGAACGTTCGGGCCTCTGCAGAAGCACGTGAGGAACTACTGTGAAACGCTCGTGGCGATGGACCAGCAGATCGGCAGGGTCCTCAAGAAACTCGATGATATGGGTATGTCGAATAACACCATCCTTGTGTACGCAGGCGATAACGGATACTTCTGGGGAGAACACCGCCTTCTTGATAAGCGCTGGCCTTACGAAGAAGCGATACGTATTCCTTTTATTGTTCGCTATCCGGCGCTCATTCGCGAGCCCGGGCGAAAGGCCAAACAGATGACGCTCAATATCGATCTCGCGCCGACGCTCTTGAGCCTCGTGGACATGCCTGTGCCGCGGAACATGGAAGGAGAGAGTTTCAAACCAATATTGCTCGACGACTCGGCGCCCGGCAGGAAGGGGTGGCTGTACGAGTACTTCAAGGAATTCCCTTATAACGTGCCGGAACACAGAGCGGTAAGGACGCAAACGCATCTCTATGTCGAATATGAGGGGAGGAGACGGCCGGAATTGTACGACCTAACGAGTGACCCGCGCGAGATGAACAACCTCATCGGCTCCCCGGAGGGAGAACGGCTGAGGCCGGAACTGAAGGAAACGCTTGAGGATTTGAAGAGCGGTAAGACGCTTTAGCCAGGAAGATATCACCGCAAAGGCGCAAAGTATGCAAAGGATCACCAAAGGAAAAAGGAAATCAAGCAGCAATTAACCACTGGGAGCATGGGAAAATGCAGTTCCTGGTTCAGGAATCTTTTATTGCCGTTGATTCTCTCTTTGCGCCCTTTGCGTCGTTGCGGTGAAAAAAGCTGTTTTCTAAAGCGGCGATTTTAGATTGGACAAGAACAGAAGAGTACACCAAGAGGACGGCATGGAAAAGAAGAGCTTTATGAAGCGGACGGGGATAATGACAGGCATTGTTCTCGTCATTATGCTGGCGAGCGCGATTGCCTATAATTGTTCCTGGCGAATCGGGAACAATGCGGCACAGCAGGCGCTCGCAAATATTTCGGCCGTGCTTCTGTTTGCCAGCATCGGATTCGGAACTCTTGTGATTTATCCGGTCTCCTTCTTCCGCGGTGCAACCGTGACGGAGAGGATACTTGCCTGCCTCGTAACGCCCATCGCGTGGAACATCAAAGAGATCGTCAGGGTGGGGGAGTTCTTCACGTTCGGCGAGTCACTCTATTACGGGTTGAACCAGGTGTTTTTGCTCAGCCTCTTTGGCGCGTTCGCTCAGATGGGTTTGTGTGAGCTTATCTGCCGGTGGCGGCTGATTCGTCGCGGCGCAACAGCAGTAAGGATCGCCACTCCTGCGCCCATAGTTTCGATTCTCGTGGGCGCCGCCGCATTCTACATCATTCTGCTTTGGGAAGTCGGCGTGCATTTCTTCTACGGCTACATAACGATTTACAAGGCTATTTTCTTCTGAGAAGCCTGCCCGACCTGCGGCGGAGTAAAGTGTGAAAGAGCCCTAAACTCTAAACCACGAACCATGAACATGGTGTGCTGTCTCCGAATTAAGTTAAGGCGCTACGAAGGGGACTGTCCCAGATTTACGGGCGCTTTGCGCCGTAGAATCGGGACTGTCCCCGAAGCTCAAATGTAAAGAAGCGGTAGAGACACTACACCACTTCTTTAGTACCATTCGACCCCGCCCGTAAAGGGGTTGTTTGTCTTCTTGGTCTCCTTTCAGCCCGGAACCAGGAACTCGGAACTCGGAACCGTCTTAGTTCTCACTTCCCGCCATAATACTGTTTGAGCGCGTGAACAAATGCGTCGGCGTAGCGCTCCCTGAATTCCGGGTCGCTCACAAGTTTGCAGTCCTCGGGGTTCTTCAGATTGGCTACTTCCACAAGAATCTTCGTCGGAACGATGTTATGCCGAATGACGGCGGGTGCCCATGCTCGCTTGCGTCTCACAATATGGTTGCGCACCGGTTTTTCCGGATGAACCGTGATATCGTGCTCGGATAGACAATCAACCAGACACTTCGCGAGATCGCCTGAAAGGCCCTCTGATCTGACCCTATCGCTGAAGGGTATCTCAACGTACTGATCTTCTCTCACTTCGGCCCTCGACGTGTAGATATTGCCCGATTTACCGCCGCCGTTGCAGTAGTAAGCCCCGGGTATGTAAATCATTGTCCCACGTGCTTCGGGATAGAGCGAGTCTGCGTGCAAGCTCACGAATACCACCTTGGCGGGGTCTACCCCTTCCGAAGTCGCTTTTCTGTAAATTGAGTTCACCAGATACCATCTCAGATTAACAGACACCTTCGGATCGTGGTTCGGATAGGCGGGATTCGTCAGCACATGCTCATCCGAGTCCTTATTGAAATAGGACTCATCCCTTGGTTCGTAACCCTCGCTCTTATCCTCGATTGTCGGATACACTCGCGCCATGGTTGTGGTTTCGAGCCGCCTCTTAACGCGGCACATAATATCGTATACAAGTTCGTCTTCATAAATCCCGTTCCGGCCGATCGTGCCCGGGTCGCTTCCTCCGTGCCCGGAATCGAGGATGACTGTGATGCCTGCGAGATCGGCTGACTGCACGGGGTTGAAATATTTCTCGGTCTCTTTCTTGACCTCTTCATAAGTTTGCCTGCGCGGGTCGTCAGGGGGAAGGTACATCGCCGAAAGCAGGTCGAGCGGCAGTTTCACTTCATCGCCCGCATTCAATTTTCGGGCGTCTTTAATTCCGCTCCGGCGGCATATGGCGTCAACTGCCTCCTTCACGTCCTCAACTTCCACGCGATCTGTGTATTTCATTACGACTTTGGAGTATATCGTGTCTCCCTTTTTCAGACGATAAGAGGCATACGGCCCTTGCGCATCGCTCTTTAATGTAAGATTGCCGTTGAGATGCCTCGACTCCGGGGTCGGCGCCTCGGCAGCGCGCCGGGCGGCAATGTCAAACTCGATGGGCTTCTTGAAAGCGGAGGCAAGGAGTTCGGTCGGTATCTTGATAACCGTTCCCTTATACAGCTTCAACCTGCTCGACATCCCGTTGTGCGCCAGCACCTTCTTATAATTCTGCCCGTTACCCGTAAACCATTCGGTGATGGCCCAAAGCGTCTCACCGCCCTGTTTACGCGTGGCAATATATGCCACCCGATGAACCCAGCCTGAGTCGTTGTACGAATCTTTCGGAAATAAGGTCTTAATCGCTTCCAATTGGCAATCATCGTTGAGCTGTGAGAAGGGAGCTCTCACAGATTTTCCCTTCACAAACCGCGAGTATCTCTCCGGATTGGCGAGGATACGCGCCCCGCAATCAGAAAGATCATAATCGCCTGATTGATAAGAAGATACGTATATTTCCTTGCCGTTCACGAGCTCAGCTTTTACACCCGGCTCGATCGTCTTCTTGATTTCGGAATACGCCTCTGATGGGCAGAGGCACAGGAGAGTAGCCGCCGTGAGGAACCACCACAATCTGATGAATGCGCGCAACTCATTCCTTTCCCTGTTCATGTCGGCAGGGGCATCTTTTCCGGGTTGACTGTTTCTCCCGACGCAAGGCAAACGGGTTTTGAAGTATTATACCACAGGTTTGGTATTTTGCAAGCTTTTTTGCAAAAGTCCGCAATCTGTTGTGGGAGTCTGGCAAAGCGTTCTTATCCTTCAGATTTTGCAATTTCTCGTTGATTCACGGGCCAAGATACCGACCGGCGTCATCTCTTGCCTGTTCCTTTTCACCCTTCGCCCCTTACATCTTCCCCTTTTGGCCCTTGCCCTTTGGCTTCTTTGCTCGATTGACACAGTGTTCTCATTCTGTTAGAATACGCTCGGTTGGTTTCCCGCTGACCCTATTCCCTTCCATAAACAAAAGCTTTCAATAACGCTGACTGTGATAGAGGAGAGTGAATCATGAGAGAAGTTGTCATACTTAGCGCGGCACGAACCCCGGTCGGGAGTTTCCAAGGCGTGTTTTCGGACGTGTCTGCGCCCCGGCTCGGAAGCATCGCGATTGAGGCGGCCCTCAAGCGCGCAGGCATTTCGCCTGAAGAAGTGGATGAATGCATCATGGGATGTGTTCTCCCCGCTGGACTCGGACAAGCGCCGGCGCGGCAGGCTGCCCTCGGGGCCGGTCTTCCGAAGTCGGTTGGTTGCCTGACCATAAACAAAGTTTGCGGTTCAGGCCTCAAAGCGGTGATGCTTGCATTCGACTCCGTTCGGCTTGGCGAGGCCGAGGTCGTCGTCGCCGGCGGAATGGAAAACATGACGCGCGCTCCCTATGTGCTCGACAGAGCCCGCGGCGGCTACCGTATGGGTGACGGCAAGGTTGTCGACCTGATGGTAAAGGATGGCCTCTGGGACGTCTACAACGATTTCCACATGGGCAGCGCCGCCGAAATGTGCGCGGAGAAATACGGGATCACGCGGAAAATACAGGACGACTTTGCGATCGAGAGCTTCAAACGCGCACAGCGCGCGCAAAAAGAAGGTTTGTTCCGTGACGAAATCGCGCCTGTGAGCATTCCGCAGAAAAAGGGCGACCCTGTCGTCGTGAGCGAGGATGAAGGCCCGGGCCGCGCGAACTTCGAGAAGATACCGAAACTCGCAGGCGCTTTCAAGAAGGATGGCACGGTCACGGCGGCGAATGCATCCTCAATCAATGACGGCGCAGCCGCGTTCGTTGTAACTTCGGTTGATTACGCGAAGAAGAAAGGAATCGAACCGCTTGCGAGGATTGTCGCTCACAGCACTGCAAGCCGCGAGCCCGAGTGGTTTACGATCGCACCGGTAGACGCGGTTCGGAAGCTTTTCGAGAAAACCAAAAAGACCGTCACCGACATCGACCTGTTCGAGGTCAATGAGGCGTTCGCGGTCGTCACGCTTGCGGCCAACCAACAGCTTGGCCTTGATCCTGCGAAAGTGAACGTCAACGGCGGCGCCGTCGCCCTCGGCCATCCCATCGGCGCAAGCGGCGCGCGTGTGCTTACGACGCTTTTGTACGCAATGAAAAAGAGAAACGCGAAGAGGGGATTAGCCACTCTGTGCATCGGCGGGGGCGAGGCCGTCGCATTGATGGTTGAGCGGTAAACTGGAGGCAAAAGAAATGGATTTTGATCTCACTGACGAACAAAAGATGATTCAGGATATGGCCCGCAATTTCGCGGAAAAGGAGGTCGCCCCGCTCGCGGCCGAACTCGACGAAACGCACCGGTTTCCCGTCGAACTTGCAAAGAAGATGGGCGAGTTGGGGCTGATGGGTGTGGCCGTTCCCGAGCAATACGGCGGGGCGGGAATGGACTGCGTGTGCTACGTGCTCGCGCTCGAGGAAATCTGTCGAGCCTGCGCGAACACCGGCGTCATCATGTCGGTGAATAACTCGCTCGTCTGCGATCCCATTCTCATCAACGCGACCGAAGAACAGAAACAGCGGTTTCTCGCTCCGCTCGCGGCGGGCAGGAAGATAGGATGCTTCGCGTTGACCGAGCCGAGCGCCGGCTCCGACGCCTCGAACCAGAAAACCACCGCCGTTCTCGACGGAAACCAATGGGTTCTGAACGGAAGCAAGGTTTTCATCACGAACGGCAGCCACGCCGATACCGCGGTAGTGTTTGCGATGACCGATAAAGGCAAAGGCGTAAAAGGCATCAGCGTTTTCATTGTCGAGAAAGGCGTCCCCGGCTTCAAGGTGGGGAAGATCGAGAAGAAGCTCGGACTGAACGCCTCCGGCACAGCGGAGCTCATTTTCGAGGATTGCCGAATCCCGAAAGACCAGTTGCTCGGACAGGAAGGCCAGGGATTCAAAATCGCGATGCAAACGCTCGACGGCGGGCGCATCGGCATCGGCGCGCAGGCGGTCGGCATAGCGCGTGCAGCGATGGAGCAATCGGTCAAGTATTCGCTCGAGCGCGTGCAATTCAACCAGCCGATAGCGAAGTTTCAGGCCATTCAGTGGATGCTCGCCGACATGGCGACCGAGATAGACGCATCGCGCCTGCTCGTCCACCGCGCGGCCCAACTGAAAGACGCGAAACTGCGCTATAGTAAAGAATCCGCCATGGCGAAACTGTTTGCCTCCGAGACCGCGATGAAGACGGCCACCAAAGCGATTCAGGTGCACGGCGGCTACGGTTACTCGAAGGAGTATCCGGTCGAACGTAATTTCCGCGACGCTAAGATTACGGAGATATACGAAGGCACGTCCGAAATCCAGCGCCTTGTGATCGCCTCGCACTTACTGAAGTAAGGTTTGATAATTTGGGGACACGATGCAGCATCGTGTCCCCAAATTATCTTTGATCTTATGATGCGGTTAGAATGCCCGATCCCACTGTGAACCTACTTTCTTAGGAGGGCGGTAGGCCATGCGTGCTTCTCCAAGCACAAGATTGTCCGCGGCCGGCTGCGACACATTGGTTGCGCTCTCCGGCGCTACGGCCGATGGCTCCGTCATTCTTGCGAAGAACAGCGATAGGCCCGCCGATGAGAGTCAGCCACTCTGTCAAATCTCGCGCCTTACGCACGAGCGGGGCGCGCGCCTCAAATGCCAATATATCGAAATCCCGCAGGTCGAAGAGACCCTTGCCCTCATCGGTTCCAGGCCGTATTGGCTCTGGGGATTCGAGCACGGAATGAACGAATGCGGCGTGGCCATCGGCAACGAGGCCGTATTCACGAAAGAAGATTTGCCGGAAAGAGGCCTGCTGGGTATGGACCTCATCCGGCTGGGGCTCGAGCGCGGACACACCGCGCGCGAGGCGCTCGATGCGATAACGCATCTCATCGAAGAGTTCGGGCAAGGCGGCTCGGGATTCGAGCATTATCAGTGGCAATATAGCAACTCATATATCATCGCCGACCCGTCCGAGGCCTATGTCCTTGAGACTTCCGGCCGCCAATATGCATGGAAGAAGGTCTCCGGCACTGCCAGCATCTCAAACCACATAGCGATAGGCGCCGATTGGGACGCTCTTTCGCCGGACGCGCGCCAACACGCGGTCTCGAACGGCTGGTGGAGTGGCGGCGCCTCAGAGATGTTCGACTTTTCTGCCGCATACCGGAGCACCGAAGCGGTACCGCCGCAAATCTCGGAGGAGCGCCTGCGCCAATCGCAGAAACTGCTTGTGGAGAAGCTCGGGCGGATTACTGTTCGATCTATGACGCGAGCGCTTCGCGACCACTACGAAACAGGCACGGTTTTCACGCCCGGACGTGACCCCGCCGACGGAAGATGCTACTCCATCTGTATGCACGCCGACCCGGTGGGAACCACCGCCGCAAGCGTGGTCGCCCACTTGCGCGCATCACGCCGTGTTACGACCTACTGGGCCAGTTTCGGTACGCCGTGCTGCGGCGTGTTTATGCCTCTCTACGTCGATGGCCAGATACCGCTCGCGCTCACGCGCGCAGGCTCGCACTTTTCTGAAGATTCCGCCTGGTGGCTGTTCAAGAAGCTTGGTGATCTCGTAGCTCAGGATTTCGCAGGAAGAACTCTGCGCGTGCAGACACTGTGGAGGGAACTCGAGACCGAGTTCGCAAACAAAAGCGCCGGCGTGGAAGCCGAGGCAGAAAGCCTCATCTCAAAAGGAAAGACGGGACAAGTCGCCTCCATCCTCAGCCGGTTTATGAGAGAAAATCTCGAAAAGGTTCTTCGCAGACTTCGCGATCTGGACTCGGAACTCGCGTCATAATGCTCGCGCGGCAAATCGCTCTAAAGAAGCTCCCCGTAATTCCGCAAGTGCGAATTTATTCGCATACGCGATGCGGAAGGAGC
>CAYVDS010000072.1:0-8179 GCA_964450145.1 uncultured bacterium
CGGGTTGAGTTAAGCAAGGCCGTCGCCCGCAATGGGGGAATCTCTTCGGCTCACGGCCGCGGCGAAGGAGCGACGCTGCTCAAGGCAATTGCAGAGGCCATCGAGATTGGCGAGTGCTCGGGGGCGCCTGTGCAGATAAGCCACCTCAAGGCGGCGGGGCAAAAGCATTGGGCCGACGGGCCGCGCGCGCAAGAATTCATCGAACGCGCGCTGAAAATGGGTATGGACATCGCCGCCGATATGTATCCCTACACGGCAGGCCACACGGAGCTTTCTGCCGTGTTGCCCCATTGGGTGCATAACCAAGGTAATCAGGTGTTACTTGAGCGACTTGCAGACCCTCAGACGCGCGCGCGAATCAAGGAAGAAATGCAAAGAGGCGCAGGGGAGTTCGGCCCGGAGAATCTGACCGGCGGATGGGACGGCCTTTTCATAGGCCTGAGCGTCGGGAACCCGAAACATCAAGGGAAGACCGTCAGGAAAATATCCGAGGAACTTCAGAAAGACCCCATTGATACGATAATGGACATTATTCTTGAGAGCAATTGCGTCGCGTTTGTGAATGTTATTGACCAGTCGGAAGACAACGTGAGAACATTTATGCGACATCCGAAAGTCATGTTCGGCTCGGATGCTGCGGCTTTCGCGCCCTATGGAATGCTCGGAATGACCGTTCCGCACCCGCGAACCTACGGAACTTTTCCGCGCGTCCTCGGGAAATACGTGCGAGAAGAAAAGATACTTACGCTCCCCGAAGCCGTCCGGAAAATGACCTCGCTGCCTGCGTCCCGGTTGGGGTTGAAAGACAGGGGGATTCTCACGCGCGGCAAGAAAGCGGACCTCGTGCTATTCAACGCTCAGACGATTATCGACCGCGCAACTTATGAGAACCCGAATCAGTATCCGGTGGGAATCAAAGCGGTCATTGTGAATGGACAAATCGTCGTCGAGGACGACCGGCACACCGGCGCGCTGCCGGGGAAGGTGTTGAAGAAATAGCCTCAAAATAGGGACAGACCCGTGGCATAGGGTCTGTCCCTATTTTTAGTGTCCCTATTTTAGGGGAAAAGAGGTTGTCCCGCAATTCCGTAGGTTCGAATTTATTCGAACGGGCACTTGCGAAAATAAGCCGTAAACATTAAGCGGATAAATTCGCGCCTAAAAAGCTTTATTCCGATTCGCCAACTACGGGACAGTCTCGAAGATGTGATTTATGAAACGCTTGGATATCAGCCTTGCGCGCGTCAATAACTACTTCTCCAGACTTTCGAAGACGATCTCTCCGTCCTTAATCCTCGCGATGTAGCTCTCAATTGTGACGTTGAATCGTTTCTCGATGAGTTTTTCCGCTGCGGCCGCCAAATGGCCTGCGATGTCTTCATTTACCTTCGTGCCCACCAGAGTATTCCACTTGGCGTACCAGAGGCAATCTTCATGGTTTATCATGACGATGCGCCGGACCTTCATCCGTGTCACCGTGAACTCCAAGTGCTGCCACAACTGCCGCGCGGCCTTGATACGCGCGGGTGAAATCAAATCGTGAATGCCTCCCGGGATGATAATTGGAACGGGGTTCGCGATGCCCAATTCATCTGTGACGAACTGCCGGAACGCCGACTGGAATCTGGGGTCTGAACAATGAATGACCAAGGCGTCAGCATTCTCGGCGCCGACAAGCGGGTAGGTTTTGTTCGATGAATTCACTTGTACCACTTCCCTTTCTTTCCTCCTCGCCATCTCCTCGAAAGCGGGAACGAAGGCTGTCTCACAATTGTTCTGTTTGTAAAGGCGCAGTATGCTGGTCCCTGCGAAACCGGTCGGCTCTTTCTTCTAATTGTCGGACGGACTCATAATCTCCCTTCTTACGTAATGTATTCTCTTATTTATTCCGCATTCACCACTCATCATTCCGCATTCTCTGCGGGAATCGCTGCTTTGGTCTCAGAGGCCTTCTTTGCCTCCTTCTCCAGTATTGCGGCCATTCCCGGCGCGACGGAATCGAGGTCAATTCCAGCCTTCTTAATTAGTTGTTGGACAACAGGCAGAAGTCCTAGCGCGGATGATTTCTGGATAAGACTGAATATGGCATTCGGCGCAATGTCAGTAAAACGGGACAACACGTCGTTGCCTTTGCCATTCGTGACGCCGCCGCCCATATCGATGATGCGAACTTCTTCAATACCGGCGAGCCCGGTGCCAATCGCCTGAGCCATTGGCAGAAGCGTGCCTTCACCAGCCTCTTTGATGGCGCTCCCCGTTTTCTCGATGATCTCAGGTAAAGCTTGTAAAATGAGAAGCAGTTTCCCGGCCTCATCGAGTTGGCGATAAGCCTCGGCCTTCTCCTTGACGCCTTCTGCCTCGGCCAGCAGTTTGGCTTTTATTCCTTCCGCTTCAGCCAGCAATTTGGCTTTTGAGCCCTCCGCTTCGGCCAGCAATTTAGCTCTTTCGCCAGCGGCTACGGCCTCGAGTCGGGCCTGCTCACCCCTCGCCTTTGCTTCTAATTCTGCTTGTTCCGCTGACGCTTTCGCCTTTCTCGCGTCGGCTTCCCTTTGAGCTTTTATAAGTTCGGCTTCAGCCGTCTGTTGAGCCGCTTGTCTATTGCCCTCGGCGCGAATAGTAATCGCCGCTTTGTCGGAATCGGCTCTGATTATATTCGCCTCTTTATCACGTTCGGCGGAGACAATGAGGCTCGCCTGCAGTTCGGCGTCTTTTCGTTCGCGTTCCTTCTCTTGGAGTGTGATTCGCGCTTCGATTTCCGCCTTTTCCGCCTCGACCTTCGCGACGTTCAGTTCTTTCTGCTTTTCCTGCTTGGCTATCTCGGCGGCGATTAGAATTTTCGCTTCCTGGGCTGCTACCAAAGCCTTGTTCTGCGCTTGAATCACATCGCGCTCGCGTTGGGCATTGGAGATTTGTTGCTCAGCCTGGGCTTTGGCTGTTTCCCCGGCCTGTCTGGAAGCGCTCGCTTTCTGGTCGGCTTCGCGCATTGCGTTAGCCACTAGAACCTGCTCGTCGCGTTTGGCGTCCGCCTTGCCAATCTCTGCGTCCCGCTGAACCTCCGCAGTGCGCTTCTTGCCCAGAGCGTCGATGTATCCGCCTTCGTCCGATACTTCCTGGATGAGGAAGTTGTCAATCTTGAGACCCAGCTTCTGCAAGTCGTCGCTCACTCCTTCTTGCACTCGATTGCCAAACTGGACCCGTTCCTGGACCAGTTGTTCTACGGTGAGCGTGGCGACTACTCCGCGGAGGCCGCCTTCCATGATCTCGCGGGCGAAGTTTTCAATTTCCTCGAGGCTCTTTCTGCTCAAGAAGCGGTTGACTGCGGCTTCAAGCATTGATATCTCATTGCCGATCTTCAACGAGGCAACCGCCGCTACGGTCACCCTTACGCCTTCTTTGCTGGGGACATTAGTGACTTGAAATTTGACCTGGAAGGCGTCGGTCGCCAGCAAGTCCCATTGTTCGAGGAGGGGGATTCGGAAAACGGCGCCGCCCGTGACCAATTTGAAGCCGCGGATGACACCGTCTGGCCATTTATACTTCCGGCCGTAAAGGACAAGAACCTTGTTCGGCGGAACCTTGATGTAGTTCCTGGCCATAACCCTGGCGATGGCGGTAAGCGCCAGGATCACGAGCAGTATCATTACGGGCACGATTAATTGTCCGATTGGAGTCATCGCTTTCCCTCCTGCTTTGTATTTTGGTCGATGCCTAAAGCCTCAGTTGGCCTTCTTGACGATCATCGGCGGACCGGGCGAGATAATCACTACCGTGTCACCCTGGTTCATTCCTTCTTCCCCCTGATTCTTGGCCGAAAATGTAGCCATTGTGCTTCCCATCGTTACCCGGACCTCGCCAATGCCGCCGGGGAGAATAGGCAAAGTCACGGTGCCGGTCTTGCCGGTCAGATCGTTGATGGAATACGCTGAACTGGCTTGCTGGCCATAGAAAAGGTTGATAATGGCGTCGGCAACTATCGCGATGAGGAGGCCTGAGACGAAGGCGATAAGCAACGACCACGCCAGCGACGCTCCAAAAGAGCGGGCAATCGCCCCGCCCGCGCCGAAGGCAGTAGCAAAAGCCGACAGGACTTTGATGCTGAACCAGTGGTGGCCGCCCCCGTGATCGATGTCGTGGTCAACATCTCCGACGTCCGCGTGGAAATCCGAATCGTGGTCGCCGCCCAATAAAAGGCTGACAAGCAAGATAAGACACCCGCCAACTGCGAGACAAATATAAGTGAACAGCATATCCTCTTGCCTCCTTTGTTGCCCTCAAGGCTGGAATGCCTCTCCGCCTTTCACGTCTGTTTGATTGCGCGACGCATCGTGCTTGTCACTACATATATATCGTCACCGAATGGAAAAATCGTACGAATTCCGGAGAAAGTCAAAAAATATCTCAAGAGAGTGGCGCTTCCGTCTGCAATCTGCTCCTTGTGGCCACTCAACAATCAGTTTTTCTTAACTCCAGTACACTTTGTGCAAACGGGCACACTTATTCAACAAAACGCAAATAGTATTTTAGACGTTAAAAACACGGGATGTCAAGGCGGGATCAGGCGGGGTCGGGGGCTCACCACGGGAGCGATTCATTCCACGAGAATCAACCCGTGGAAAAACCACTCGTCTTCGCTGTTCTTCACGAGCGCGGCTGGAATGCGCGCATTCTTAAGCGTGGCGAACACGTCGATACCGAGAGCCTCCATCGATGGCCGGGCCTTCTCGGGGTGGCGGCAGGATTCATCCGGCTCGACGCATTCCTTGCATAACGGGCACGGGCCGCCTCGAAGGCCGAGCGCGAGATAATGCCCCATGAGAAACGCGCGTTTTTCGACCTCCACCACGATGTCGTTTATTTGGTGAGGCCCCGTTTTCACGAGAACGCCCCACGAATATTTCCTGAGCGCGCGTTCGAACTCTTCCGGCCGAGGCGTGTTCGGCGGGCACATCTTTGACGAAGCGTACAAGGGACAGCCGTACACGCATTTGTAGTACACGCGCTCGTCCGTGACGACCTTGCCTATGGGAATACCCTTGGCAACGACTGCGCCTTGTTTTCTCGCAAAGGTTTCGAGGTCCCGAAGGTCCTTTTTGATCTTTTTAATGGACTTCTGTTTCATATTCCTTCAAACCAAAAGGCACGGGAGAAAGACGTGCGAATGAATTCGCACCCACAAACAACGCCGCAATTCGGTTTATCCCCTTTCGTCTTTCGTCTTGCTCCTTGTCTGTGTTTTCCCTTTTCGCCTCTTCGCCCCCTTTTCGCTCGATAATTCGGGGACACCTTGCGGCAAGGTGTCCCCGAATTATTTCTCCGCTCTATCTCTTGACGCTTTCCATTCCGAGCTTGAGCGCGCGCTGATTGAGCGCAAGAATCTTCTGCGGGATGACTTCCTTCAGCACGCCGGTGAAGGTCTCAACCGGAATCGGAGTCCAGCCGGAGCCGGCAAGCGCGCCGACCATGACGACATTCGAGGCCATAGCCTCTCCGATTTCCTTCGCGAGTTCGGTTCCCTCTACCACTTTGACCTCTTGCACCATTTCGCCCAGCCGCGCAAGGAGCGTTTCCACCGGCGGATATTCCTGCGCGCCGTAGAGAACCATGAGCGGATAGTTCGGGCGCGGGTTTACGATCACCTTCGTTTGCGGGTTGGCGTAATCCGCAGCCACGCGAAGCGTTTCCATCGGTTCGAGTCCCACGATCACGTGCCCTTTCCCGCGCGGGATCAGCGGACCGACCGCCGTTTCCTTCGAAAGTCTGACGTGGCTCATGACCGAGCCGCCGCGCTGCGACTGGCCGTACGTCTCGCCGATGGTCACGTGGTAGCCTTCGGCTATTGCAGCGGTGGCCAGAATGTGAGACGCCAGGATGTTGCCCTGGCCGCCGACGCCGGTGATGATCACATTGAGACAATCGCCATTCGGTTTCATCGGCTCAACTCCTCGGCCTTCTCGACCTCAATAGCGCCCTGCGGACAAAGGTAGGCGCACACACCGCAACCCGTGCAGACCACCTCATCCACCGAGGCGTGTTTCTCTTTTTCGTTCCATATGAGAGCGGGACATCCGAACACGCGCGTGCAGAAGCGCGCGCATCCGCATTCATCGCCCAGACATTTCTTCGGATTTACGGTGATGCGGTCCTTCTTTTTCTTCCGGCTTTCGACCAGCCCGCACGTGCGTCGCAGGATAAGCACGCTGGACTCGTCGCGCTGCATGAGGTCGTGAAGCGCCTCGACGGCCTCATCCACTTTGAACGGGTCGCGAATCTCAACATGGAAGCCGAGTCCCTTGCAGACATCCTCGATGTTCACCTGCGTGGTGGGATTTCCCATAGCGTTGAGTCCGATGCCGGGATGCGGCTGGAAGCCCGTCATGGCTGTGGCGGCGTTGTCGAGCACGACGCTGGTGAATTTTGCGCCATTATAACGCGCATTGATAAGGGCCGGAATCGTAGCGTGGAAGAAGGTCGAGTCGCCCATGACGGCAACCACGGGTTGGTCGAACTCGAATTTTTCCAGATTGCCGAGGCCGCACGCGACCCCTGCGCCCGAGCCCATGCAATGCAATGTTCGGTTCAGGAAATAGCCCGACCTTCCGGCGCCCATGCCGTAGCAGCCGATGTCGCCGAGCACGAAACCGCCGCGTCCGTCGAGCGCGAGCGCGTTCTTCATCACCCAGTACGACGCCCTGTGCGGGCAGCCCGCGCAGAACGCGAGGTCGCGCGACGCTGTATACTCGCTCAACAACGCGCTCGCGCGCTCGGCATATTCGGGGCTCTGCGGCTGATAGTCGATACCTTTGATCTCCGCGACCGCCCGTATCACGATGTCGGGGTCAATCTCGCCGAGCGCGGGGCCGAAGCGGCTCCTCACGTGCCCGGAGCCTTTTCCGAGGAACTTGATTACCTCAAGGTCGCCGCCGATATGGTCCGCGAGCAGGCACTTAATGTTTTGTTCGAGGAAGGGGTCTATTTCTTCGACGAAGAGCACCTGCTTGACGCCCTTCAGATTGTTGATAATGAACTTGTCAGGCAAAGGCCAGGTGGTCGTCAGTTTCAGGATACCGACCTTATCTTCAAGCCCGAGCGTTTGCAGCGCCTCGAGCGAATAGAGCCAGCCGGTTCCGCACGTGATAATGACCAACTCCGCGCCTGGAGGCCCCACGTACTGGTTGAACTGCGATTTCTCGAATATCTCGCGCGCCTTTTCGAGCTTTCCATGAAGGACCGAGTGAGTGATTGTGCCGAGTGACAGGAAACGGTCGTACGCCTCGAAACGCGGAGTCCGCTGTAACCTGTTAATCGACCCTAACGACAGGTCTCCGCGCGCGTGCGAGATGCGCGTCACACTGCGAATAAGGACCGGAATCTCGACCTCTTCCGAAATCTCGAACGCCCACCGGGTCACTTCTTTCGCCTCTTCTATTGTTGCGGGCTCGAGCAAGGGCGCATCAAGCAGCCGAGCGTATGCCCGCGAGTCCATCTCGTTGTTGCTGCAATGGGCGCCGGGGTCGTCGGCAACCACGAGAACGAGGCCGCCCTTGTTTCCCGACATGATGACTGACATGAGAAAGTCGGAAGCGACGTTGATGCCATTCTGCTTCATGGCGCACAGCGCGCGAAGCCCCGAGAAGGAGGCCCCTGCGGCCGCCTCGAGAGCGACCACTTCATTGGTTGACCATTCGGCGTGATGCCCGAAATTTTCAGCTACATCGGGCCGCGCCAGCGTGCCGATTATTTCGGAAGAAGGCGAGCCGGGATAAGCGGCACAAAACTTCATGCCCGCTTCGATGGCGCCGCGCGCGATGGCCTCATTTCCCATCATCAGGACGCGCTTCCCCGGCTCATCGAGTAGAATGCTCAACATTATTTGCTCCCTCCTTCCAGAAACAACGCCCGCTGCGAGTCATCCAGCCTGAGATACAGCAGCGGAGCGCTCTCGCTGCCGCGCTGACTCAACTCCTTCAGCACCCTTCGCTTTTTGTTTCCAACAGCCTCGCGCAGAATTGCCTCGCGCTCCCGGGGAAATTTCTTAGTCACGATCGCTTTGGCCTTCAAGGCATCCTTGAAGAGCTTCTCCCCTGCCTCACTCCTGACGAGGACGGTGTTCCAATCGTTCTGCCACTCGGTCGAGCCAATCGAGATGTCGGCCAACTCAGCGGTCACATCGAAGAACACC
>CAYVDS010000072.1:8189-19661 GCA_964450145.1 uncultured bacterium
CTGATGGCGACACGCGCGGTCCCGCCGTTGGTATATACGATGAAATCGTCGTTCTTCGGGATGTCGATCTTGCGAATTCGGCTCACGTTCACCTGCTCGCTCAGATGAGCGGAATACCGCCGGTAATCGAGAGCCCAAAGGCAGAAGAGGCCGACGACGAGCTTGATGTTCTTGAGTTCCTGGCGGTCATCGTAAAGCTGCATTTTGCGAATCGCGGTCACCTGGCAAGGCCGCCCGACAACGGCCAACTTCTCGCCGGTTTTGAGAAGCTCTTGTATCGCTGACAGCGTCGGCGCGGCCGTGTACTTCGAGCCGGAACACGCCAACACTTCCTTCCGGTTCCGGGCGACGGCCGGCCTCGGGAGAATCTGTTTACGGTCAGAGTATTTCGTCAGCAGAGCGGCGTCGACAATGCCCTTTTTTAGTGCGTGGATTATGAGCGCCGATGCCGTGCCGCCATATTGCCCGGCGGAATGGACGGCGGAACTGGCCGCTTTTGCGGCGGTCAGGGTGCGATAGCATCCGAGCACCGCATCCTCGCGCCGCGCGCCGAAGGCCATTTCGTCGAGCGCGCTTATATCCGTTGAGGTTCGCGGGCAGAAGCGGTAGCAGCGGCCATCGCTTCGCCCGCAACGCTCGACGATGGCGACCTTTTCATCCATTTCCTTGATGTAGGGGCACAGCCCCACGCACATCCCGCAGGCCGTGCAGAGGTTTGTCTGCTGAACTTCACTCTGCAGGTCGTCGGGGCCTTTGTTCAGCAAATCTTCCATAGAATCCTCCTAACAAACAGTCGAAAGTCGAAAGTTGAAGGTCGAAAGTCGGAATCTCCAATCTTCAGACCGGGTCTATACGTTTTTTTCACAGTTAACCACACGCGGGCGCGGTTGGTTGTTGAAAATTCAGCAACAAATCACCGAATTGTGTGGCGATACGCGCTGCCCGGGAGAAAAGCTGCGGTGCGCCGGTAGGATAGACTGTTCCTTCTACGAACCTTGGCACAGATACATACATCCTGTGCGAATGAATTCGCACCTACATATTTTCGGGCAAGCGTTACAGCCGCCCTTTCCGCATAATCTTCGGAAATCGGGGACACGATGCGGAATCATGTCCCTGATTTTCGCGCAATATTATAGTCGCCCTTCCCGCATAATCTTGACGCCTTTGTCAGAGATGCGGTCGAAGAACATGACGGGGTCGATACACGTCTCAGGCGCCATAACACCTCTTTGGGTAATCTCGCCGTCGAGAAGCATCATTGCGGCGACGGCGCACGGAATGGCCGCGAGGGGGCGAATGCGGTCGAGCATATTGAACACGAGATGCCGGTTCTGTCCATCTTTCTTCCCGATCACGTCTATTCGCAATGCCGAGTGCTCGACCCCGCCGAGGCTGAAAATTCGCTGGGCCTTATGAATGATGCCCGCAATGGCGTCAATTTTCCTTTTCGAACTGGTGAGGCGGAGCGAGCGCATCACGCGAAGAGCGTTGTTGTTCCAGGGCGGGTCAATTCCGCCTCGCGAGAAGATGTTCCGGGCTTTTATGGTTCTCGGCAAAGTGAGGGGTTCGGGATGCCCGAAAAGGAACTCGGGAAGTTCGCCAAGGGGGGCTGGAAACTCCACCATTTCCATTTCGTCCCATGCAGGGAGGAGAACCTGTTTGCCGTCCTTGAACATGGGCGCCTCGCCCGTGACCCCGTGGAGCGTATGCTTGAGTGCGGCTAACCCTTTCGCGTCGCCCGAGCCGACCACCCATGCCATCTTGACAACTTCGATCTCATCCAGCAGATTGGCGGCGAGGCGGGCGGACAGGTTGGAAATGCCCGGGTTCCATCCCATACCGGTTATCACGCTCACCCCTGCGCGCCGGGCCGCGTCATTGAGGGCAAACAGTTTTGAGACGGGGTCGGGGTCGTCGCAGATGTCGATGTAGTTTGTGCGCGTCTCGATGGCGGCGATCGCGACATTCGCGCCGTACTTGTAAAACGGGCCGGCGCAATTTATGACGAGGTCGAAGTTCTCGAATGCGGCGGTGAGCGTAGCCCTGTTCTCCGCATCCGCCTGAAGGGCGCCGACATAGCCCTTAAAGGCGCCGCAGATCGAGCGCGCCTTCTGCAAATTGCGGCCGGCAATCGTCACCTGATGAGAAGTGAATTCGATAAGCTTTTCGACTATGCAACTGCCGATGTCGCCGTATCCGCCGACTACAACAATTTTCACGCTGCTTCTCGCCTTTGCATTCTCATCGAATGGGGTCCCGCCGGGAGTTTTCCGTGCCTCATATAGTATCATAT
The DNA here is from genome assembly GCA_964450145.1 of uncultured bacterium. Lineage (GTDB taxonomy): Bacteria > Abyssobacteria > SURF-5 > SURF-5 > SURF-5 > JACRIR01. The sequence continues at coordinate 10,486 of CAYVDS010000072.1, forward strand.
TTCTCCGATTTTTTGAAATCGCCGCTGCCCAAGATACAGAGAACCTGAACCAAAAAGGGAACAAACAAGGAATGATGAAAGATGAGCGATGAATGCGGAAAGGTGAAGTGTGAAGTGCGAAATGATAAAGAAGAGAGATTCTTCGCTCTGCTCAGAACGACAATATACGGGAAATTGTGGGTCGAGGGAATAAGCCACTAAGGAGTGATGAGTGATGAATGCGGAATGAAACTGGGGCGAGAGGGGCATTCCGGAAATTGGGAACACGATGAGGCATCGTGTTCCCAATTTTCGGATTTGACAAAGGGGAAGAATCTTGGCTATAATTTGAACGGTTTGGGGATGTAGCTCAGTTGGGAGAGCGGCGCGTTCGCAACGCGTAGGTCGGCGGTTCGAGTCCGCTCATCTCCACACGGGGTTTCTCAGGCGCTGAGGTAGGGGCGCGGGGGAAACCCCGAATTTTTTGGGGAATCTGCAGATTTCGCAGATTTGCACAGATTCTGGAAGAAGAAGAAAAAGGAGAAGGAATAAAGGAAACATTCTTCGCCACAGATACACGCGGATGGACGCAGATTCAGAAGAAGAAAAGAAAATCGCGACAAGAATTCACGATTTCGAACGTGAGTAGTACAGATTTTGGGAAGAAGAAGAAGAAGAAGAAGAAGAAATCACGGCAGAAATTCCGAATTTTGTCTATGAGTAGTACAGTGCGGATCAGGGAAAAAGAAGAAATATTAACACAGATTTAGAAGAAGAAAAGCGCGACAGAAATTCGCGATTCTGAACGTTCGTAAAACAGATTGCGCGGATGATACCCTTGCCTCTTTCGTGTTGCCCCTTTCGTCTTCAGGTCCCTTTTCGCCCTTTCCCCTTTTCCCCCGAATCCTTTATATGCGGGAGACGGTGATGTGTTTGAGGGCGAGTTGTAGTTCGGCGACTGACTGGAAGCGTTTTTCGGGGTCTTTTTCGATGGCGGTCATAATAACGCGGCCAAGCGCGGGTGGAATCTTGGGGTTGACAGCGGATGGCGGCTCGGGCTTTACCTTGTGGCTTATGTGCTGCTTCATTATTTCTTTTCTGTCTTTGCCCTCATAGGGAAGCTTGCCGGTAAAAAGCTCGTACATGCACACGCCGAGAGAATAGATGTCGGACCGCACGTCCACCCCTTTTCCCTTTATTTGTTCGGGCGACATGTACTGCGGCGTCCCGGCCCTTGACTTCGAGCGCAGAAACCGGAATCCCTTCTCTTCGGTGGAGAGACCGAAGTCAACGATCTTCACGCGGCCATCTTTCGTGATGAGGATGTTCTCGGGCTTTATGTCGCGGTGGACGATCGAATGGTATCGGCCGTCGCTCAGGCGGTGGCGATGAATGTAGTTCAGGCCTTCGCAGATTTGTTCGCACAGCGCGAGGGCTTGCGAAATGCCAAGGTCTTGAGCGGCGATGTGAGTCCGCAGGTTGTCGCCGTCGATGTATTCCATGAGCATGAAGCCCTGGAGCTTGCCGTCGGTCTTTCGGCGCATTTCGAGAATCTCGAAGATGTCGACGACGTTGGGGTGATTCAGTTCGCTTGCTATCTGCAGTTCCCGGCGCAGGTATTCGGACTTTTTCTTGTCCTCGAGGAATTGCTCGGGCAGGACCTTGATGGCTACGTAGCGGTCTTTTTGCTCATCCAGCGCCAGATACACCCGGCCCATTCCGCCCTTCCCGATGGGGCGAACAATCCGATATGGGCCTACCCTGTGTTCAGCCATTTTTCTGTGGGTCTTCTTGACGCCTGCGATCAGTGGTTGAATTCCCCATATGAGGCTGTCCCGCAATTTGGCGAAATGATATGCTATTCTGTAGGTGCGAATTTAGTCGCATAATGCTTTCGGGCACTTTTCGTATCGCGCCTGCGAATAAATTCGCACCTACAGAGTAGCACGATACTTTTTCCCTCCCATCTTTTCTTTGTGGAGGAAGAAGAAAAACTTTACAGTACAGTCCGCATCATTGGACACTTACAAGCGCGGGACTCTCGGATTCGCGATTTCCAGACCCGGAGATGACAGAGTTGGCTTCATACGCGCGCATCTCGATGGCTTCGCGCGGACACTTGCGCGCGCAGATACCGCATGCAATGCACCGCTCGGGGTCAACGACGTGGAGCTGTTTCGGCTGGCCGGTGATGGCGTTCACGGGGCAGGTTTTTTCGCAAATGGTGCACCCGTTGCACTTGTCGGTAATGAACGCGCGCGCCTCCTTCGGCTTGGCCCATATGACGTTGTACGGACATTTCATTGCGCAGATACCGCACTTAGCGCATTTCGCGTGGTCGACAACGGCCAGGCCGTCCTTTACTGTAATCGCATCGTACGGGCAGGAGCGCTCGCACACGCCGCAGGCGACGCAGCCGACCTCGCACACTTTTCTCACCGCGGGCCCTTTGTCGTGCGATTTGCACAAGACAAACACCTCGTCGGTCGCATCATACAGGTCTATCAGTTTTCGCGGGCAGGCGTCGACACAGACGCCGCAGCCCGTGCATTTGTCGTAGCGCACATAGGGAACGCGATGGAACTCGTATTCGATGGCGCCGAAGGGGCATGCCTTCGCGCAGGTTCCGAGCGCGAGGCATCCGTAAGAACAGGCTTTCGCCCCATTGAAAAGTAAATAGGCGGCGCGGCAGTCGTCAATCCCGTGATATTCATACTGCAATTTAGCGATCCCGATATCGCCGCGGCACTGAATCTTTGCCACCTTCTGCACGACAGAAGCGGCTTCGACACCCATGATTTTGGCTACCATGCGCATAGTAGCCTCGCCGCCCGCGGCGCAGATGTTAACGGGCGCCTTCCCCTCGGCTATCGCCCTGGCCGCTCCCGCGCAACCCGGATAACCGCATGCGCCGCAATTGGCGCCCGAGAGGGCAGCCGTTATCTCGACTACGCGCGGGTCCACCTGAACCGCAAACTTCTTTGAGGCAAACGCCAAGAGTCCTCCCGAGACAAGGCCGAGACCGCCCATTACCGTAACTGACCATATGACAGCTAACGTATTTGCATCTGTCAACATCCTTGGTCTTTGCTCCCTTCTTTACAGCCGACCACGCCTCAGGCGTGGTTATATGCGAAAGAAACCACTCTTAAGAAGACTGTCCCACAATTGGCCTCGGTAGCCGCGAATGTATTTGCATAATGTTTTCGGGCCATTTTCACATTAGACCTGCGAATAAATTCGCACCTACAGAATTACGAGACAACGCTCAAAACTTCATCCCAGAGAAACCCATGAAGGCAAGGGAGAGTATCGCCGCGACAATAAACGTTATAGGGACACCCTGCATTGTCCTGGGGACATCGGTGATCTCGAGTCGCTCGCGTATGCCCGCCATGATCACAAGGGCGAGCGCAAAGCCCGCCGCCGCGCAGAATGAGAACACGAGCGCCTCTATAAGATTGTACCCTTCTTTCACGTTCAGCAACGCGACGGCCAGCACTGCGCAGTTCGTTGTTATCAGGGGGAGATAAATCCCCAGTGCAGAATATAGCGTCGGATTGAATTTCTGAAGGAACATCTCCACAAACTGTACGAGCGCAGCAATTACAATGATGAAGCACATCATTTGCAGGTATTCGACGCGAGCAGAAATCAATATCAAATTGACAAAATATGCGACGAATCCGGTGAGCGTCATAACGAAGATAACGGCCATACCCATGCCGATTGATGATTCGAGGCTTCGGGATACGCCAACGAAGGGACATATGCCGAGGAAGCGGCTGAGCACGAAGTTATTTATGAAGATGGCTCCAACAATGATTGTCATGAGGGTGGAGAAATCGAAATCCATTATTTCAGCTCCTTGCGTTCAGCCGCACGCCTTATTTCAAGTCGCCGATTAATAATATTCATCCCCGCTATAAGAAACGCCAGCGTTATGAACGCCCCCGGCGGCAGAATCATCACTAACGATGGCTGATAAGCTGAAGGGACAACCGGCCTGCCAAGTAACTGGCCGGTTCCGAGCAACTCCCTGATTCCGCCGATAATGGTCAAGTTGATGGTAAAGGCCAATCCCATGCCGAACCCGTCGAGCACCGACGGCCAAATCTTGTTTTTTGAAGCGAACGCTTCCGCCCGGCCGAGAATGATGCAGTTAACAACGATGAGTGGGATAAATATCCCGAGCGCCTCATACAGGGCAGGGGTAAATGCGTGCATCGAGAGGTCCACGATGGTCGTGAATGCCGCGATCACCACGATGAAGCATGGAATTCTTATCTGATTCGGAATTGAGTTTCGGAGGATTGATATCCATATGTTCGATGCCACAAGGACGGCGGTTGTGCCGACACCCATCCCGACCCCGTTTATCAGCGAAGTCGTAATCGCCAAGGGCGCGCACATCCCGAGCACCAGCCGGAATGTGGGGTTTTCGTCCCAGAAGCCTTTTGAAAATTCCTTCCAATTACTCATTCGGAACTGTCTCCTTCAACTCGGGCCACGCTTTCTGGAAAGCGGTCGCTTCTTCCCGGATCGCATTAGTTACCGCCCGCGAGGTGATCGTGGCAGCCGTGATGGCGTCGATTGCGCCCTTGGGATCATCCTTCTTGAGCTTGACCTCCTCCGGCCGGAGCCCTTTGAACTGGAGGAGGAACCACGGCTCAATTTCTCCATAGCGTATTTGGGCCGCGTTTGCGCCTAAGCCGGGTGTTTCGGTGTGACTCTTTATTCGCACTCCTGAAATCTTTTCCCCGGCGCCATCCATCGCGACGATTATCTCGATCGGACCGCCATATCCTTTATTCGTAACCGTTGTGAACGCCGTTCCGGCAGATTTCCCATCCAATCGCCCGACGTAATATCGTTTGCCGCCGATTTCTACGGGCGCTGCATCGAACGTGACCTGTTGGCCTTGCTGTTCTCCCGCAATCGCTTTCCCTCTCAGGATACGCTCTTTTCCCTCTTCATTTTCCTTGATGCGAGCATACGTGGCGTTATTGGCGACCGCAAGCGCTCCAGCCGAAACTCCGCAAAACAGGAACAAGAGCAAACTCAATCGCATGTAAATGTTCAAGATTTACTCTCCCCAAATCGCTTTGGTATCGTATATCTGTCAATGAGCGGCGTAAAGGCGTTCATTATCAAGATCGAGTAAGAGACCCCCTCGGGAGGCCCTCCCTTGAAACGCACGAGAAACGTAAGCAAACCGCAGCCGAGACCCATTATCGCCTGCCCTTTGACCGTGATGGGCGATGTCACCATGTCGGTCGCCATAAAAAGCGCGCCCAGCATGAGGCCGCCGGCGAACATATGCACGAGGAAATCGCCGGTGAAATAACCGTTCGCTCCGAATATCCACCCTAGTATTCCGACAGTGGCTATGTAACTCGCCGGCAGTTGCCAGTAAATGTGGCGGCGATAAACCAGATATGCGCCGCCGATGAGCAGCGCAATGGCCGAAGTCTCTCCGATGCAGCCGCCCGCACGGCCAACGATAAGGTCGGTGAGCGTAAACGGGTCCGGTGTCGCGCCTCCTTTTACAAGAGGGGTGGCTGAGCTGACCACGTCGAGCGAGACACCCAGGCGATCAGCGACGTTGAGCGTCCAGAACGAGAAACCGGGCAACCGCCACCACTCAGGTTTGAGCCAGCCTTTCGTCATGGCCACAGGCCAGGCCGCAAGCAGCATGACGCGGCCGGCCAGAGCCGGGTTGAAAATGTTCCTGCCGAGTCCCCCAAACGTGAGTTTGGCTATCACAATGGCAAAGGCGCTGCCGACGGCCGGAATCCACAAAGGCACGCCGGGCGGCAGGTTCATGCCGAGAAGGAGACCGGTCACGCAGGCGCTGAAGTCGCCTATGGTGATGTCCCATTTGAATATCTTTTGAGTTACGGCTTCAGCCGCAACTGCCGATATTGTGGCCACCGCCAGAACGAGAGCGGAACGAAACCCGAAGAAGAAAACGCCAACCACAATCGCGGGCGCCAAAGCCGCCAAAACGTCGATCATTACGCGTTTAACACTGATGTCGGCGCGGATGTGAGGTGAGGTGGTAACGACGAGTTGTCGGTCGAGCGTCATTTATTGTCTTTCTTGGCCTGAGCGCGTTTTTTCTGGTCTTGCTTGAACAATTCCATTTTGCCGAACTTGAACATGTGCACCATCGGTCGGCCCGCCGGACACACATATGTGCAGCAGCCGCATTCGACGCAGTCCATGAGCCCGAGCGCGCGCGCTTCCTCGAATTTGTGGCGCTCGCACAGTATGCCGAGCGTCGAGGGGAGCAGGTACATCGGGCACGCTTTGACGCATTGTCCGCAGCGGATACACGTCTGGGATTCGACGATGCGAACGTCTTCTTCGGCCAGAGCCAGTATCCCGGATGTGCCTTTTATCACCGGCACATCGGTCGTGTATTGCGCGATGCCCATCATCGGGCCGCCCATCAATAGTTTCACGGGCGGTTTCTTGAAACCGCCGCAGAAATCTATCACATCATGAAAACTCGTGCCGATGCGTACCACCAGGTTCCTGGGTTCTGCAATCGCCGAGCCGGTCACCGTGAGAGCGCGCTCGACGAGCGGTTTGCCGTCGAGGACGGCTTCGGCAACGGCAAGCGCGGTACCGACGTTGTTGATTGCGACGCCGGCATCCATCGGCAGTCCGCCCCGGGGAACTTGACGGCCGGTGAGCACGCGTATCAACTGTTTCTCTGCGCCTTGCGGATATTTGGTGTGCAATGGATGAACCGCAATGCCGGAAACGCCCGCCACGGCTGCGGCGAGCGCGCGGACGGAGTCGGGCTTGTTCGACTCGATTCCGATGATTGCGCGTTTTACGCCTATCGCCCGCATCATGAGCCGAAGCCCCAGGATAATGTCGGCTGTCCGCTCCTGCATCACCCTGTCGTCGGCGGTCAGATACGGCTCGCATTCGGCGCCGTTTAATATGTAGAGCTCTATCTTCTTTTCCGGCGGCGGCGACAATTTGACGTGAGTTGGGAAAGCCGCTCCGCCGAGCCCGACGATGCCGCTTTCGGATACGGTCCTCTTGATTTCATCCGGAGCAATGTCGTCAAGCTGCTCTCGCGCGCGCTTATTGCCATAGACCCATTCGTCTTTCCCATCGGACTTTATTTCCACCGCATCGCAGCTTCGGAATACCGGGTGATTGCGCGCCTTTATGGAAACCACCTCGCCCGATATCGAAGCGTGCATTGTGGTGGTGACAAAGCCGGGCCCCTTCGCGATGCACTGGCCAGCGGACACATGGTCGCCAATCTTCACGATGGCGTTCGTGGGAGCGCCGGTATGCTGCCTGAGCGGAATAACGATGCGCTCGGGAGGCGGCATGAGCACAAGCGCTTTCTTTTCCGTATGTCTCTTTTCGGTTGGAGGATGAACTCCTCCGCGAAAACTCTTCACGTGCACCTCGACCTTTCGAGTTAATACTCTTGTACCGTCATTATCGTGATTTCGCCATGGATAACAGCTTAGATGGGGTGAAAGGCGAAATTACGCCATGATTGGAAGTATATTTTACCATAGCCCCAGCTTATCAGTCAAACGCGGCGTAATATCGAGCTTTTGGCGATTTACCCCTGTATGGTATATACTTTGGCGGGCTACTTGCGGAAGAAACGCGACTGCCTTTGACCGCGGACACCATGCGGGATGGCGTTTATTCGGGGACACGATGCCGCATCGTGTCCCCGAATAAACCTTCGCTCCCCCGCAATAACAATCCCATAACAGAAAGGAACAAGAAATGAAACTCGGCGAAGTGCAGCACATCGCAATCAGCGTAAGCGACATGGAAAAAGCGTTGGAGTTTTACTCCGGTCTGTTGGGGCTCGAAGTGATGATGGATATGGAATTGGAGAATGAACCCACCATTCAGGCGATGTTCGGGCTGAAGGAAATCAAGATGCGCTACGTCCTTTTCTCGGGCAAGGGGGCGCGCCTGAATCTTCTCGAGTTCAAGAACCCGCGGGGCAAAAATCTAGCGAAGAAACTTAGGCCTTATGACCACGCGATCCATCATCTGGCGTTTGTGGTCGACGACGTCGAGGCCGCCTATCGCGAACTAAGCGCGAAAGGGGTCGAATTCATATGTCCGCCGCAGGATGTCGGCCTCGCAAAAGCAAGCACAATGCGCGGGCCCGACGGCGTAAGCATCGAACTATTTCAACTTCCGATGAGCTGAAGAAGGTTGGCGTATGAAGTTCCGCATCCGGGAAATGTCAATTGAAGATTACAATGAGGTTATGTCTCTCTGGAAAGAAACAGAAGGGATAGGGCTTTCCGATGCTGATACGAGGGAAGGTGTGGCTCTATACCTGAAGCGAAATCCGTCGCTCAGCTTTGTTGCGCATGTTGATGACGTGTTGGTAGGCGCGGTTCTTTGTGGCCATGATGGCCGTCGCGGCTATCTGCACCACCTCGCTGTCAGCAAGAAACAGAGGGAGAAAGGCGTCGGCCGCGCTCTTGTCGAAGCGTGCATCGCGCAATTGGCCAAACTCGGGATACAGAAGTGCAACATTTTTCTTTATGCAGATAATCACAACGCGAAAGCTTTCTGGAGTCGCATGGGTTGGTTTCCCAGGGAAGACCTTAACCTGATGCAAAAGATGACTCAAGAGTAGCCCCTGACGATCAAGCTCGGGAATCAATGACCCGCAAAGGAGTTAAAGATGACTCGCAAAGAGGATCGCGCCGCCGATATCATTTTTTCGGGAGGCGACATTATCACAGTAGATGACGAGAACCCCGCCGCCGAGGCAATTGCGGTTAGGGGGGGGGAAATAGCGGCGGTCGGAACCCGCGCCGAGATATTTCTTCACAAGGGCCCGGATACGCACCTCGTCGATTTGAAGGGGAAGACGCTGATGCCCGGCCTTATCGAGCCGCACAGCCATCCGGTGATCAGCGCTCTCCTTTACGACTGGATCGATGTGAGCGGATTCAATAACGCCAGCGGAAAAGAGATAATTGGAAGACTGCGGGCGGCTGCCGTGGCCGCACAGCCGGGCGAATGGATCGCCGCATTCGGATATGACCCTATCCTGATTCGCGACCTCAAGGCATTGAACGCTGACAAGCTTGACGAGGTCTCTTCGACAAACCCGATTCTCATCATGCTCCAGAGCATGCACACGGTGTACGTCAACCACAAAGCCTTCGAGATTG
>CAYVDS010000072.1:19671-22394 GCA_964450145.1 uncultured bacterium
AACATTCGTAAAAGACAAGAGCGGCAACCTTACCGGCATGGTCATCGAGCAGGCCGCCATCACATCGGTAATGCTCCCTGTGCTCATGAATGCTCAGGACAAGGGTCTTGACCTTATCCAGAAACAGATTTCGCGCTATGCCAACGCCGGATACACGACAGTCGGCGCAATGGGTGTTTTCCCGGTCTTTACAAACTGGACCGACATCCTCAAAGAACTGGTGGAACGCGACGACTGTCCAATAAGGATTATCGTGATGAATAAGGCCACCGATTTGGAGCAAGGGATAACCGTGGATTTCGGGAGTGAGAGCGACCGGCTCAGGGCAGGCGGCGCGAAGTTCTGGTACGACGGTTCATTCGGGACTGGCAACGTGTATCTCGACGCGCCGTTCCTGAACAGCGAACTCATGCAAGAGGGCCTGGGAGTTCCGAAGGACACCTGCGGATACGCAATGTATACAAAAGAAAGATTCAGGGAATTGGTCCAGAAATATCACGACATGGGCTGGCAGATTTCGGTCCACGCGCAGGGTGACCGGGCAATTCGCGACGTGCTGGATGTATATGAAGCGGTCTTGAAAGCGTCGCCGCGACATGACCACCGTCATCGTATCGAACACGGCGGCCTGTTTCCCGTCGATGAAATGGAGCGAGCAGCCCGCCTCGGCCTGACCACAAGTTGGCACATCAACTATATCTATTATTACGGAGAGGCGCTTCGGGACGAAATCGTAGGTCCAGAGCGCGCGCGATTCTCGATGCCCATCGCCGTCGCCAACAGAGCGGGGTTGCGAAGCTCGCTACACAACGATTCACCCATGTATCCGGCCGAGCCGTTCAGACTCATGCGCTCGGCGGTCACTCGCAAGACGCGCAATGGTCAAGTGATCGGCGGAGAGCAAGTCATAACGATCGACGAAGCAATTAAAGCCCTGACAATCAATCCCGCATGGCAGTTGTTTATGGAGGACAAAGTCGGCAGCCTCGAGGTCGGCAAGCTGGCTGATCTGGTCATCGTTTCAGAGAACCCGACAAAGATCGACGCCGACCGGCTCGACCAGATCAAGGTCCTCGAGACATACCGAAGCGGCCAGCGGTTCCCGCACTCTTAAGAAAGAGGGTTCCGGGTCTCGGGTTCCGAGTTCCGGGTTAGCCGTTTCTGGTTTCGAGTTTCAGGTTTCAGATCAACCGTCTCTGCGGCGCGGTCAATCGTGGCAGAAACAGGTTTAAGTGACAAAGCGGGAAAATCCCCCCTTAGAGACTGTCCCGTAATTGGCAAATTGGCTTAAACCTTTGTAGGTGCGAATTTATTCGCATAATGTTTACGGCCTTTTTGCGAAGTGCTCGTTCGAATAAATTCGAACCTACGGAATTACTGGACAACCTCCTTACCCCCCTTTTGTAAAGGGGGGAAGAGGAAGGTTTGCTAGAAAAGGAACAAACAAATGAGCCGAGCGGAAAGCGCTGCCATGCTTCCCGGACCAAAAATCGTCAAAATCGAACTGACACCGGTATCCGTCCCTTTTCTCGAAGCCGTGAAGCAGGCCATGCAATCCGGCGCCGGCGGCCTGGGTATGGCCATAGCAGCCGAGGAAGCTTGGCTCGGGGAAGACTTCGTTATCTGCAAGCTTATTGCCGAGGACGGCAGAGAAGGCTTCGGTGAATCGTTTGTCTGGCTTCCAGAAACCGGAGTGTCGCCGCAGCAGATTATAGATGCTATTCAGCATGCGCTCGGCAAGTACGTGCTTGGACAGAGCCCGTTCAGTATCGAGCGGATTCGCCATCGCATGGACTGCAACGTAGCCCGAAGCGAAGTCGCGAAGGGCCTTCTCGATACGGCCTGCTACGACCTCATGGGCCGCGTCGCCGGCAGACCGGCCAGCGACTTCATGGGCGGGCGCGCCGTCGACGGGGTTCCGCTTGCGGCGCTCATTCCGCTGATGGACCCGGATTCGATGGTCGGCTTCGCCCGGCACTTTTGCGGCGAAGGCGTAAGGACCTTACGCATAAAATTGGGAAACAGCATTCGGGAAGACGTCGCAATCATCGGGCATTTACGCGAGGCGCTGGGCGATGAAGTGCGCTTGCGTGTCGATTATAACGGAGCGTACACACCTGCCGAGGCGGTTCGCGCACTCAAAGCCATTGAACCGTTCGCCATCGATTTCGCCGAGCAGCCCGTCCGCGCATCAGACTATGTCGGCATGGCGCACGTGCAACAGCGAGTAAACACACCGCTCATGGCGCATGAAGGCTGCTTCTCGCTGCAGGATATCGTCACGCTCTCGGAATTGGGCGCAATAGGAGTTGTCGGCATAAATTCGGAGCGCCCTGGCGGAGTCACGAACGCGCTCCGCGCTATAACGTACGCCGAACAGCGGGGCATGGGAGCGGTTATCCATAATCAAACACTCGGTATTGCATCAGCAATGCAAATCCATCTTGCCGCGGCCCGGCATCATTCGCTCGGCCATGCGACTGAGCTCTTCGGCCACATGATGCTCGAAGATGATCTCATCATTCACGCGATTGACTACAGCGGCGGACATGCCGCCGTTCCGCAAGGGCCGGGGTGGGGAGTGACTCTCGACGAAGACGCGCTCAGAAGATATGCCACCGGAGCGACAGTCGACACCCAAAATTGAAAGCCTTTCGTAAAGCCCTAATGCGCCCTACACTTTTGACTTCAGACTCTCGCATGTAATAACATAACGGCGGAGT
>CAYVDS010000073.1:0-9479 GCA_964450145.1 uncultured bacterium
CGCACGAGATTTCCACGGCTTGATAGCTCTTAAATACTTAACCTAGTATAATTAAGGTCCTGGACGTTGGCAGTGCTTTAGGCGGGCCGGCTCGTTATCTTGCCGAGAACTATGGATGCTCCGTGACCGGATTGGACTCAACTGACAGGATGCTGCAGGAAGCTTCGCGGAGAAACAAGTCTGCAGGACTCGAAGAACTGATCGAGCTGAAGCTGGGGAATGCTCTGGATATGCCATTTGAAGATCGGACTTTTGATATTGTGTGGGGCCAGGATGCTTGGTGTTACGTTAGCGATAAGGAACGACTGATCAAAGAATGCGCGAGAGTCATTAAGCCGAAAGGAATCCTGGCCTTTACGGATTGGCTTGAAACGGAACTATTCGATCCTGCAGAGAAAGAAATCGTCCTGTCCATGTTGGTAATGCCTAACTTGCAGACACTCCCGGGTTACTCGACTCTCCTCACAGGAAACGGTTTTCACATCTTGGAGCAGCAAGATCTGAATGATGATTTTGCTTCACATACTCGAGATTACCAAGCCCGGATGGAAGGGGATTTGAAGGACCAAATCACTGAGAAATTTGGAGAGCACTTGTATCCCGGCGCGAAGGCGGCAATCGACATGTTGGCCTCCGCCGTTCAGGAAAAGAAGATGAGCCGAGGAAGATTTATCGCACGAAAAATCTGATGGATTGTCGCATCGAAATAGACATAATATTGCAAAGATGAGGACGGGATGGGTTTAAAACAGCGCTTGATCGAGAAGGCTCTTGAGTTGGACTTTGAGGATGTCGGCTTCGGAACAACCGAGCCAATGGATCTATATATCAAGGAGTACGAATCCCGCGCGGATACGTATGAGTGGGTATTGATTACCGAAGGCGCCGACGTGGGCATAGACCTGAAGCGAGGAGCTCTGTTGTCCAAGAACCATCCGTGGGCCAAAACCCTCATGGTTGTAATCCTCAACTACCATCGCCGACAGTTTCCACCACAACTCATTGGAAAGGTCGGGCGGTTGTACCAGGTGGATGATCGGCAGGAGATGAAGGATTGGTACGTGAAGGCCATGGAATTTCTGTCTTTCCTGGGAGAGGAGGGAATTCGGTATTATGTGGGTGACGAGATTCCCGCCCGAATGGCAGCGGCAAGGGCAGGCGTGGCAAACTATGGCAATAACTGTTTCGTTTACGCAAGAAGGGTCATGTTAGGTGCCTCTTGGCTGGTGAGCATACCCGTCCTTCTGGATGTTGAGATTGAACCCGATGAGCCCGCAATAGAACTGGGATGTCCCTCATGGTGTAAGAATGCATGCATTGCGGCTTGCCCGACAGGCGCTCTGTACGCCCCGAAAAAGATGAATCCTTTGAAATGTATCGGTTATGAAACCACTTACGGAGTGGGAATGACTGGTCGAGAGATGAGAGAGTCAATGGGTACGTGGGTTTATGGTTGCGATCGTTGTCAGGAGGTCTGCCCGCGTAACCAAGCATGGATGAACCAGAGCCTTCCGGAAAATCCTTTCCTGAGCCAACGAGCAGACGATTTCCGATTAGAGACTCTGCTCACCATGACACAGGAGCATTACGAGAAAAAGGTCTGGCCTTTGCTCTTTTACATTTCCCTTGGGAATATCGCGAAATGGAGAATGAGCGCCGCCCGGGCGTTAGGGAACTTGGGTGATCAAAGGCACATTCCAGCTCTGGCGCAAGCTCTTACAGAGAACCCGGAGGAGACTGTACGTGGCATGTGTGCCTGGGCTTTAGGCAGACTGGGTGGAAATCACGCCAAAGCCGTCCTGGAATCGCGCTTGCCAAGAGAGGACGGCCTGGTCAAGGAAGAAATCGAGCTTGCCCTTGAGAGCATCTAATCAGCTTTATCGTGTCGTGCTCTAACAGATGTATGCGATGAATATTGAGGGGAACTGCGATGTCGTTTGAAATCAAGTGGCTGGGAACTGCGTGTTTCGAGATACGGATAGAGAGCGAAAAGAGCATCGTTATCGACCCGTACATTGATGATTCGGTGAGCGTGCCGTTTACGTCGGATCGGATCGAAGGATGCGACTATATTTTCATCACGCACGGGCATTATGATCATGTCTTGGACGCGGGCAAGCTGGCCAATAAGTTCAATCCTGAAATATTCTGCTCCCGGGAGGTTGCAGGCGCGTTGATCGAACACCAGGGCATTGAGCCGGACCGTTTCACCCATATTGCATCCGGTGATGTCGTCGAAAGAGGCGGAATGCGTGCGGAAATCGTTCAGGGTGTGCATGTGGATTTTGTGGCCACGTATCAGCGAATTACAGGCGGTGATCTTTTTCAAGATGCCGGCGGCGACCTTAAGAAAGGAATACAGATGGCGATCGAAGCGTCCATGGGGCCGGGCGTTTCGCCGCCTGACCAAATGCAGGAATGGATGTTGAAATATCCGCAGGGCGAGCAACTCAATTTCGTGTTCGAGATCAATGGAGGGAAGCGAATCTATATGGCGGGTTCGTATCCTGATACATCTCTCCTTGAAGTCGCCAAAAATACAAGGGCGTATATGACACTTCTGCAGGTGCTCGCGGGGAACACGCTCAAGGGGCTGGAAGAACAGACCGTTGAATTCGGATTGGCTTCAGGCGCTGAAATCATTGTGCCCCAGCATCACGATCCACTGATGAAAGGCGCACAGGCTGCAGACTTAGCGAAAGTCAGAGAACTATTCAAGAAACATAATGCGCTGTTTGAGGAGTTGGAGCCCGGCAATTGGTATAAGTTTTGAGTATCTGCGGCTGACCCCGCTTCAATTCTGTGTCTTGTTGGATTCCCTCCCAACCACTCCAACGCTTTGATAGGCGCACGTATTTTGCTATAATTCGCAGCTACGCGGGGATATAAGAGAGGAGACGAGCGTGACTCGAGAAAAAGCGCGCGACAGGATTCTCGGATGCGTCGTTGGAGCATCTATTGGTGACGCGATCGGCGGAGCCTTTGAATTTCAGGATGCCGATTTTATCTCGGGGCGCATCGGCTCGAATTGGATCGACGACGCAGCCTCTACGGTATTGACGTGATGGGCAATGCAGAAAAACTGTATGGAGTGGTTAAGGAGTAGAATCAGAGGCAATTGTCGCAAAAGCCGCAGGTGGGTTTGGGGGTGGGGTCAGCAAGAGCGGTGAGAAGATATTCGCGCAGGCAGGACCGAAGGGCGCCATATTCGATCATCATTTCGAGTCGCCTGTTCTTGAAGGCGCGCCGCATGGACACGCTCTCTTCCATCTTTCGCATGACCGAGCTGGAAATCGAATCGGCCCGCACCTCGTAGCAGATGCTGCGGTCGGCGGGACGATACACAATGATGTCGCGGTTGCTCATGTGCAGGAGCGCCTGCTCGAGGGCGAAGAGATTTGTCTCCGGGAAATATTCTTCGCGGAACGCATTCAAATCGACGGACTGGGCAAAGCCTTTCCGGGAAAGCCTGAGGCTTTTTTCGAGGGCGACGAGAACTTTCATCTGCTCGGTCGAACACAACCTCAGAGCCCTTCCAAGGTCGCCTGAGAGGTAAACGGAGGCCCTTCCGCACATCACTGTGCGCCGACTCAGGAGCCCCGCCTTTTCCATCTCGAACAACTCCACGTGGTGTTCTTCGTGAAAACTTCGTTTGAGGATAAGTTCGCGCAATCCACGGGCTGGCGAGCCACCAGGTGGCGAGCCACTAGATGGCAAGCCGGCGGCAGTTTGAATGATAGCGTTGAAACAATCCTCCACCAAATCCGGCCCGGGCGTCGAATCGATAATGAACCGCTCCTGCACTTTTCGGTCGTACCTCGAGAACAGGAGTATGCAGTCGCACCTGCCGCAGTCGCGCCCGCCGCGCCCTATCTCCTGGTAGTAGGCGTCGATGCTCGCCGGATGGGCGTAGTGGATGATGAAGCGGATGTCGGGTTTGTCCACTCCCATGCCGAAGGCGTTGGTCGCGGAAACGATCTCGATCTCGTTCGCCAAAAAGCGCTCGTGAACCTCGGTGCGCTCTCCCGCCGAGCGGCCCGCATGGTAGAAGTCGCTGTTTTTGCCGGACGACTCCTGAAGGAATCTGTTGACGTCCTCGCATTGCCTGCGGGTGGCAGTGTAGATGATTCCCGGGCCGGGTCTTCGCAGTAACTCGGAGAGCGTCCGCAGTTTCTCGGCCTTCGTGGGCGTGTCGCGACAGCCAAGATACAGATTGGGCCGGTCGAAACCGCCGCAGACAGTCCTCGCGGACTCGCGCCGCATCTGCCTCAGGATGTCCTCGCGAACGATCGGCGTGGCGGTCGCTGTGAACATGACGAGTTGTGAATCGCTGGATATCAACTCGACGGCATCCGGAATATTCAGATAATCCGTCCGGAAATCATGCCCCCACTCAGTTATGCAGTGGGCCTCGTCCACGACCCACAAAGGAGGACGTTGTCCGGTTGCCAGCACAGCGTTCAGAAAGAATCCGTCGCGCAACCGCTCCGGCGAGATGTACACCATCTTCAGCCGGTTGTCCCTGATGTCGTCCAGAATGCGCTTGCTCTCCGAATGTGGAAGCGCGCTGTGGAGACACGCGACCGGAAGCCGGCGCGCGCACAGGGCGTCGACCTGGTCTTTCATGAGCGCGATCAACGGCGAGATGACGATGGTGAGCCCATCCCGCAGCAGTGCCGGAATCTGAAAGCACAGCGACTTGCCCGAGCCCGTTGGCAACACGACCAGAAGGTCTCCGCCGTTTATGATGCCTTCGATGACGTGTTGCTGAAACGGCAGGAAATCAGAGAAGCCGAACAGTTCGCGGAGAAGGTTGATAGCGGCGTCGAATGATATATCGCCAGAGCTGGGATTATGGTTCATAGTTTATGGTTTTGTGGTTCAAATCATTTGGATTTTAGATCACTGCTGTCCAAAATTAGAGAATCTAAACGCCGCGCGGGGAAATTCCCCTTCGTCCCCCTTTGCAAAGGGGGAAAGAGGGGAATTTGAGAACCACAGCGCGGCATAGCCGCAACCAAACAAAGAAAAAGAGAAGAAACGGGGAATCCGCAGATTTCGCAGATTCGCGCAGATTCTGAGGGAAAAAAGCAAGGAAAAACGGCATAATCCACGACACACGAATGCGAATAAATTCGCACCTACGGGGACGAGCCCGTGGCGCCCAATTACGAATGCGAATAAATTCGCACCTACATGGGCGCAATGAATTGCGCCCTTACGGAATTCGTCGCCTCTGCAGGACACACTGCGAATGTGCAACTCAAACGTTCACCACCCTATGTTTTCCGGTGGGGGTCGGCGACGCGCCTTCGGAGTCTCTTGCCGGGCCTGAAGGCGACGGCAGCGCGGTCGCGGATAAGGACACGTCGTCCCGTAGCGGGATGCCGGCCGTTCCAACCCTTTCGGAATATCACCACAAATTTGCCGAAATCTTCGAGCTTCACATCATCGCGCGCGCAAAGACTTCGGGCGATTGTGGAAAACGCATGGGCAAGCACCTTATCGGCCTGGCGCTGAGACACGCCGAGCCTCTCGGAGACCCTCAGGGATAAGTGGCGGCGAGTCACGGTTTGGACGGGCCGGGAGGACAGCGGATTCAGGATTTTTTTTTTGGCTTCGCCGTTTCCGTGAGGAACTTGCAGTTATGGCAGCTCCACCCGGCAAATATCTCTTTGGCCTTGACCTTCCGCGGCAGGTTGAACTTGCTCTCATAGTCGACGCAGTCAGGAATACAATGATTCCCTTGCCTGACACGCGCCAGCGAACGAGGAGTAATCTCAATACCGTCGGGATCATTGGCCACACAGAAATAATACTTCATGGTCTTTATGCTAGCACACGAAGTGGTGATTTTCAAGACTGAACGGCCTGTTGCCGAAATAATATTCCGTCTGAGAATTTATAGCAACTGTCATTCTGAGGAGCAAAGCGACGAAGAATCTCTCCTTTTCTTTCGAATTTGTGCGCGCAAACAGAGATTGTTCGCTTCGCTCGGAATGACAACTGGCTGTCACTATTTGGGCAACGGGCCGTGAAGATGCGTCGGGCGTTGATTACGGAATTGTAATGGGACGACGCGAAAGACACCGATAGTCGGTGGCTCGACACTCCAAGCCCGCGAGCAAAACACCTCATTATTATATATAAGTACAGTCCTGATAATAAGTTCCGTTATAGAGTCATCGATTGGCATTCACGTTGCTACTTATACACAGAAAACAAAAGCTCGCGTCCAAACGACTGAATGATTGGAGCCGCATGGTCATGTCGCTTGAGGTATCCACGGACAAATCCATCCTTCGCAACGAAATTCACTTGACATTTTTCGTTCAAGAAAAGAGGGGCAAGCCGACTCGCGTGGCCTTTGCCAGGCTTCTGGACATTTCGGCCGGAGGATTGTGCATGGAGATTTCGCCGCTGGATTCCGATTTGTTCATGGAATCGCACGGCAGGCTTTTCATTCTGAACCGGAACATCGAGATGCAGATGTTTTGCCGTTCGCACCCGACGAACGTGTCGGTTGCAGGTCATGTAAAATGGTTCAAGAGAAAGAAGGACGTCGAGGAGTCGGCCGAGGACGACGACATCTACATCGGCGTGACCTTCTCGTTTGAGAACGGTCTTCAACGAGAGGATGTCTCGAGGCTGCTGGAGCACCTGAAAAGCGATATGGTTAGCTGCCAGAACTGCAATGCGCGTGTTTCCGCCGAAGCCGCTCTGTGCTACAACTGCGGGGCAAAGCTGGTCCGCAAGAGGACGCTCCTCAGAAGGATGATTTTCGGTTTGTTGGCCAGCAGCGAGGAAGCAGACGGAAAATAGGGCAAAGGCGAAAGGAGCAAGGCGAAACGGAGGGAAAGAAGAGAAGAATAGAGAGATTCAGATCATGCTCGTGATTGCCCTTTTCGCCCTTTCCGTGCGACGTTCTTTTGCTGCCCGTCCGCATGTTTGTTCGTTCTTCAGCTTTCGATCCATGGCCTCCGACTTCTTTTATTTCCTTTCGCCCCGAACCCGCGCCCCTTTGTCCTTTCGCCTTTCGCCTTTCACATTTTATTTCCCACCGGTTGATTTTTGCCCGTCCTGCCTCTATAATAAAAAGAGCACACTTGTGCTACTTATGTTCAAAATCGCGAATTCTTGTTGATTTTTTCGTAGGGGCGGTTCGCGAACCGCCCTTGGAAAAGCGGTGGGATTCGTGGTTTCATCGATTGTGGTTGCGGCTATGCCGCGTCACGTATTCCAGTTTCCAATGAACGAACAACCAAGGGAAGGACAGGCATGATACCTGCGAGACAACTCAAAGTGGGGATGGTAATCCTTCACAATAAAGAACTTTTCCGTGTGAGCAGCGTGATACATATGACGCCGGGCAACCTGCGGGCACTGGTGCAGGCAAAGCTCTATAATCTCAAGAACAGCAACTACTATGATATGCGATTCCGGGCGGACGAAAGCCTTGAGTACGTTGCGCTGGACCGCAAGACAATGGAGTATCTGTACAGCACCGGCGAAGCATACACATTTATGGACACGGAAACCTACGAACAGATTGAAATCGCTGCAGGCGTTTTGGGCGAGGCAGTCAATTACCTCTTGGCGAACACACAGCTCAAAGTTGAGTTCTACAATGGGATGGCGGTCGGCATCGAACTTCCGATAACCGTTGACCTCAAGATTGTAGAGACCGACCCGCCTATGAGAGGCGCGACAGCCTCCGGATCACCGAAGAGCGCAAAGCTCGAGACCGGCATCGTCGTCAAAGTGCCCCAATTCCTGCAGATTGGCGACGTGGTCCGCATCGACACTCGGGACAACTCCTTTGTCGAGCGCGCGAAGAAATAAGATGCCGAGTTTGGCCAATCAAGAAGAGTTCGCGCTATGGCGAGAATAATACCCTTCAGAGGTTTGCGTTATAACGCCGCCAATGACGATCTTAAAGAGATTGTCGCGCCGCCTTACGACGTGATAAGCGACGAGCAACGCGATTTCCTCTATCAGCGCCACGAGCACAACATCGTGCGCCTCGAGCGCGGCAAAGACCTGCCGATAGACACCATCCAGGAAAACAAATACACCCGGGCTCGCCAGTATCTGGAGCAATGGATTCGTGAGGGCGTGCTTAAGCGTGACAAGGAGCCCTCGATATACATTTACGAGCAGGAATACAAGTATTCGTCGGAAAAGCCGAAAAAGAGGAGAGGTTTCATGGCCCTCGCGCGCCTCGAGGAGCAGGAATCCGGCGTTATTCTCGGCCATGAACAAACGTTGATGCCACCGAAGCTCGACCGCCTGAACCTGATGAAGGAATGCCGAGCGAATCTGAGCCCGATCTTTTCGCTCTTTTCCCAGCCGGATGGCGCTGTCGACAAAATACTGGCAGAAGCTGCAAGCCGCCGGCCACCCGACGTCGACTTTTCCGACGATGCCGGCATCCGGAACGGGCTGTGGATAGTGAGCGATGGGGCAATCATCGAATCGCTCACTCAACACATGCGGGATAAGGCCATCATCATAGCGGACGGCCATCACAGGTATGAGACGGCGCTTATTTACAGGCACATCAAGCGAAGCGAGAAAAACGCGCCTGCGGGCGAGAGACCTCACGACTACGTAATGATGATGTTCGTGAATCTGGATGGCGGCGGCGTGACAATTTATCCGATACACAGGATAGTCCACGGAATCGCCGACTTCGATGCCGGAGCGTTCCGCAACAGACTCGAAGAGCAGTTCGAGTTGACGAGCTACTCATTTACGTGCTCCGATTGCGAGGGGGTGACCGATATGCTGCTGTCGGACCTGGCGCGCGCAGGCGAGAACACGAACGCATTCGGGCTGTACCTCGGGGGTGACAGATTCGACCTTCTGAGAGCGCGCGACGCCGCTCGGTTGCGCGGGTTTGTCGAAAATGGCCCCTGCGAAAGCTGGAAAGCGCTGGATGTCACGATTGCGCAGAAAGTCATTCTGCAGGATATCCTCGGAATAGACACGAAGAATATTTCCAAGGAAGAGCACGTGCAATATACGCCGTGGGGAAAAGTGGCCCTGGAGGCAGTTCGCCACGGCGAGGCTCAAATCGCGCTTTTGCTCAACCCTACAAGGCCGGAGCAGGTGAAGGCCGTGACCTATGCGGGCGAGAAGATGCCGCAGAAATCGACCTTCTTCTATCCCAAGCTTCTCTCGGGATTGGTCATTAACCAATTTGACTGATGGGAATCAATTTCTTGGTGTGAAGGTTGCTCAGACACTCCTAAGAAACGGGCCGCTTATTCGGGGACACCTTGCCACAAGGTGTCCCCGAATAAGCTAGCGATGAAGCATCATGTCCCCGAATTAAGAGGCGCATATCTTCACCCGCTTGCCACATATACTTCCCGCCTCGTATAATCTTATGAGGACAAACTGAAAGGAAGTTGAACGAGATTCGCATTAATAATCAGGTGACGGAAAAAGAAAAAGCCATCCTTGTGGGCGTCCAG
>CAYVDS010000073.1:9489-14393 GCA_964450145.1 uncultured bacterium
CCTTGAGCAAACGGGCGAGCCGCTTCAGAAGGGCCAGATCGCCGGCGACGCCGCCTGGGAGATGGAAGAATCGCTCGCTGAACTTGCGGAACTGACGCGGACCGCGGGCGCCCAAGTAATCGAATCCACGACCCAGTCGAGGCCCGTCCCGGATAGCGCCTATTTCATCGGGCGCGGAAAGGCTTCGACGGTATCTTCAATCGCGAAGGAATCGCAAGCCGATGTTGTGATATTCGACTGCGAACTCAGTCCGGCGCAGCAGCGCAATCTGGAGGACATGGTCGACTGCAAGATAATCGACCGGACGCAGTTGATTCTCGATATCTTCGCCCAGCGGGCCGAGACGAAGGAAGGGAAAATCCAGGTCGAGCTCGCCCAACTCGAGTACCTGATGCCGCGGCTCACTGGACACGGAGTAATGATGTCGAGAGTCGGCGGCGGAATCGGCACGCGCGGCCCGGGTCGCGGTCCCGGCGAGACAAAACTCGAAGTGGACCGCCGCAGGATCAAGGACCGGATTGCGAGACTCAAACGGGACCTCGACTCGATCAGGCTGCATCGCGGCGTTCAGCGTAAGCGGCGAGAAAAGCATGACGTTGTCAGCGCAGCCATCGTCGGCTACACGAACGCGGGTAAGTCATCGCTTTTGAATGCGATAGCCGACGCGGATGCTTTTGTCGAGGATAAGTTATTCGCGACGCTGGATCCGCGTTCGAGGAAAGCGCGGCTCACTAACGGGCAGGTAGTGGTTTTCACCGACACCGTCGGCTTCATACGGAAGTTGCCTCACTCACTGGTAGCCGCTTTTCGGGCCACGCTCGAAGAAGCCACCCACGCCGACCTGATCATCCTCGTTGTTGATTCGAGTCATCAGTATTTCGAAGAGCACATCGCGGTTGCGAAACAGGTGTTGCGCGAATTGGACGCCGCTGACAAGCCAACAATCACGGTTTTCAATAAGATTGATCTGCTGACCGACCCCTGTATCGCGAGCAATCTCGTCGAACGAATCCCTAACAGCGTTGCGGTTTCTGCGAAAACGAACGAGAACATCGACAGGTTGTTCAACCTGGTTATCGAGATGCTTGCGGCGCGGCGGCAAATCGTCAAGCTTAACATTCCTCAAGACCGGGGTGAGGTCGCGGCTCTCGTGCACGAAAAAGGTCGAGTGCTCGAGACGGAATATACTGATGGGGAGATCGTAATGACAGCCGAGGTCGACAGGCTTCTGGCTGAAAAACTGCGAGAATTCGCAAAGCGGTAGCGATGACCTCTCTACGCATCCGGGTGAGCGCCGTCTGCCGCAGCGGCGATTCTCTGCTGTTAGTCGAGCACGAGAAAGACGGCCGTAGATACTGGCTTCTGCCGGGCGGCGGTATGCAAGCGGGTGAGACTGCCCAGGGCGCCGTTGTTCGCGAGGTTTTGGAAGAGACCTCGCTGCGAATAAAACCGGGCAGGCTGGTATGCGTGTGTGAGAGTATCTGGCCTGATCGCACTCGTCACGTCGTGCATTTCCTTTACGAGGCGGCGCTGGTCCCGGGCAAAGACGCGAAGGCTCGTGGCTCCTCCAGCCGCGACCCACGGGTGCGAGGGCATCAATTTGTGCCAATCGCCTCGCTTGACGAACTAACGATCTATCCCCCAATTCGAGAATGGCTGATGGAAGAACTCTCAAAAGGATTTTCCGAAGCGCCGGAATACCTGGGGGCGCTATGGGAATAATCTAATGCTTATTGATCTGCACTGCCACACCAAGTATTCGGGAGATAACAAACTCGACCCTGTCGAGCTAATCCGAGCGGCCCGCAAGAGAGGCCTTGACGCTATTTGTGTCACCGAACACGACTCCTTCTGCGCGTCGGAACCGGTCGCAAGAATGGCGAAAAAAGAAGGGTTCCTTGTTCTTAGGGGGGTCGAAATCAACACCGACAAGGGTCACACTCTCGCGTTCGGGCTAAAAGACGATTCGTGGAAAACCGATGGTGGTTACTATTCGCGGATTGATACGGTGAGACCGAAGGTGGAGGCGTGTGAAGGAATTCTGATACCGGCGCATCCGTTCAGAATCGTTGGCGCAGCTTCCGCTTCAAACGGCTTGTTCAAAATGAGCTATATCGCGGCGCTCGAAGTCCTGAACGGAGAAAACAATGACCGCGAGAACAGCCAAGCGGTGAAAGCGTGGGAGAAAATACGGATTCCCGGCACGGGAGGAAGCGATTGCCACTTTGCGAGCGAAGTCGGCAAATGCGCCACATGGTTCGATAGACGCGTGTCAACGATCGATGAAATGATTCGGGAAATACGAGCGGGGAGGGTGGCGCCCGCTCGCCTGTCATCCGATGGAAAATACCGCCGCCTGCGGTTGCCGGAGCGGCCCGGGAGCGCATCCGAGTGAACTTGAACGAGCTGCGTGAGGCGGCAAAGGCGATAATCGCGAGCGCCCTAAAAGCCGTGGAGCCAGAGGCTCTGATATACAAATCCGTCAAACTCGAAGGCAATTGCCTCGCCATTGGAGAACACCAGGTGGACTTGTCCGGCTTCAAGAAGATACTGGTCGTCGGCGCCGGCAAGGCCAGCGGCACGATGGCAAAAGCGATGGAAGAATTGCTTGGGGACGAGCTCACCGGCGGATTGATAATAGTTCAAGACGGCAACAGGACTCCTTTAAAACGGCTGCAACTTGTGGAAGCGGGACATCCCGTGCCGGACAATCGCGGCGTCGAGGCGGCCAGCCGCATCCTTTCACTGCTCGAGGACAACACCGATACTACCACGCTTGTGCTGTGCCTGATATCCGGTGGAGGCTCGGCGTTAATGCCGCTCCCGGCCGGCTCGATACCCTTGGCGGCCAAACAGGAAACCACAGGGCTTCTGCTTCGTTGCGGCGCAACCATTGATGAGATCAACGCCGTTCGCAAGCATATTTCCAGCATAAAGGGAGGCCGACTGGCAAAGGCGGCGCATCCGTCGAGGCTGTTTTCACTGATTCTTTCAGACGTTGTCGGAGACGCGCTGGAGGTCATCGCTTCCGGTCCAACAGTCGGGGACCCATCGACTTTTGCCGACGCGGTTGCGGTCATGAATAAATATGGAATCCGGGACAAAACGCCGCGGACTGTGCGCGAACATCTTGAAAAGGGCCTGATCGGCGAGGTTGAAGAAACGCCCAAGCCCGGCGATAGGATTTTTGAGAATGTCACCAATGTTCTTATTGGAAGCAACCGAACCGCCGTCGACGCTGCGGCGGCGAAGGCCTCATCGCTAGGCTTGCGGCCGCTCATCCTGTCCACTCGTATTTGCGGCGAAGCGAGAGAAGTCGGGGTCGTTCTCGCCTCAATAGCGGTCGAGGCCGAAATTTCCGGGAATCCGATAACGCCGCCTGCTTGCATTCTCGCGGGCGGAGAGACAACCGTGACCGTCAGAGGCGGGGGTAAAGGCGGCCGCAACCAGGAACTTGCCTTATCAGCCGCAATCAGGCTGATGAGCGCGAAGAGAATCGTAGTTGCGAGCGTCGGCACGGACGGCGCCGACGGCCCGACCGACGCGGCGGGCGCGGTCATCGATGTAACTACTGTCGAGCGCGCATACCGCCAAGGGCTCGACCCTGCAATTTATCTGCAGAACAACGATTCCTACTATTTGCTTCGCCCGATCGGCGACCTTATCATAACCGGCCCAACCGGCACAAACGTCATGGATTTGCTCATCGCATTGGTCGCATAGTGAGCTATTCCGGGGACTATTTCGGGGACACCATGCTGCATGGTGTCCCCGAAATAGATTCGTATGCCGAATTGACAGAACCCGTTTCGTATGATAAACTTATCAATAGCGAGTCTACCCACGCGAAACATAACTGGCATGGTTCCGGCTCGGGGAAAGGGGCTTAAAGCCCCTTATTGTGTTATGGGATACGAAGACATTTGGAACAATGGTGAGCAGATTCAGCAAAACCGTGCAGAGCAAATTCGGGGACACCATGCCGCACGGTGTCCCCGAATTTGCTCTGCCCGAATTTGCTCATCCTTCATAGCGTTTCTTGCCTGCACAGCGCTCTTCCTTCTCATCAGCGGGCATGTCTTTGCCGCGGCTCTTGAAACTCCCACGGGCAAAAGGATTCCGGGCAAGATACTCGGAGAGGCGGACAAGGTTTACAAGGTTGGGACAGACCTTCCGGGCGGCGGCCGCATCATCTTCAATATCCAAAAGGACAAAGTGGACCCCCACGGAACCGTTCCCGGTAAGGGGAGAATCGAGGACATAAAGGGCAAGGCGGAAATAAAAAGGGTTGGGATGCCACGGTTTGCGCCTGCCGCCAAACATATGAGCGTGAACCCGGGCGACGAAATCCGAACGGGGCCGGATTCAGAAGTCGTTCTGACGCTTGAGACGGTGGCGGTCAACGGCGTCGGCGCCAACAGTCAGTTCACGATCAAGCACTTCGAGCAGGAACCCGAGACGAAGGCGGCGCAAATCAAGATTGATTTACCTGAGGGGAAACTGTGGTCGGAAGTCGGGCGACTGAAAACCAAGGACTCCAAGTTCGAGGTGGAGACGCCCACTGCGGTCACGGGAGTTCGCGGAACAGTTTTTGTCGTGGAAGTCGAGCGAGCGACTGCGGAAACCAGCATTTCGGTTCTTTCCGGACAAGTGGCCGTCGGATCCAAAGGAGTGGCCGCGCCGGAAGTAGTCTTGAAAAAGAGGGAGGCGCTTGTGGTGAAGCCCGGGCAGGCGCCGACAAGGTATGGGGCATCCGAGTTGCTGGCATGGATAATGCAAACAATCGAGGACTGGACGAAGCACTCGGAATATTTCAAGTCGGTCACGGCTCTGGCTGGCATCGGACAGGTTGAGGAAATCGAGATCGAGCCGGGCCTTCCCGCGGCTGAACGGCAGCGGGTTTA
>CAYVDS010000073.1:14403-22030 GCA_964450145.1 uncultured bacterium
GTCTGAAGACTTCTTTCAGATTGACAAAGCTCTCAAGATGTTCTATCTTGATTTTGCGCGGTTCCCGACTCCCGAGGACGGAGGGCTGAACGCGCTTCTCAAGATGACCGGAGTGCCTCAGTGGAATGGGCCGTATTGCGACGGCAAGGTTCTGAAGGACCATTATGGTGTTTCCTATGCTTACGCGGTGCTGCGCGACGTGTATGGCAACTCATTCGCCCAGATAACGACGTACGGGTACGACAAAACGCCGGGCACCAACGACGACCGCCAGAAGATCGTGCGTGAAGAAGACGCTCGACGGTGGGAGGATAACAAGAACTATCGGTAATGTTGAAACGAACCCGCCCGCAACCCCAGAACTTTCCACACACAAACATTATTGATGCGATCGCTATTATCGCGGCGCTGCTTTGGCTGGGCCTGATGCTTGGCCTCGGATGCGGCGCGGACGTATCGGTTTGGACTGCACTGAAACGCGGCGTGGCGGGCGCTATCTTCGTTTATTTTGTCACCTTCATGGGTCTCCAGTTTGCGGCGCACGTCGCACGCAGGATAGCCGAGGAAAACCAGAAAACCGGCGACGAAAGCGAAGCCGCGAGGACAAGCGAGGCGCCGGAGCGAGGAACACCTGAAACGGCAAAAGGAGTGGAATGACATGCCGCTCGGCAATTGCGTAAAATGTGGCACACTTTTCTCCCGCACAAACAACCCGATGTGCCCTCAATGCACTCAAAAGGAAGAAGCCGCATTTCAACAGGCCGTTCGTTGGCTGCGCGAAAACCCCGGGCAGAACGTTGCGGCGATGAGCAAAGCCACAGGTATAGAAGAAGCCGACATCCTTAGATGGATCAGACAGAAGCGGCTTTCGATGCGAGAGGTCTTGGCGTCCGTGAAATGTAATTCGTGCGGTAGGCCGATTCAATCCGGCACGCTCTGCGATCGGTGCAAACTCCGCATGTCGTACGAAGTGAACGAAGAACTCAAGACCCTCAAGCAGCAGGCGGAGGCGCAAAACCTTGCCCTCAAGAAGGGCATGCATTACAAACCCGAAGAGCGGCGGCGCGAAAACAAACCGTAAAGAGGCGCGGCGCCGTCTTTTTCTTGCACATAATCAACACCGAGCCAAATACCCGGTTGCATGGATCAACATTAAACGGCCTGTTGCCCAAGAAAGTACCATTCATTTGTCATTCTGAGCGAAAGCGAAGAATCTCTGTTTATACGCGCAATTCGCGAGAGAACGAGAGAGATTCTTCGTCGCTTCGCTCTCAGAATGACAATTTTTGTGCGCATACCCGCGTCAAGGCCTGAAAAGGAGACGGTTGAATGGCCAGTGAAAAAGCTTTTCTTCCGGATTGGACCTCGGCGCCCCCAAAGGCAGGAACCTATCGCTCGATTTTCAAGTGGGGCGACCCGAATGCATTCAAGCATCCCAACAACCGATTGTATGCAATGCTCAAAGAAAAGCTTCAGTTGTCCGACGCCGACTTCAAGCAGAAGCGAAATGCGGGCAACGAGGAGGTGCGGTGCAGCCTGCCGATCAAGCTGGCTGCGGACCGGATAGACGCACTTCGAAACATTGTCGGACCGGAGAACGTCGCCCTGGACGATTATTCCCGAGTGAAATTCTCGAGCGGGAAAGCGATGGAAGAGATCATCCAACTGAGGGAGGGCATCGCCGGCGACGTGGCGGACGTCGTCGTCCATCCCCGAAGCAAGGAAGACGTGCAGAAGATTGTGAATTACTGCAACGAACAGCGGATTCCGATATATCCATACGGCGGCGGCTCGTCGGTTTCCTTGGGTTTGAAGTGCGCGAAAGGCGGCGTCTCGCTGGTCATGAGCACGCACATGAACCGCGTGATCGAGTTCAACGAGACAAACCAGACGATTACTGTAGAGCCCGGTATACTTGGTCCGGCCTATGAGGAAATGCTCAATAATGCGCCGAAACATTTCAATGCCCGCAGGAGATACACAGGCGGGCATTTCCCGCAGTCGTTCGAGTACTCGTCAGTCGGCGGGTGGATCGGAACGCTGGGCTCGGGGCAGCAGTCCTCGTATTTCGGCGATATGTACGACATCGTCGTGAGCCAGGAATATGTGACCCCTGCGGGCTCTTTTAAGACCCTCGATTACCCGGGAACGGCCACGGGCCCAAAGGTAAACGACATAGTGAAGGGGAGCGAAGGCGCGTTCGGTGTTCTCGTGAGCGCGACGCTCAAAATATTCAGGCATGCGCCGGAGAACCGCAGAAAATTCGCCTTCATGTTCCGGACATGGCAGGATGCGGTGGACGCCGCACGCGAGATTTCACAGGGCGAATTCGGATTGCCGTCGGTGTTCCGAATTTCTGACCCCGAGGAAACCGATGTCGCGCTCAAGCTTTATGGCATCGAGGGCACAATCCTTGACAGCATGGTGAAATATCGCGGCTTCAAGCCGATGGAGCGATGCCTCTATATTGGACAGAGTGAAGGCGAGCGCGACTTCGCCAGGAATGTCAAGGCGAAGGTGATGAAAATCTGCCGTGAACGCGGCGCGATGTATATGACCGGCTATCCTTTGAAAAACTGGGAACACAGCAGATACGCCGACCCGTACCTGCGCGAAGACCTGCACGATTACGGCATCATCATAGATACTCTCGAATCGGGTGTTACTTGGAGCAACTTCCACAACCTTCACACCGGCGTGAGGAACTTCATAAAAAGCCGCCCTAATACCGTATGTATGGCGCACGCATCTCATTTCTATCCGCAGGGGACGAACCTGTATTTCATCTTCATCACGCGAATAGCCGATGTCGGCGAATACAAGGAATTTCAAAACGGCATAATCGACTGCATATCGCGGCACGGCGGCTCACTGAGTCACCACCATGGGGTCGGAAAGATGATAGCGCCATGGATGGAACGGCACCTCGGCAAAGGTCAGATGGACGTGCTGCGGGCGCTCAAGAAGCACTTTGACCCAAACAACATCATGAATCCCGGCGGGACGCTGGGACTGGATATGTGATGGTGATCAGGGAATAACAAACCAGTCGTCACCGAACGTTTTTTTCATTCCCGCGAAGGCGGGAATCCATTTTTTGTGGTTAATGACTCTTCGATTCGGGGACACGATGTCAAGCACTTAATTCGGGGACACGATGCGGCATCGTGTCCCCGAATTAAGTACGCGGACAGTAGGTCTCATACTCGCAGTTACAGCATTCACGTTTTTCTTGTGCGCCCCCCGCGTCCATCGAGAAATCCCCCGCCGCAATTCTTCTCGCATCTTCAAGAAATCCTTTTCGGATTTCGCCCAACTCTTCAACGGTGAACCGCTGCTCTTTTTCCTCGCCGGTCGAAAGATAGTAGTCGCTTGTCAGGATATCCTTCTCTCCGAAGACCGACTCCATTGCCATGCGGTAGATGCCAAGCTGGAGTCTGTGGCCGCCTTCGTCGGCGATGCCGGTCTTGTAGTCCACGATCTTGAGCGAATCGCCTTCGCGGTGGACACGGTCAATCTTTCCCACGAATAGTATTTGGAGCGAGTCTTCGCTGACTCGCCAGTGGAATTCTTTCTCCTCGAAAAGAGTGTCCGCCTTCGAGAGCATCCCCGCCATGTACTTTTTCATCATTGCCTGCGCCGCTCGAACAACCTCTTTCGCACAGTCGGACGCGCGGGCAAGTTCGTTGAGAATTACGGAGGCGTCGGCGCGCGGATCGGCCTTTCTCCTGCGGTGATATTGCATCAGCACGTTATGCAAAAGGTTCCCGAGAGAAATAGCATCGGCGCCGCCATGCGGATGCATTTCATCCGACAACTCGTCGCGCGGCGACTCGTCGTGCGGCGATAAGGGAAGATTGTATACATATCGAAGCGCATACTTCATCGGGCACTGGCGATACAGCGCGAGACCCGAATAACTGAGCGTGACGACCTGCGCCTCGCTCGCGACGCGGGCGGACGGAGGCTGAGAGATTCTGGCGAGGACTTCGGCCGCGAGTCGCTTGATACTCTCGACGTCCATTGTCGTTGCAGTCATTGGTTGCGGGCTTGGGGGACCCGTCGAGACCGGAATCGAGACCGCTTTCTCCGCGCACCGGCTGCCGGTCTCGGATGCAAACTTCTCGATATGCTCGAAGAAATCAATCGACCCTTCCGCCGGTTTCTTCTTTCCCTTGGTCTCCTTTATGACGGCGCACGTCGTAAGGTAGAGGTAGTCCCGGGCGCGCGTCATTGCAACGTACA
The DNA here is from genome assembly GCA_964450145.1 of uncultured bacterium. GTDB lineage: Bacteria > Abyssobacteria > SURF-5 > SURF-5 > SURF-5 > JACRIR01. The sequence goes on from CAYVDS010000073.1 coordinate 18,649, forward strand.
TGACACGCTTTTCCTCGCCGTAATGCTTTCCCTTAAGTGAGGACTCGATGTCAATCCCGTTGTCACCCTTGTATCTTGCTCCTGAGATGTCTTCCGAAATGGTTCGCGCGAAGAGACCGAACTCTTCATCGTACCCGAAACGGTTCGCCCGAAACTTCAGCGGAAAGGAGTCCCTCCCCAGATTCACGACGAACACAACCGGGAATTCGAGACCTTTCGCTTGATGGACGGTCATGATTTGAACCGCGTCAACGGTCGGATCAGCAGTCACGGCGCTCGTGTCCCCCACAATGGCCGTATCCATGTAGGAAAGGAACTTTTCGAGCCCTGCTTCCGGGTGAGCCTCCTCGTACGAGGTCGCAATTCGATAGAAACGGGCGACGTTCGAAAAACGGGGGCCGCGCGGACCTTCAATCGACGAGAGATATTTGAGGTATCCCGTGCAGTCGAGGGTCTCCGAGATGAGTTCTCCTATCGTGAGCGCCCACCGCTCATTCGCGAGTCTGTCGATAATCCCGACAAGAGTCCGCAGCCTGTCGCGCGTTTCCGGCCGGAAGATGTCGAGGAGTCCTGGCATTCCTTTCATCACATCGTAAATGCTGGCCCCCCTCCCCCACTCGCCTACCACCGACTCGTCACTCGCCACTCGTAACTCGTCACTCTTCTGCGACTCGCCGCTCGCCACTCGTAACTCGCCCCTGTGCTTGCACAACTCATATATCGTCGCGTCGCTCAACCCCACAATCGGGCTGAGCAGAATTCGGGCCATCGAGAGATCGTCGAACGGATTCGCTATCAACCGAAGGAGCGCCAGAACGTCTTTAGACTCGTCGAGGTCATAGAAGCCGCAGCCGCCGACCGTGTTGTACCGGATTCCTAGCGTCCGCAAGGCGTCTTCATATGGCCTTGATGCGTGGACGCTGCGCATTAAGATAGCCACGTCGGCGGGTTTGCGGCCCTCCGAATCCAAAAGGCGTTGAATCTCGCGTGCGACGAATTCCGCTTCCTGCTCGCGGTCTTGGGCCCGGAACAACTTGACTTGCGGCCTTCCGGCCCAGCCGCGGCCACCCTGTTCGGCAGGTCTCAACGGTTTTTGCTCCGGCATGGACTCCTTTATGAAGTAATTAGCCGCTTCGAGTGTCTCGCCGAAAGAGCGGTAGTTCTCGTCAAGCGGGATTTCCGTACCGGGGAAATTGTCGATATTCTCAGGCCGGGCTTCTCTCCATTCATAGATCGATTGCTTCTTGTCGCAGACGACGGTGACGTTATTGAAGTCATTGCTCAGGGCCTTGAGCAGTTGGTATTGTCCGTGGTCAGTGTCCTGAAACTCGTCTACAAGAATATAGTCGAACCGTCTCTTTACCGACGGATCAAGCTGCGTCAACCGGTAGGCATGGAAAACGATGTCGCTGAAATCGAGGGTGTCGTTTCTCTCCAAAGTCGTCTGATATTCCTTGTAGATTTCGTAAACGGCGTCCAGCAGAAGCTGTTCATATGCCAGGGAGGCAGGCAGTTCGTCCAACAAGCTCACAGCTTTCCTTCGGCTGTCCGCTCTCTTGGCGCTCGCAGCATTAGACTTCAGTGCTTCCTCGATGGTCTTGTACTGCTCGGCGAGTATGGGGCGGATGTTCCGCTTGAGGTTTTCGACCTCGATGAAGTGGTCTTTCACTCGATTCATAACGGTGAGAATGTTCTCGGTGAAATCCTCGACCCGTTCTATCATCAGAGAATCAAAGCGTGATGAATCTGTTTCGGTCCCCAGTTTACCGTTCAGAAAATCGTGGACGGTTTCGCTGAGCAACAGGCGCTGCTCGGCCTCCTCGATGACTCCGAAGAGCGGGTCCAGACCCACGACAAGCGGGTTCTGCCGCAAGAGCCGAAGGCAAATGGAATGAAAGTTGCCGATCCACAGGAGGAGCGGCGCCTCGGCCCGGCTCAACAGTTCGCGTTCGAGCAACTCGCGTGTGATCCTCGCCTGCATCTCCGCCGCCGCCTTTGTGGTGAATGTAAGACACAGGATGCGATGCGCGGAGATTCGGCGCTTTTCCACGAGGTAGATGAAGCGGTGCGCGAGGACTGCGGTCTTCCCCGTTCCCGCGCCGGCGACCACTTTCAGAGGCCTCTCAATATCAAACTGGATGGCGCGCCGCTGGCCTTCGTTGGGTTTGAACTCAACGCTCATTCTCGTCAACATCCTCTGTGTCGGCGTCGCACACGAAAGCGAACGAGCATCGCGTGCATTCGAAGGATGACTTCGGGCGATGTGCAAACGGGCCTGCGATAATCCGCGCCACGACGTCCACGATGCTCTTTTCGACTTCTTTCATTTCCTCGTCGGACAGGCAATCGGCCCCGCCTTGACAAACTCCCACAGTACCTTTCTTGAACATACCGTTCGAGTCTTCTGTTGCCAACCAGTAATACGCCAGTTCGACGGGCTTGTAGCCCCTGTTTCGGGCCGCAAGCAGATACAAGGGAAACTGAAAATCTTCCGGCGCATAGTCCGGCTTGTTCTCCATGTTCAGAAACTTCTTCTTGATTGTCACCGCCTGTATTTGCGTGGATGAAGAGGTCTTGTAGTCGATTATGTGATGGCCTGCGGGGCTCAAGTCTATCCTGTCGATTCTCGCGACAAAAGGGTATCCGCCCACGGAGAAATCCACGAAATCCTCGCACAAGACGACCTCGTGCTCGTTGGCCTGCACGATTTCCGTTTCAATGTATCTTTTCAGAATCCGCATGGCGCGGCTCCGTATAGCCGCGCGCTGCAGCGCGACAGGGAACTGGTAGCAAAAACCGGAAGACCCCTCCCATATCGTCCGGAACGCCTCATCAAGTCTGGCCTCGAGCATGGAACGATTGCCGGTAAAGCTCTTCACGGTCTTATGGAGAGTCTCGAGAACCTGGTGAATGAGTTGTCCCAACCCGAAGTCCTCGGGACGCTCAGGCGCAATTTTGAGAATCCGCTCAAAGAAGAACCGACGAGGACAGACAAGGAAGGTGTGGAGTTGTGAGGCGCTGTAACGGTGTCCGGTAAGGTTTGGACCTTCCGGCAGTTCTCCCTCGAAAGGCGCTTCGGTCAGTATGAAACGCGAGTCGAGTCCGAGAGATTTGATGAATGATGAAAGGCCCTCCGCTCCGCCGGCGCCGGGCGACAGACCTCTCACACACGTACGCAGCGCGCTTTCTATTTCGTGCTTGTTCAGAGCCGCTGTCAAAAGCGCGCATGCGTCCGACGGCGCCTCTTTACCCCGCCGCTCCTCAATGTCCGCGACCGGCTTCCCAACAAGCTCCTCGATGAAGGGAGATGGTTGTGTGATTTCGGAGATGTGCGATTCCTGCGTGTAACAGACAGTGAGGCAGCGGCTTACGCGCGTGACCG
>CAYVDS010000074.1:0-21960 GCA_964450145.1 uncultured bacterium
CAAGGGGCGCGGCATCGAGTTCGCCGAGGTCAGGGAATACGAGGTCGGCGACGATGTCCGGATGATCGATTGGAACGTGACCGCTCGCATGGGACGCCCTTACGTGAAGCAGTTCTCGGAGGAACGCGAGCTTACGATAATGCTGCTCGTTGACGCGTCGGGCTCGGGGCGTTTCGGGTCGCTTGAACAGACAAAAAACGAGATCGCCGCAGAGATCGGCGCGCTCATCGCGTTCTCCGCGATCCGCAACAACGACAAGGTCGGCCTCATAATATTCACTGATCGCGTCGAGAAATTCATCGCGCCCAAGAAGGGGCGCTCGCACGTGCTTCGCGTAATCCGCGAGATTCTGTATTACGAGCCTTTCGGCAAGGGGACAGATATTTCGGCGGCCATGGAGTATCTCATTCGAGTGTCGGCGCGCCGGACGGTCGCATTTCTCATCTCTGATTTTCTCGCGTCGGGTTATGAGAAGAAGCTGCGGGCGGCGAACCAGCGGCATGACGTAATCGCACTGAGAATAACTGACCCGCGCGAGACCGAGATACCACCTGTCGGCATGGTGCAGATCGAGGACCCCGAAACGGGTGGCCGCGTCTTGCTGAACACGCGGAGCGCGAAGCTCCGTAGGCAGTACGAACAAATGGCGAGAAAGCGTCTCGAGGAGCAGACTCAGAGATTTCGCTCGATGAACGTTGATAGCGTCGATATCTGGACCAACTCATCATACGTCGAACCGTTGGTTAGGTTCTTCCGAATGCGGGAGAAACGGCTGGCGGCGGGAAAATAAGGCGAAAGGAGCAAGGCGAAAGGCGAAAGGGAGCCGCCGCGCGAACCGCGCGGAGGGCTAGGTTTATGGTTGAAAAGAGACGGGAACCCGAATAGCTATGAATGTCATTTCCGCGAAGGCGGGAATCCAATTAAGGTGAAAGTAGATGAGCGGAGATAGGCGCGGATATCCTCATTTTGGATTGCGGATTGCGGACGGATTTTCGATGTCGGCACTCAATGGCATAAATCCACCCTATATGGTTCATCGGAAAAATCCCCCTAAGTCCCCCTTTATTAAAGGGGGAAATAGAGGCTGTCGCGTAATTGCCCTTCTTTTTGCAAGGGCGTCCCGCCTCGGCGGGACTGCGCCCTGCAATGGCATTTCGAACGCCTTAATGCCATTACGGGACGGTCTCAATAGGCTGGTCCTACTTTTCAAAGGAGCAGGTCTGATCGTGTGGTTCCTTGTGCTCGCATCCTGCGGGCGCGAGAAACAGGCGCAGTCCACTCCGTCGCCTCGCGCGCCGGCGGAACTGAGCGCAAAGGTTGACAGGGCTGCCGTCAGTCCGGGCGATATCATAACGTTTACCATGACAGCGAACTACGCTCCGGACGTGTCGCTCGAGCTTCCCGATGTCGCCGATAGGTTTGCGGATTTTCTGATTGTCAACTCGGGCGTGTCGCCGATTGCCGAAAAGGGTGACCGGCTCATCCTTGAGCGGTGGTACAAGTTTCAGTCCGACACTGCCGGCTCTTATGTCATCGAGCCAATCGAAGTCAGCTATGTCCCTTCCGGCAGCTCTCAACAAGTTCTCAGAACGCCCAAGATATTCATCGAGGTCGTGTCGCTGCTAGGGAAAGAGGGCCAGACGGAAGATATCAGGGACATCAAGCCGCCACTGCCCGTCACACTTTCCTATCGAGTCTTACTAAGGATTCTTGCGATGGTGGTTGGGGTTTTGGCAGCAGTTCTGCTCATACGGTGGCTTGTCGGGTGGCTACGACGCAGGGCGGAGGCGCGGGAATCAATTTCGAGACTACCACACGAGGAGGCGCTCGACGCTCTCGAAAGGCTTCTGAAGAAAAGACTGATCGAGAAAGGGCGTGCGCGTGAGTTTTGTTTTGAGATTTCCGAAATCTTCAGGCAGTACATGCACGCGCGTTTCGGCATCCCGGCTGTCGACTGGACGACGGATGAAATACTTCCGCATATTGACGATGACGGCCTGTTCGAGGAAGCTATCAAGTCGCTTGTCAGGGAGTTTTTGACCGATACCGACATGGTCAAATTCGCGAGATATCAGCCGCCTCGTGAAGACCTGGAGCGAATAGTTGAGGACACCCGGACCTTCGTTAACAGAACGAAGATGGTCGAGGCGGACGAAAACGGAGGCGAAAGGGAAGGGAACGAATGATGAATGATGAATGAGAAGAGCAAAGAACAGAGCGAATGACTTGACACGAATGACTGGACTGGAGCAAACGATTGGAGAGAAATGTCATTCTGAGCGAAGCGAAGAATCTCTGCGTGGTTAATTGAGAAAGAAACACATATGAACAGCATAGCGGGAAAATCCCCCCTTCGAGATTGTCCCATAATTGGCAAACGGGCGCAGGATTCTGTAGGTGCGAATTTATTCGCATAATGTTTTTGGGCTTTTCCCACGTCGCACGTGCGAATAAATTCGCACCTACAGAATTACGGGACAGCCTCCTTCCCCCCTTTTGTAAAGGGGGGAAATGAGGAACGGCGATTGTTGAACTGTAAACCGTAGACCTGGTTTCTTAGGAGCATGAGGTGAGCACCTTTCGTTTGGAGGATCCATGGGCGCTGCTGATGGCAGCCGGGGTTGTGCCCCTGGTACTCATGAGCCTCGCGACATCGAGGGGAGGCAGCGTTAAATATCCGCCGTTGGCGCTCGCCCGCAAGCTGGCTGGCAGTTCGCGTCCGCGGGTTCATTATGTGCCAATCGCACTCCGTTCGTTGGCGTTCTTACTATTGGCCTTCGCACTCGCCAGACCTCAGCTCGGCAACAAGAGCACTGAAATCACGAGCGAAGGAGTCGATATCATGCTCGCGATAGACGCTTCCGGCACAATGGAGGCGCTGGACTTCGTCGCCGACGGTAAGCGGGTCACTCGGCTCGACGCGGTCAAGAAGGTGGTCAAGGATTTTGTACAGGGTCGCGAGAGTGACAGGATTGGAATGATAGTTTTCGGCAGCAATGCGTTCATGCAGTGCCCGCTGACGCTCGACCATGGCGTGCTGCTCAGTTTCCTTGATAAGGCCGAAATCGGAATGGCTGGAGAATACACGGCGATTGGTTCTGCGATCGCGCTCGCCGGGAGCCGGTTGAAAGACCTGCCGGGCAAGGAGAAGGTTGTTATTCTTCTGACCGACGGCATCAACAACCGGGGCAAGATTTCGCCCGAGATGGCTGCCGATATAGCCGGAACTCTCGGGATCAAGGTTTACACTATCGGCGTCGGCACAAAGGGGAGAGCGCCGTTCCTCGTCAGCACAATCCTCGGCGACCGGCTTCAGTATGAATACGTGCCTCTCGACGAGGAGAGCCTGCAGAAGGTGGCGCAAAAGACAGGCGCCGAGTACTTCAAAGCAACCGATACCGAAAGCCTCGCCCGAATCTATGAGCGCATAGATAAGATGGAGAAAACCGAAGTGAAAGTGAAGGAATACACGGAGTATTTTGAGATGTACCCGTGGTTTGTGTTTCCGGCGGTCGCGCTCGTTTCTCTCGAACTTTTGCTCAGGAATACGGTCCTAAGGCAGATACCGTAGGAAGTGCATAAAGTGAGCTAAAGTGTCTAAAGTGACTAAAAAGAAGGGGGGGAAAAGGGAAAACGGGGAAACCAAGCGGGAATGATGAGTGATGAATGATGAATGATGGAAACAATTCTGTAAACCACAAACTGTAAACCGTAAACCATAAAACATAAACCGAACTTAAGATGAGATTGGCGAATCCACAATTGCTGTATTTATTTCTGATGATTCCGGCGGTCGCTCTTGTGATTGCTTACGGCGTCACAAAGAAGAGACAGGACTTGAGCCGGTTTATCGACGAAAAGATGTTTCCCCGCGTTGTTCTTGGGCACAGCGGCCTCAGGCGCAACATAAAGAACGGGTTGTTCATATGCGGGGTGTTTTTCCTCGCGCTCTCGCTGGTGGGGCCGCAATGGGGTTTCCATTGGGAAGAAGTTAAGCGGCGAGGTGTGGATATTGTCATCGCTTTGGATACTTCCGATAGCATGCTGAGCCAGGATGTAAAGCCAAGCCGGCTGGAGCGCGCCAAAATGGAGGTCTACGACCTGATAAAGATGCTGCGGGGAGATAGGGTCGGCCTAGTTGTTTTCTCCGGGGACTCGTTCCTCCAATGTCCTCTCACGCTCGATTATGGAGCGTGTCTCATGTTCCTTGATTACATCGACACAGACATCGTGCCGCAGGAGGGAACCAATCTCGAGGAGGCCATTACGAAAGCAGTTTCGGCGTTTGACCCCATGAACCGCAGCTCGAAAGCGATTATCCTTATATCCGACGGCGGCAGCCTGCAGGGGGACGCGATGAAAGCCGCACGCGAAGCGGGCCGAAAAGGGATCAAGATATACACCATCGGCGTCGGGCGAGAAGACGAAGAAGCGCCCATCCCGATGACCGGGGGATTCAAATACAGCGAGGGCAAAATGGTCACGACGAGGTTGGAGGACAAAAGGCTGCGCGATATCGCACTTGCCACCGGCGGAGTATACGTGCGATCAGTCACGGGAGACTTCGACCTCGAGAGAATCTACTATGAAGATATAAATAAGCGGATGGAAAAACGCGAGCTTGAAGGCAGCCGCCGCAAGAGGTGGGAGGAGCGCTTCCAATGGCCGCTCCTCATGGCGATTGCGGCGCTTCTTGCCGAAACCCTCATAGCAGAGAGGAAGAGAGATTTTGGATTTTAGATTTTGGATTTTGGATTGTGGTCCGGGAAATCCCTTCTTGCCGGCCTGTTCTTGTCATAGGCGTGCGAATAGATTCGCGCCCGCACATCCGTGGGACAGGTTCAAGGAGGGGTCTGCGAGACGGATTCTGGGGGGTTTGTTCCTCATAGTCGGTCTGGCAATGTTTCCCTCTCCAGCCCCCTGTGAAACGGCGTCGGGTTCAGTCCGAAAGGCGAACAAGCTGTATGTCGAGGGGAAGTACGAAGAAGCGCTCAAGGAATACAAGGCCGCGCAAGTGAACTCGCCGGATGACGAACGAATAATGCTTAACATGGGGAATGCTCAGTATAAACTTGGCCATTATGATGAGGCCCTATCAGGGTACGCGATGTCGGCCGGGAACGCTGACCCGAAAATCAGGGCACAGAGCTACTATAACGCCGGCAACTCTCTGTACAGAATAGGCAAGCTTGAAGAAGCCGTGGACCAGTACCGAAAGGCACTCGAAAACGACCCAAATGACGAAGATGCCAAGTATAACCTCGAATTTGTCCAACGGGAAATCAACCGCCGCATGAATGAGCAGCAGAAGCGGCAGCAGGAACAGGGAAAGAAAGGACAGCAGAAACAGGAACCGAAACAGGGAGCCCCAAATCAGCAGCCGGAGCAACAGAAGGGTCGACAGGGGCAGAACCAGCAGCAAGAGGCGCCTCAACAAGGGAAGAAGCAAGAGGAAAACCCCCCGCCGGAAAAACGGGAGCAATCAGGCGCGGTTCAAGAGGCTGACCGACAGCAGGCTGGCGCTTCCGAACAAAGCGGCAACGCGCAGGCGGCTCAGGTCGAACAAGATGCGAAGATGGACAAAGAAAATGTGCAACGTTGGCTCGAGGCGGTTGAAGCTGAGAGCGCCGAGAACATGAAGGAGTTTCTCCGAAAACAGCAGCAAGGGCAGGTCGTCACCAATCCAAAGGATTGGTGACATTAAGAGAAGGCGAAAAGGCGAAAAGGGAAGCGAAGACGAAAGGGGCAAGGCGGCAGGCGCTGTTTATTAAAACTCCGGGATTTGATAGAGTAAGAATTGCTCATGATTAGAAAGACTCTCTGTGCAATGGCTTTTGGAGGCAAGTGCGCCAGGGTTTTTCTGGCCGCATGGCTTGTGGTGGCCGGAGTTCTTATCTTGGATGCAAGCTCTGCGAACGCGGATGCGGAGCCGAAGGTCGAGCTCGCGCTTACCAAATCACAGATCGCGCTGGGCGAAGGGGCCTCGTTGATTATCACAGTAGGCGGTTCAGGCGGTTCCTCCGAGCCGGCGCTGCCCGGCGTCGACGGCCTCGACATAGTTCTTCAGGGCAGGACCCAGAGCGTGCAGATCATAAACATGGAGATCAATACCTCGAGGATATTCAGGTATGCCGTCATGCCTCACAAAGTGGGCGAATTCACAATCGGTCCTGCCGAGATCACGCGAAATGGGCAAACGTACAAAAGCAACACCGTTCAATTGTCGGTGACCGCGACGCCTGAAACTCAGCAGCCGGCAAGTTCTGAACCGAGGAACGTCATCGTAGAAGTCAGCGTTGACAACGCGAAACCGTACTTGGGCCAGCAGATAAACCTCGTTATCCACCTCGCGAGGAGGGCCGGCGCCCGCGTGGGAAACGCTGATTTCAAGCTGCCGGACCTGCCCGGTTTCTGGAACGAAAACATGGAGAGCAGGCGCGAGTACACTCAGCGGATAGGAAGCGCCGACTATCTCGTTACTGAAGTGGCGATCCCGCTCTTTCCCATAAAGGAAGGGGACGTAACTATCGGGGCGGTCGCCGTAGGCTACGACGAAGTGGCGCCGTCGCAAAGTTCGCCGCTCAGTTCTCCATTTCTTTCTGATCCCTTCGGAAACAGCCCCTTTAACGACGACTTCTTCAAACTCTTCAGGCCGGAGCAGATAGTGAAACGCGCCGTCAGCACACGGCCGATAAAGGTTCGCGTTCGTCCGTTGCCATTGCAAGGCCGCCCCGCAGACTTTAAGGGCGGCGTCGGCAGCTTCAGTCTGAACGCGCGCCTAAGCGGCAGCGAGGTCAAGGCCGGCGAATCGGTGACGCTGACACTCACGGTAAGCGGTGAGGGAAACATCAGGGACGTGGCTGACCCGAAACTGAGCCTCGTGGGTGTGAAAGCATATTCGGATACCCCCTCGGTGAGCGTGAAGAACTATCGGGAGAACGTCGTAGGCGAGAAAGTGTACAAGTTGGCGCTTGTGCCCCAACAGACTGACGACGTAGTAATCCCGAAGATATCCATACCATTCTTCAATCCGAAAACCGCCCGGTACGAGGTTGCCACTTCTGCTCCGCTGACTCTCAAAGTCTCGCCGGCCGCGGAAGAGTCAATCGTTTCGAAGCCGGGCGAGATGCAACGTCCGCTCGAACGAGCCGACGCGGCAAGGCACGATATCCTTCCGATTCACGAAAGGATGGGTTCGATCGAGAGCGACCGACATGATCTGTGGCTACGGCGCATCAGGCCGGTAGCATATCCGCTTCCCTTAATCCTGTATGCAATTTGCTTCGCAGTTGTGAGACGAAGGGAACGGTTCCGGACCGATGTGTCGTATAGGCGCTATAAATTCGCTCTCAAGACAGCGGAAGCTCATTTGGAGGAGGCGCGCGAAGCCGCAGGTGTGCAGGAATGGGACAATGTTTTCACCGAATGCTCGCGGGCAGTAACCGAATATCTGGCGGACAAACTCGGCGTCCCGGCCAGCGGGCTTACCACGGCCGATATCCAGGCCACACTCTCCTCCCGCAACCTGTCCGAGGGCTTGTCAGTGGAAATAATGAGATTCCTGGAAGGCTGCGATTACGGCCGCTTTGCCCACGCGGAAAAGGGAGCCGGCCTTGCCAACAAATACTTGATGGAAGCTCGCCGCATCGTTGATTTGTTAGAGGAAGAGGAGGCCATAAAGAGATGAAAAGCGGGCGAGGGACAGCTTGTATCACGGCGCGCGGATTCGCCGTGGCTCTGCTCTTGCTGCCGATATTTTCGGCCCCGGCGCATTCGCAAACCCCGACTCTGAGTTCCTCACCCATTGTTACGGCCGAACAGGCAAACGGCGTGTTTGACATCGCGAATGAGGAGTATAAGGCCGGCAACATCGAAAGCGCCATACGCCTCTACGAGAACCTTCTCTCCAACCCGACGCTGAGGAAAGCGGATATCTGCTATAATCTCGGGAATGCATATTTCAAGCTCAACAAATACGGAAAAGCCATCGCTGCATACCGTCACGCTCTGAGTCTTGCCCCAAGAGACCAGGATATTCGCGCGAATCTGAGTCTTGTCCGCAACCTGACCCGCGACAAAATAGACCAGCCCAGAAACACGGAGCTTTTCCGGGAGATTTTCTTCTTCCACTATGACATCAACCATCTGGAGGCCGAGACGATCTTCCTGATTGGGTACATCAGCGCCGCCGCACTCGGAACGCTGCACCTGTTTTACAGGAAAAAGACGGTCCGTATTCTGGCGTATATCTCGCTGGTTGTCACACTTGCGTTCGGTTTTTCCGCCTTTGTCCACGCGCGCGGTTCGGCAAGTCCGAGCAATGCGGTTGTCGTCGTCGACACGGCGGATGCGCGTACGGGCCCGGGCGACAACTACGTCGTCTCGTTTAATTTGCATGACGGCGCCGAGATGGCAATCCGGAAGCGCGAGGCGGGATGGGTTCAGATCGACCTTCCCGACAGAAGGCGTGCGTGGTTGAAGGAATCGCAGGTCGAGACCGTCTCATAGAGCGACATAGCCACAATCACGACGATGTCATTGCGAGGAGTGTAGCGACGAAGCAATCTTCGTAACCGCTTGAGATTGCTTCGCTTCGCTCGCAATGACTGTGCGGGGGAAATCACAGCGCAATTCAAGAAACTGATATGGAATATCTGGACGACCTCAAAAGCAGATTCTCGGAAATCGAATCGACCGCAAGCAGCGATCCTCTGAGGGAACGTCGCCTGGCCGTCGCGAAAGGCTTTGTCGCGGAGAAGAAAGATGAGCTTCGCGCAATGCACCTCGGCGGCGCCGCAGGAGCGGCGGTCGTTGCCCGATATACCGGTTTGGTGGATTCCCTCGTCGAGGCTATATATGGGCTTGCGATTGAGAGCTGCGCATCACAGGGTCTCCTTTCCCACGCGCTCGCTGCCCTTGGCGGTTACGGACGAAAAGAACTTTGTTTCTGTTCCGACATCGACATCATGTTTTTGCATGAAGGCCATATCAACCCGGCGCTTGAAGCCGTGAACGAGTATCTGCTTTGCTTTTTGTGGGACCTCGGCTTCGAAGTGGGCCACAGTATACGTTCGGTCAGCGAGGCGCTGAAACTCGCCAAAGAGGACGACACAATTCTCACCTCGATGCTGGAATCCCGCCTGCTCGCGGGTAAACCGGGCGTATACGAGAAGTTTTCCGACCGGCTTACTGCTCAGATGAACGGAGAAGCGATCAAGCGCTTCATTCGTAAGAAAGAGAAAGAGCGGAAACGCAGTTACCGGGAGGCAGGGGGCGAAATATACCACGCCGAACCAGATATCAAACAGACGGCGGGCGGACTCCGGGATTATCACACCGGCATATGGGTGGCGCTTGCACGATTCGGTTTACGAACTCCGCGCCAAATCTTTGGCGCCGGACTGATTACCGAGGAACAGTTCCTCAGGCTTGAACAAGCGCTGGATTTCTTCTGGCGCGTGCGTAACCAGATGTATCTAGAAAACGGCGGTTTGCAGGACATGCTCACTCTCAGCCGGCAGGAGCTGATTGCGGGGGCTTTCGGTTACCCATCGTCAAGGCGTGGGGCTCTCGCCGTCGAGTTGTTCATGCAGGACTACTATGCTCACGCCGCCGAACTTCATCGTTTTTACAAAGACATGCTTCGGCTCGGCGGTCTCGCCGAGATGCGTGACCGGGCGGAAGCCGTCAGGAGGGGCGGTAAAATTGACCGGGGGCTCAGGATTGCGCAGCGCCGCGTATACCTTCCCGCCAGAGACACAAACTGGTTTCGCGAGAACCCGGCGAGAATCCTCGAAGTGATGTGGTACTCGCAGAAACAAGGGCTCATGCTAAGTGAAGGCGCGACATCCGAAATCAAGGCTAACCTGCATCTCATCGACGACCGGTTCCGCATGTCTCCCGTTACACGCGATTACTTCATGGCAATTCTGTCCGATCCCGCGCGAGTCGGCGCCACGGCAAGGCACATGACGAGTCTCGGCATCCTTGGACGCTATCTGCCGGAGTTCTCGGCTGTCAGGCATGTGGTCAGATACGACTCCTTCCATCAGTATCCCGTTGACGAGCACACGCTGCGAGCCCTCGAGAATCTGGCGGTGGCGCCACACCTTGAAGAGATTGGCGCAGACGCGCTTAAGATGGCCCTTGCCGAGATAAAATCGCCGGAAATCCTCTCGCTCGCGATCTTACTGCACGATCTCGGCAAGAATGGGCAAGGTCCGCACGTTGAAGAAGGAGTTAGAATCGCGCAAACAGTGGGCGAGCGCCTCGCCCTTAGCGAAAAGCAGATGGATACTTTAGGGTTCCTTATACGCAACCATCTCAAGATGACGCATCTGAGCCAGTACCGTGACCTCGACGACGCGGAAATAATACGGGCGTTCGCGTCGGAAGTCGGCTCCGACGAATATCTTAACCTGCTCTACCTGCTTACGTTCGCGGACCTGTACGCTGTCAGGCAGGGCGCATGGAACGACTGGAAATCCGCTCTCCTGTTTCAGCTTTACAGCGAGACGAGAAGGATGTTCGCACAGCCCGTTCCATCAAAGGGATCGTACGCTCAGGATTGGGAGACTCCCAAGGCAAAAGCTGTGTGCGAGTACCTCAAAGGCGCTGATTTCTTGGCTGTCAAGAAACATCTCTCGCTCATGTCCTCGCGATACCTCGATTGCTTTTCGCCCAAGGAAATCGCCGAGCACATGCGCATGGCGGCTTCACTGCGCGGCAAGAAATCGGCGCTTAAATGCATTTCACTTTCCGGGTACTCGGTGTCACAAATTACGGTCTGCGCGAGGGACAGACTCGGCCTGTTCGCCGAAATCGTGGGGGCCTTCGCTTCTCACAGGGTCAGCGTCGTGAGCGCGTCCATATTCACACGGTCAGACGGAATTGCAATCGACAGCTTTCAAGTGGTCGACGGGAAGACGGACGGTCCGCTGGCATCTACGAAGTGGGCGCTCATCAAAGACACTCTGACGAAGGTTCTACGGGGAGAGCTCGACGTAGGGGAGCTGATCCAGCGCGCAGAGCGCAGCCCGCGCCTGGCCCAGCGGAGGATGTCGTCCCTTCGCCGCCGCGTGCATTTTGATAACTACGCTTCTGCAACTCACACCGTTATGGACGTTGAAGCCCCCGACAGAATCGGACTGCTCTACGATATCGCATCCACATTATCGGGTCTTGGGCTGAACCTCTCGCTCGCCAAGATCGCGACCGACGTGAGGCAAGCTCGAGATGCTTTTTATGTCACTGACAGCAAAGGAGGAAAGATAACGGACCCCTTGCGAATTCAAGAAATTAGCGGAAAACTAGAAAGGATATTGGCAAGTTCCCGTAGGCCTATGGTTTCCACCGGTGAAGAAATTGGAAAAACCAAAAGGAGAGTGAAGACGAAATGAGACTTCAAAAATCTGTTGCCGGAATCATTCTACTGGTATGCGCTGCCCTTGTTTTGACGCTTCCTGCTCAAAGCCGGGCGGCGGACAAATCGTTGGTCGACATGCAGGATGCATTCGTGGGGATTGCCGAGCAGGCAAAGCCCAGCGTTGTGCACCTGGTTTCGGAGAGGCGCCCATTCAAAGGGCTCAAAGACAAGAATCAGGAAGAGTTCTTCAAGATGTTCCCCGGTTTCCCAATGAATCCCGAAGATTTCCGCGCGATGGCGGCTGGCTCCGGGGTGATCGTGGACAAGCAAGGCTATATTCTGACAAACAACCATATGGTCGAGGACTCCGACGAAATCAAAATCAAAGTGAGCGGCTCTGACGGCGACAAGGGAAAAGAATATGAGGGGCGTGTAATCGGACGCGATCCCGCCACCGACCTGGCAGTCATTAAGGTCGATGTCGACGGGCATTTGTCCGAAGCAAGACTGGGGGACTCCTCTAAATTAAGAGTCGGCCAGTGGGCCATCGCTATCGGCGACCCGTTCGGACTTGAGAAGACCGTTACGGTCGGCGTCATCAGCGGTCTGGGCCGCGGCTCGCGCGAGAGATTCGGGGGTCCGCTGAGCAACGTTATGTATCAGGATTTCATACAAACCGATGCTTCAATCAACCCGGGCAACTCGGGTGGACCGCTTCTGAACCTGAATGGGGAAGTGATCGGCATCAACACGTTCATCGAGAGCTCGGGCGCCGGTACCGGCTTTGCCATCCCGATTAACATGGCCAAGGAAGTTTATGAGCAACTCGTCAAGCACGGCGAAGTTATACGCGGGTTCCTTGGAGTTCAGCTCAGCGATATGGAAGAAGGGCTGGCGCAGGCTCTGAAGGCGCCTGATCTCTCCGGCGCGCTCGTGCAGGATGTGATATCGGATACTCCCGCCGAGAAAGCCGGCCTTCGCCATGGCGACATCATACGGATGATTGACGGGCTGAAGATCGAAAACTCGAGGATGCTGCAAACTATCGTCTCACACAAACAGCCCGGCGATAAGGCTCTCTTAACGATTCTGCGAAACGGCGAACCGATGGAAATCACCGTCGAGCTCGCTAAGCTCCCGGTACAGACGGTAGCCGGGGTGGAAACCGGGCCCAAGAAAAACCTGATCGGAGTCGCGGTCGCTGAGATTCCCGCCCAGTTGGCGCGACCCGGGGAAAAGGGAGTCATTGTCACTGAGGTCGAGCCCGGTGGCGCAGGCGACAAAGGCGAGTTGGCGAAGGGCGACATAATTCTGGAAGTTAACATGCAAGAGGTGGGCAGCGTCGCCGAATTCCAGAAGATGTTGGATACTGTGAAGCCCGGCCAATGGGTCAGTTTCTACGTCAGAAGAGGTGATCAGACTCTTTACAGAGCGGTGAAGATTCCAGAGGCCGAGAAATAATCGCTTGCCGTTCCGATTCCCTTGCGGGACGTGAAGCATTTTTCTTAAGGTTGTTTCAATACAAATACGACAAGAGGCGTAACACCTTGCCAAAAAGGATGTTACGCCTTTTTGTTGATTTCTGCCGGGAAAGCCGCCAGGTGAAGATTCTTCAATGTAAATGAAACCCATTGTTGCTTTTTCCGGAAGATGTGATATAATGTGGGCTGATTTTACAACAGGAGAGGTAAAGTATGTCTATCGGCAAAATAATCAGGAAGCGACGACAGGAAATTGGAATGCGCGCAAATGAGCTGGCTCAGCGTATGGGAGTGAGCCAAAGTTTTCTGAGCAACATCGAGAATGACCTCAAGATACCTCGTTTCTTGCTGCTTCACAAGATCGCGGCCGAGCTCAAGATGAGCCTGGCGAGCTTCGATGACATCGAGGGAGAGGGCGCGAACGTGTTTGCGAAAGGGAGCAAAGCGTCTCGCCGCGAATTCTCTATCTTGCGCGATTCCGCATTTGCGCCAATGTTCGAGAAAGACGGCATGGGCAAGCTTTCCGCGCTCGCGAAAAAGGAGCTTGCCGAATTCTATAAAGAGGTAAAAGCCTTTGATGCCGAAAGGCGTAATCCGGACGGCACAATGAGGGATTGAGGGAAAGGCGCAGGCCATGCTCTACGAGATGCTTGAAAAAGTGGAAAAGGGAACTGATTTCGGTTTCAACCAGCGCCCGCTCGGGTATGGTGATTTCAAGCGTATTTGCAGGAAGAGCCAAATCTCCGTTAAGGAAAAGCCCTTGCTTAGCGAGCTTAAGGGCATCTTCACGTGGTATGGCGACAACCCGTATGTGTGCGTCAACTCGCGCCTGCCGGAACGCGAACGAACCTACGTCGCCTTTTGTGAGCTCGGTCATTTCCTACTTCATGATAAGACCAATCACTTCTTCACTCGGATGCAGGATAAATGTGAATTGGGAGAGATGGAATATCAGACGCATGTGTTTGCTTCCCTCTGCATCGTTCCCACGCTTGATTTGGTGGAGGTATTCAATCAGCGGAAAGGGCAAGGGAAGCCGATGAATTTCCGGTATCTCTGCGAGTTGGCCGAGTTGTACAATACGACGTACCAGATCATCGATTCGAGACTGCGCATTTTCTATGATTATATTTTCACGCGTCCTGAGGTTCTCGGCCGCGGGGCGTGGCCGGGTTAGCCGCTCTTCAGAAATTTATCCAGCCATTTGGACAAAGCGGTGTCCTCTATTTCCATCATTTGTCTTTCATCTTCACCCACCACGTAGTAGATGTTTTTGTCGGCCGCCCGTTTCCCGATCGTCAGTCTTACCGGATTTTTTGCTTCTTTTGCCCATAATCTTATTACGCAGGCGGGCGAATCAAAGCCGTAAGTTTTGTCTTTCGGCTGCGCCGGCTTAAGCGCCACGTATTCCAACTCGCGCAAATCCCACAGGAACTGGTCCACATCATTCGGCTGCATCTCCGTGCCGCGCGGGACCTTCCATTCCACTTCTTTCCGCTTGAAGGAGAACGATTTGTCTTTTGTAGCGACCTCGATTCTTTCTATGGATGCGGGATCGAAGGCAAGCACCGACCTGTCTCTGAATTCTTCCGGTTGAATGGATAACTTCGTCAGAAGTCGTTCCCTTACCACAGAAACCTCGGCCAGCAGATTTGTTTTCGCGTAAACCTCCGGTTTGCCCTCCATCTTTCCCAAAGAGAGTTGAGATTCCGTTTCGCCGCCCTTGTCCGAAAGCGTTACCCGGACGAGCGGATTGTCGAATGCTGTGCTGATTGTTTTGGCATCGCTTGCCTTCAGGAAACGAACAGCTTTGGCCTCGAGCAACTCCGTAAATAACTCCTCTATTTTATCCTTGTCCGCCTTGGCCGATTGCGGCTCGACAAGCTTCCACTCATTGCGGCCCTCTCCTATGCGCTCGGCCACGATTTGTCCATCTGGCTTTTCGACTTGGACTCGGGCTACCTCCGCGAGATTGAACCGTGCCAGATGCATATCCCGCCATTCGTCCGCTTTTCGCGACAAGTTTCTGAGTATATCGGACCGAAGCTCGAACACTTGTCGCTGGTCGTCCCGGCGGGCATAGACCGAGCCCGAATCGGGGGCGGTTTCATCGCCGACCATGAGGACTTTCTTATCGTCGGCGAAGGCAAGCTCGAAACTCGCCCGCGGCTTTGAAAGCCCATACTTCTCTATGTCCGACGCTTCCTCCTCGATAAATCGTTGGATGCGCGAATACTTGATTGAGTCGAGCAGCTTGCGGATTTTGTCGGCGTCAGCGGGATACTTTTCCGGCGCTGTCATCCGCCAGTTGTCTTCCGAAGCAGCCTCAAAGGCTATGGTCTGACCGCTCAACGAGACCGCCAGCCCTTTGACATCGGGCATCGCAAAGTCGAATACAGTTTTATCGCGTATGTCAAAAAGAGTCTTGTTAACCGAGTCCTTCGTTGACTTCGCAATCGTGTAGACCTTGTCGTCCGAGACTCGTTTTGCGTAGACGCCACTCCCGTCGGGGGTCGGGGCGCCCATGAGAAGCGCGCCGATGTCTGCGTGAGCCCCCTTGACTTCGACTTCTACCGCGGGCGCCTTCAGGCCAAATGTCTCAATGTCACTCTGCGGTCCGAGTTCGCGCTCATACTTCAGTTCCGACAGGGCGCGCACGATCTGTTCGACGGTTTTCTGTTCCGCAGGAGCAATAACCGGCTGCGTGAGGCGCCATTTTTCGGCTGTTTTCTCGACGACAAGCATCTCGCCCGGCCTTTTCAAAACAAGCGTTGCGGCGTCCTCGGGCTTGAAAGAAAGCAAAAGCTTTGCTTTCTGTTCCTTTTCCTCACGTGACGTTTTGCCCTTGATTTCATAGAAGTAATACGAAGCGGCAAGGGTTACAAATATTATAAAGACAACCAGAGTACGCTTATAGCTCACGGGTGCCTGCTCCTCCTCAAGAAAACGTAGATGCCGGCGAACAGCACAGCGCCGGGGAGGACGATAACCGGCAGGAAGAACAGCATCCTCGCATCTGCCGGAGTCAAGACAACGGGTGAGAATTTGGCCTGTTTCGGCGGGATTGCGATGAGCGTCTCTTCCCTTCCTAGCCAGTAGACTGCGTTCATGAACAGTTCCGCGTTAGCCTGGAGATTCAGCCTTCCGTTCGTGATGAAATCGGAATCTCCGAACACCACGATAGCGGCATTTGCGGTCTCGGTCTGTTTTCCAAGCTCTTCTTCAGAGGCATCCATCTCTGAGACGGCCGCGAGCGGCACAGGACCGGGCACATCCTTGCCGGCATCGAAAGCAGCTTTGTTCTTTTTCAGCCCTTCGAGATCGGTTTCAGCCCAACTGCCTTCCCCGCTTTTGGCGAGCCACGTCGCATGAACTCCCGCCGCCTCGCGCGTCGAAACCGAACGGGCAAGCGGAAAGAACGCCGCTGCCCCCAGGCTCCTGGTGACGGGATGCTCGGAATACGTGGTCAGCAGCGGCGTGAAGTAGTCTCCGGCAAAAAGCCTGCTCAAGCGGTCGATCACGATATCGTTTCCCAATACTATCCCGTATTTTTCGAGGAAAGGCGTGAGCGAGGGGCCTGTCTCAGGGTCAATAAGGAACAACACTCGTCCCCCCGTTTGGATATATTTCTGTATCGAATCCATTTCCGGCGGGAGCATATCCTTTTGCGGTCCCGCGACGATAAGCACGGCGCAGTCGTCAGGAACTCTTTCCGCCCGAATTAGCATCAATATCGTTGGCTCATAGTTCTTCTCTTCCAGCATCCGCTTGAGTGCGCTTATCCCGTTTTCTTCAGGATCGTCGAGTGATTTCTCTCCGTGTCCCGTCAAGAAATACACAATCTTCTTCTTGCCCCGGGTGATTTTGATGAGCGCGTTGGTCAGATGCTCTTCGTCAAACGTCGTCACGGTCTCGCGTCCCTTTTGACCTTCAAGAAAAGCCACGGGGACGCCGTGGCGCCGGATGTCGTACTGATTGGCGAGGCTCGGGCTGAGGTCGGGGTCCACTATGTTGACATCGAGCATCTTCGAGTCGTATTGATATATGTCCAGCAGCTGTTTCATCTCTTCGTAAGACGGGTCGCTTTTCAATGCGAAGGCGGTAACCTTGAGGCGCTCTTTCATATCCTTCAGCACGTTGAGGGTTTGTTCCGAAAGGCTATGCCGTTTGTTCGCCGTGAAATCTTTGCGCCAGTTATGCCGGTATGAGAACGCTTCAACAAGACCGACTATGAGCATGACAAGCGCGATGGCTATTGCCGTATTTATCCCGTACCGCGTTGAGAGCCTGAGCCGCGAGTTCATCGGTCACGCCTTCCCTTTCCACTTAGTGATTTCCAATGAGCGGAGCGTCAAGAACATGAATAATACAACGAAATTGACATAGTAAACGAGGTCGTGCGTGTTTAATACGCCGCGCGCAAAATTTTCCATATGATTGAAAAGCGAGATGTCGGTCAAGACTGTGTTGTAGGGCGGCGGCACGCTGTCTTCAGCCGCTCCGAGGAGCCAGAACAAAAGCAATAGGCCGTAACTGGCGGCCACCGCGATTATCTGGTTCTCGGTCATCGACGAGATGAAAATGCCCACGGAAACAAAGGCGGCGCCGCTCAGCAGCAGGCCAACGTATCCCATGGCGACGCTCCCCATCTCGGGATTCGACAGCCTTGCGCTCAGCGCGGGATACAGCAGCGTCAGGCCGATCATGCAGGCGTACACGATGAAACATGCGAGGAACTTAGATATGGCGACTTCAATGTCGCGAACAGGATAGGTAAAGAGAAGCTCAACCGCACCCGACCTCTTTTCTTCGGCGAGCGAGCGCATTGTCAGCATGGGAATGATGAACAGCGAAAGAAAACTTATCGTGTAGAATATCGGTTCCAGCACTTGGCGGGTGACATTGACCTCGTACCGGTCCATTGCGTACGGGTTTCCTGAAATCTCCCGCGAAACCGCCAAGGAATACTGATAGAATTCAAAAAACACTCGCTGGAAGATGTACCCCATTAAGATAAGGAAAACGGCGATGACGACGTACGCGATTGGCGACTGGAAGTACGAACGCAATTCCTTCTGTGTCATCGTCAGAATGTTCTTCATCGCTTCACCTCGCACTCCTCGGCGGTCGCTCTCATGAAGATGTCCTCAAGGCTTAATCCCTCAGGCCTAAGTTCTATCAGTTCCCAGCCATTGTTCACAATAAGCGCCGATATCTTCGGACGGGGATCAACGCCCGGCTTGAAATTAATGTCGAGGCGAACACTTGCCGCCGCGCTTTGCAATACAGTCACCCTTTCGACGCCCTCTGCCGCCGAGACGGCTGCAATAACCTTGTCGGCCGGGCCGTTGACTCCGAGCGTGACCTTCATTTGTCGGCCGGCGCGGAGGTTGCTGATCGAATCTTTCGCGACGATTCTGCCTTCACTGATTATGGCGACGCTGTCGCATATCATGCTCACTTCGGGTAGAATGTGGGTGCTAAGGATTATCGTCCTCTTGCCAGCAAGGCTTCTAATGAGATTCCTGATATCGACGATTTGCTTGGGGTCGAGCCCGACGGTGGGTTCGTCGAGGATCAGCACTTCCGGGTCATTGAGCATTGCCTGCGCGAGGCCGACCCGCTGGATGTATCCGCGTGAGAGTTTCTCGATGAGCCTGTTGGAGACGTCCTCAATGCCGCAGTTTGCTTTCACTTCTCCCAGCTTGATCTTCCTCAGGCGTGAGGGGACACCTTTCAGTCGGGCGACAAAATCGAGGTAGTAATCGACGGTCATATCTTTGTAAACGGGCACTCGTTCGGGCAGGTAACCGATCCTCTTTCGGACTTCGAGTGATTGCGTGAAGACGTCGAATCCCGCCACGCGGGCTGTGCCGCTGGTGGCAGGAATGAAACAGGTCAGGATGCGCATCGTCGTGGTTTTCCCGGCGCCATTTGGGCCGAGGAACCCGAGTACCTCTCCGCGCTCGACCGTGAATGACACGTCCTCGATGGCCGGAGTCGGCCCGTAGTGCTTAGTCAGGTGTTCCACCTCAATCATGATGCGAGTTCCTTATTTTAGGGTATTTCGTCCCATTCCCTTGTTGCGTACTCACGGCAGTGGAAATCCATTCAGGCGCGACGCTGTCTGGCGCTTATTCGGGGACACCATGCGGCATGGTGTCCCCGAATAAACGCTCCCTTTGCAAAATCCCCCCACCCCCCCCTTTGCAAAGGGGGGCAGGGGGGATTTATTCGCATTGGGTTCTTGTTCGCAAAGCCGAACCGCTTAGTACATCTCGCCGCCGCCCGGCATGCCGCCCGGCATAGCCGGTTTTTCCTTCTCGGGCACTTCGGTCACAAGCGCCTCGGTAGTCAGCAGCAGGCTGGCGATGCTCGAAGCGTTTTGAAGGGCCGTGCGTGTCACCTTGGTCGGGTCGATGATGCCAGCCTTGAACATGTCAACGTATTCCTCGTTGGCAACATCGAATCCCATAGCGCCCTTCTCGCCCTTCAGGCGTTCGACGACTACCGAACCTTCGAGGCCCGCATTATCTGCAAGTTGCCGTGCGGGTTCTTCGAGCGCGCGCTTCACGATGAGCGCTCCGATGCCTTCGTCGCCCTCGAGGTTCATTTTGGTTATAGCAGCAAGCGTCCTCAGGAGAGCCACTCCACCGCCCGGGATGATCCCTTCCTCGACGGCGGCGCGGGTCGCGTGCAAAGCGTCTTCGACGCGAGCTTTCTTCTCCTTCATCTCGGTTTCTGTCGCAGCGCCCACATTGATGACGGCCACGCCGCCCGCCAACTTCGCGAGCCGTTCTTGCAGCTTCTCGCGGTCAGAGTCGGACGTGGTGTCCTCGATCTGCTTCCGTATCTGACTCACGCGGCCGTTTATGTCCGCGGTCTTGCCGGCGCCCTCGACGATCGTGGTGTTGTCTTTATCTATGACGATTCGCTTCGCTCGGCCCAAATCATCAAGCTTGATGTTCTCGAGCTTGATCCCCATTTCTTCGGAAATGGAGCGGCCGCCGGTGAGAATCGCGATGTCCTCAAGCATGGCTTTGCGCCTGTCGCCGAAACCCGGTGCCTTGACCGCGCAGCAATTAAGGGTTCCCCGCAGCTTGTTTACTACGAGCGTCGCGAGAGCCTCGCCTTCGACGTCTTCGGCGATCACCAGAAGCGGCTTGCCCGACTTCGCCACACTCTCCAAGAGCGGCAGAAGGTCCTTCAAGTTGGAGATTTTCTTTTCGTGAATCAGGACATAGGCGTTTTCGAGCACGGCCTCTTGCCGGTCCGGATTCGTAATGAAATAGGGAGAAAGGAATCCCTTGTCGAACTGCATTCCCTCGACTACCTCGAGTGTGGTTTCCATGCCCTTCGCTTCTTCGACCGTGATGGTGCCGTCCTTGCCCACTTTATCCATCGCGTCGGCGATGATGTCGCCGATGGCCGCGTCGCTGTTTGCCGAGATTGTGGCGACCTGCGAGATTTCTTTCCGGTCTTTCACGTCCTTGCTCAGCTTCTTGAGTTCGTCAATGACGGTGGAGACGGCCTTCTCCACTCCGCGCTTGAGGTCCATCGGGTTGCGGCCGGCGGTGACGTTCTTGAGGCCTTCCCGGTAAATCGCCTCGGCCAGAATCGTGGCCGTTGTGGTGCCGTCGCCCGCTACGTCGCTCGTCTTCGAGGCGACTTCTTTCACCATTTGGGCGCCCATGTTCTCATAGGGGTCCTCGAGTTCGATCTCTTTCGCCACGGTCACGCCGTCCTTGGTGATGGTGGGGGCGCCCCACTTCTTGTCTAAGACGACATTACGGCCCTTCGGGCCCAGCGTCACTTTCACGGCGGCGCTCAGTTTTTCGACCCCCCGAAGGATCGCGTGTCGGGCATCTTCGCTGAACTTCAACTGTTTTGCAGGCATCTTTTGAGCCTCCCTTCCTTGAACTATCCGATGATGGCGAGGACGTCGTCTTCGCGCATTATGATGTATTCTTTTCCGTCGATCTTCACTTCCGTTCCCGCGTATTTCCCGATGAGGATGCGGTCGCCCTTTTTCACTTCCATGGGAATCCGCTTGCCGTCCTCGCCAACAGCGCCCGGGCCTACTGCCATGACTTCGGCCTCCTGGGGCTTTTCCTTGGCGGTATCAGGGATTATAATTCCGCCTTTCTTGACCTCTTGCTCTTCGATTCTGCGGACCAGAATCCTGTCGGCCAAAGGTTTTACCTTCATGCCTACGCTCCTTTCGCTTACCAAATAATAACGGTTAATCCACTGATTCGATCCCCGGCCCGCGCCGGAGATCAGATACTGTACTCCTTACCCTCGCGCCTGTTTTTCTTCTGCGTACCTCCCTTCCATCATTATATTCAATTACTATTCATATTCCTGTTCATAAACGCAATACACACCCTCATGTACCACAACTATAAGCAATGGCGATGCCAGTCCGCGCCGCTGTTCCATAACTGTTTTTGGCACAACAAGATGTGCGCTTGACACGAAGTGTCGAAGCTGTCGAATCTCACCATCGGTTTGCCCAAATGGCAGATGTAGAGGGAGCTCATTCATTCATGAATCTCATGAAAAAGCACGAGGATGTATCTCAGAATGAAGCGATTGCGAACCGGTATGTGGAGGGAGAACTGTCTTCACCCGACATATTGGGTGGCCCTATCGCAGTTTGAAACATCGGGAGGCAGATTCTTTAGGGGCAATCATCTGCCCATTTGACAAAACGGGCAGATGCTATTCTATCTGATACTCCTTGATCTTCCTATACAGCGTCCTCAGTCCGATCCGGAGGATTTCGGCGGTTTTCTCTTTATTGTAGCCAGTGGAGTGGAGGGTCTTCTCAATGAGGGTCTTCTCGACGTCCTGCATGGTCATGCCGACGTGGAGATAGAAGCCGTCGGTCGAGGGTTTTTGCTCGCGCAGATAGGGCGGCAGGTCGGACACTCCGAGCACGGAGCCGGGTCGGGAGAAAGCGACCATGCCCTCGATGCAGTTCCGAAGCTCGCGGACGTTGCCGGGCCAGTCACAGTTCATGAGAGCGTCCATCACGCCGCGACTGACGCCTTTGACGGATTTGTTGTGGCTCTCATTGAACTCCTCGATGAATGCTTCGACGAGGAGCGG
>CAYVDS010000075.1:0-1316 GCA_964450145.1 uncultured bacterium
ATGGCGGGTTTTAAACCGCCCCTCCCTGGCTGGGTTTGAAGTGACCGGTGACAGAAGATTGCTTCGCTTCGCTCGCAATGACTGCGTTGTAAGAATCACGACAGAAATTTACGATCTTGAAGTTGAGTAGTACAGATTCCGGGAAAAAGAAGAAACCAAAGGCGGGGCATTACAGGTTGTCCAGCCGTTTAAATCTCGGAAAGGCTTGTCAGCGCTGCGAATTACTATCTCAACGGGCAAACCCAAGAGAGAAAACAATATCTTTGAGATGAGGAAAGAGAATGCCTCCGGACGGATTGCCATCTCGGACCTGCTACTGACTATGCGTTTGCGATGCTTTGCGGGTTGCGGACGTGGTTGACGGCCACGTCGTACGATATGATGCCCCGGAGATAGAGTTGTTTGATGGACGCATCCAGGGTAATCATGCCGTCCTTCGAGTGGGTTTCCATAATGCTGTATATCTGGTGCGTCTTGGCCTCGCGGATGAGGTTGCCGACGGCCGAATTGTTCCTGAGTATCTCGCACGCCAGCACGCGGCCTTTCCCGTTCGCGCGAGGGAGCAGTCGCTGGGAGACCACCGCAAGCATGCTCAGCGCCAACTGGATGCGAATCTGCTGCTGCTGATGCGACGGGAACACGTCGACGATGCGGTCAACCGTCTGGATGGCGTCGTTCGTATGGAGAGTCGCGATGACCAGGTGGCCCGTCTCGGCGGCGGTGAGCGCGGAGGAGATAGTTTCGAGGTCGCGCATCTCGCCGATGAGGATTACGTCGGGGTCTTGCCGGAGCACGTACTTCAGCGCGGCGGGGAAAGAGAATGTGTCGCTTCCGATTTCGCGCTGGTCGACGACCGATTTCTTGTGGTGATGAACGTATTCGATCGGGTCTTCCACGGTTATGATATGGCAACGCTTATGCGAATTGATGAGATCGATCATTGCGGCCTGTGTGGTGGTCTTTCCGTGACCGGTAGGCCCGGTGACAAGGATCAGCCCCTGCGGCCTGAATGCGAGCTTGGCGATTATTTTGGGCAGCCCGAGTTCTTCGAGCGACGGTATTAGCTCCGCGATTGCTCTGAGCGCGGCGGTGACGCAGCCCTTCTGCATGTAGACGTTGACCCGGAAGCGGTGACCACCGGTCACGCCGATTGACATGTCGAGCTCGCGTGTTTCCTCGAACCGCTCCCTCTGTTTGTCGGAGAGGATGCTGTATATGAGCCGCTTGTTTTCCTCGGGCGTGAGTTCGGGGTATTCGGTCGCCTTCAGTTCGCCGTTGATTCTGAGCAGCGGCGGCGCGCCCGCAGTGAGGAGAAG
>CAYVDS010000075.1:1326-8468 GCA_964450145.1 uncultured bacterium
GTCGGATGCTTTTCGGACCATTACGAGGTCGAAAAGGTTCTTCATGTCGGCGCGTGCGTCACCTTTTAATGCCTCCGGAGTGGTTGGCTCAGAGCGGTGAACTTCCGTGATCTGCCTCCCGTGCGATTATGTTTGTCGTGCTCTCAGGGAATCGGTGCCCGTGAAAAGCCCCTGGGCGTTCAACTTGAACTCCTCGGGATTCGAGGCGTTCAGCAGGGCGTCCTCATAGTTGATGAGCCCCTGCTGGAAGAGGTCGAGAAGCGCCTGATTGAAGGTCTGCATTCCGAACTCGCGCCCCTCTTTGATGTAGTCTGGTATCGATTTGGTATTGCCCTCGAGGAGCAGTTTTCTGATGAGCGGCGTCGTGCGCATGATCTCGACTGCGGGAACTCGGCCGCGGCCGTCCTTGCGCGGGAGAAGACGCATACAGATGACGCCCATGAGGCACAATGACAGCTCGAGCCTCACCTGATGCCTCATATATTCGGGGAAATAGTTGATGATCCTGTCGATCGTCTGGGCCGTGTCGACATTGTGGAGCGTTGTGAGAACGAGATGGCCGGTCTGAGCGGCGGAAAGCGCGACGAGCATGGTCTCCAAATCCCTCATTTCGCCGATGAGGATGACGTCGGGGCTCTGCCTGACCACGTGTTTCAGCGCATCGGCAAAGGAGTTGGTGTCGAAACCGACCTCGCGCTGATTTATGATGCTCTTCTTATTGTAATGTATGAACTCGATAGGGTCTTCGATCGTCACAATGTGTTTGTTGAAATTGGAATTCACGTGGTCAATCATCGCGGCCTGCGTGGTCGTTTTGCCGCTGCCGGTCGCGCCTGAGACGATAACGAGTCCGCGCGTCAATTCCGCAAATTCCCGAACGACGGGAGGCAGGAACAGGAAATCGAAGCTGAGGTTTTCGGACGGGATGAGCCGAATGACCATGCCGACGTGACCGCGCTGGCGGAATACGTTTACTCTGAATCTCCTGCCGTCATTCGTGTCATACGCGAGGTCGAGGTCCGGGTCCTTGGCGAAGCGATCGCGCTGAAAATCCGTCATCGCGGCCTGCATATAGGCCGACATGTCTTCGTCCGAAACGGTGGTGAATTTGTGCTTTTGTATTCTGCCATTGACACGAAAAAAGGGCTTTTCCCCCACTTTCAGATAGCAATCGGAAGCCCTGAGCAACACCATTTGCTCGAGGATTTCGGTCAGTTTCGGTTGCATGAGATTTTCGGTTTTCATAGGCGAACTCACTTATATCATAACTTGAAAAGCGGGGAAAATCAAGCGGAGGCCCGCTCCAATTCGAAGGTTTCGCAAAAGCTTTCGATGACAATTTGCTTGATCGCGGGTATATCCGGAGCGCTGGCGAGCACGTCGCGCACACACGTGACCGGTTTGTTCTTAAGGCCGCAGGGGATGATGAGCTCGAAATGTTTCATGGGAGGATCGACGTTGAGGGCGAACCCGTGAAACGTTACCCAATGGCGGATTCCGATGCCGATGGCGGCTATCTTTGCGCCTCCCACCCACACGCCGGTCATGCCATGGACAGCGCAGGCATCTATATTGAGGCGCTTGAGCGAGCGTATGACGACGGTCTCCAATTGTCTGAGGACCCAATCCACGTCCTGTTTGTGGGCCTTCAGGTCGATGATGGGATATCCTACGAGCTGGCCGGGCCCGTGATAGGTCACGTCGCCGCCGCGGTCTATGTTCCGCACCTCGATCCCTTCGGCTTGCAGACGCTCGGCGGAGGCGCAGACGTGTTCGATGCGGCCGCGGCGCCCGAGCGTGATGATCGGGAAATGCTCGACGAGTATGAGCGTGTCTTCGGAGGAGCCGTCGATTTTCGCTTCGAGGACCGCTTGCTGAAGCGCATACGCTTTGTCGAACGAGCACAGCCCAAGGTCAATAACACTGCAAAGTCTTTTTTCCATAGCTGAGAGTATTCTAGCGGGTGGCAGGAAAACGTGCAAGCTGCATGAAGGGGGAAAAGGTGAAAAGGGTAACAGGTGAAAAAGGGGGGAAACAAAAAGGAGAATGATACACGGTGAACGAGGAAAGAGGGAAAGAGGACCGGTTGGCAGATTAGTTTCTCTTCTTTACGCTCTTAGACACTTTAGGCACTCTAGCTCACTTTAGGCACTTTAGACACTTCTATTCCGTATCGTCCACTTTTGTGAGGACGGCGAGTTTGACAGGTCGGACTTTTCGGTAGGCGTCTTCCGGGCGCACGGGGCGGCCGTCGACCTTGAGCAAGTGCTCCTTTACCGAGATGCCGAAGAGGCGTTCGAGCATGGGGAGGATCAGTTTCCAGTCTTTATCGGTCATCGAGACCAATTCGCCGCCATTCAACTGCTCGTCAATCACGCGGTGGTACGGGTCGCGCACGTAGATTGCGCCGCCCGACGCAAGCGAGAAGAGATTCGAGCCCGGATACGGCAAAGGGAGCTCACGCACGTTGCCGTCGTCGTCGATATCTATTCCATTGAGGACCACGAAGCCGCCGCCGTTCAGCGCGTCGCCCGCCATGAACGACTCAGCAAGGAAGTCGAGGCAAGTTCCGTTGATGACCACGCGCGGCCGTCCGACCGCGTTGATGAGAGGACGCCCGGCGGCGTTGCCCATCACATAGACGGAGCCGCCTTTGGCGCCGTACATGAAGGTTTGTCCCACGTCGCCGTACACGACGAGCTTGCCCGCCTTAGTTATCTGGGCAAGTTGGTCCTGCCCATTGCCGTGGATGTACACCTCCATGCCGTCGATGCCCGATGCGACATAGTCGCCGGTGCTGCCATACAAGTCGATGACTACGCCTTCCGTCCGAGGGCCAAACCCGCAGCCGGAAAACCGTTCTCCTTTGAAGCCGTAAACTATGAATCTCTTCCAGCCGAGATGGTTAGCCTTCACCAGCAGATGCGAATGGCACAAAGGTCCCTCGGCTGAGAAGCCCGCGACGTTGAGCACAAGCGTTTGTTCACCTTCGTGAGGGCCGCGCAGTTGCTGGCGCGTATCCCAATCAATGAAACGGAAACGAGAAGTCCCCTCGGCGGTGATGGGAAGACATCCTTCGAAGACGGACTCGAGCGCGTTCCTCACTAGGTCAAGAATTGAGCTCCGCTTCTTATCGCCAGTGGGATAGCGGCGGTCATTCAAGAGCGTGAGCGCCTTGACGACGGTCGCGCGAGTATCGTCGTTCTCGCAAGCCGCCCGCGCGGTTTCCTTGAGAGCCCATCCGAGTGTGTTGTAATCCCACGAGACAAGTTCGCCGGAAAGCCACTCGAAGAGCGCGTCGGCGTCTTCCCGCCGGACCAAATTGTCGATCTTGTCGGCGCCCTTGCCAGAATCGCGCGGCGCAGTAATTTCGATTGTGCGGTCGCGGCCCTTCTTGTTCGGCGGCAAAGTGACCTCGACGCCGAACTTATCGGTGCACGTGAGCTTACGGGTGTCACCGTCGCCGGAAAGAGTGAAAATGAACGCGCCGCCGTCAGTGTGACTGCCGCCTCTCGCGTTCCAGTATTTATCAGCAATCGGATGGAAACGCGAGTCTTCCTTCGCCAGCGAGTGGAGCGTCGCGTCAATAGCCTGCTTCTCCGAGCAGCACAGACCGATCTCGACCTCGCCCTTGGAGAGCGCAAACACTTGCGGCCGCAACATCGACGTGTCGGTAATGCCGATGAGTTGCAACTGTTTGTTCGCCACATCGTTGCGCGCGATGATGAAGAACCACGGCCCGTCGGGCGAACCGTGCATGTGGCACGACTGTATCCGTCGATAGACGCGCTGTTTCTCGGCGGGTAGCCGGTCGAAATCCAACTCGGTCGTGGGGGCCATAGCCTCGATCACATACTCGAGGGGGTATCCATAAACACGTTTCCATAGATCGAACAGGAGGACTGACACTTCGGTATCGGTCAGGAACAGCGGATACACGTTGCGCATCTTGAGATACTCGCCGACTGAAAGATAGTTCGCAAAGTCGCCGTTGTGCACAAGCGCTTCGTTCATCCCGATGAACGGATGAGCGCCGCCCGGATGCCAGACGCGCCCCTTGGTGGGATAGCGCTGGTGCGCGATCCAGCAGTGCGCCTTGAAATCGTCGAGCAAATAGTATTCCGCGACTTTTTCGGCGTAGCCGACGATCTTGAGAATCATCATGTTCCTGCCATGCGACAGCACGAACGCTTTCTTATCGCCCAACGAAGCGTAATATGCGCGGTTCAGTTTGAAGCTGTTCTGATGCACGAACTCGTCTTCGGCGTCGCGCCGGTCGAGCGTCTCGAGCTTATTGTCGCGGATGAATTTATCGAGCACGTCGGACTTGACTCTAGCGAAGCACCGGAGCACGTCGGGGGGCCGGACATCGAGACCCTCAACGTCACGATAAGCGTCCACGGTGGGGATCATGCCCGCATTGGCCACATCGAAGAAAGGCAGGACATATTCGTTCTCGACCGCGGTCCGGATCGCCGGGTCCAGCAGGCCGATCTGAAGCATGTAGTGCGAATCGAGGATTCCACGGCTCACGCCGAGTTGTTCGGGCACGAAGCCGACCGCTGCTATGCCGCCTCCCTTTCCGTTGCCGCGGTTGTGCATTTGGCATGAGGGCTCGTAGATATGTTTTCCGCGGACGGGGATGTTGCAGGCGAATCCGACGACACCGCAGCCGCCTTCTTCGGATTCCTTGCGGGATTCCGGATGTGGAAAGCCCTCGAGCAATTTCGCTCGCGAGTTCAGTATGTTTTCAACCATCTTGTTCATCATTTCTTTTCCTACCGAGCCAGTCACCTCTTTGTCCGCTTCGCTCTGAAAAACTGCTTTTGTTCTCCTTAATTCGGGGACATGATGCGGCATCGTGTCCCCGAATTAAGGGGCGCTCAGAATGACGTCGGGCAAATCTATTTCGCAGGTCTCGACGGTTATCGCAACCGCAGCAGGCAATCAGTGCGGCCGACCAGATCGCGTATGCTTTTCATGCCCAGGCGCTTCAGTATGCGCTTCAGCTCCTTGCTCCACGCCAGATAGAGATTGCTCAGACGCCGCGCCGCGTAGTCAATCTGGATCAATTCCGTCAATTCGGGGTCTGTGGTTGCGATGCCGCGCGCGCACCCTCTGCCGCTCTCACAATTGGCGCAGCGCAGGCATTCGAGGGCGACCATCTCGGCTGTGCCTATCACGACCGCGTCGGCGCCCAAAGCTATGGCCTTCGCGACGTCCCACGGGTTGCGCAAGCCGCCGGACGCTACCAATACGATACGGTCGCGGACACCTTCTTCGCAGAGAAACTTATGAACCTTCGGAATGGCGTATTCAATCGGCATCGCTATATTCTTCTTCGCGATATCAGGGGCCGCGCCGGTACCGCCGTAGCTGCCGTCTATGTGGATGATGTGGGCGCCCGCGTAGTAACTGCCGACAGCCACCATGTCCACGTCGGTTGGCGTTGAAACTTTCACCGAGATGAGCGACTTTGGAGTTATCGCCTTTATCCAGTCAACGTGTTTCTTGTGGTCCTCGACCGAGTAGACCGAATGGAACGGGAACGGCGAGAACAGGGAACTGCCCGCGACCGCTTCCCTCATGCGGGCCACCTGCGGAGTCACCTTATCGCCGAGGAGATGGCCGCCAAGCCCGGGCTTAGCGCCCTGCGCATACTTGAACTCGATGATGCGGGCCCGTTGAATCGTCTCTTCGCGCACGCCGAAGAGGCCCGTGGCCACCTGAGTGATGACGTGTCGCTTGAACGGGACGAGCGCTTCCGGATAGCCGCCCTCACCGGTGCATGTGAACGTGTTCCAGTTGCGGGCGGCGATGCAGCGGCCGAGAATCGTGTGTTCGCTCACCGAGCCGAACGACATGCCGCCGCCGTACACCGGGATATCAATGCTGATCCGTTCGGCGTCGTCGTCGGAACGGTTTAACTCGATGCTGAGGTCTATTTCATCTTCATCGAGACTGCTTGACGGATTCTTTGGAAAATCGAAGGCGAGTTTGTCGAAGCCGCCGCCGGAGCGGCCGAATTGGTATTCGAAGTCGTTGGCGGGGACGTCGCCGGTTTCGGCCATCACCCACGTCGCGAGCAGCATATCGGCCGGCCAACGCGCATCGCCCATGGTTTCGAACAAGGGGTTGATGCCCATCGAGAGAGCTTTCTCGGGACATTGGTCTATGCAGTAGAATTTGTTCTGCCGGCATGCAGGCCCGATGCAGAACGCCTCTCTCGGGCGCAACATCCGGTCGCCGCTGAGGACATGAACGCCATAGGGGCACAGCTCGGCGCATTTGCCGCAGACAGTGCACGCGCGACTGCGGAACACCCGATATTTAGACACCTGATTGCGGAAGCGCGACGGCGTGTGTACCGCCTTGCGGCCCGTCAAGTGCGAATAATCATCGTGTTGTATAGTAAGAGTCTGGGGCGATTCTGACATCCCCGAACGCCTCCTTCTCGAGGTCTTCAAAGAACAAGGCCCGGCCCACCTCGCCACGGAGCCGCCTGACTTCGCGGAGCCCCATCGCACCGAGCACTTCTATCAACTGTGAATGCCATGAACACATCATATTGCGGATTCTGAGCGCCGCCCACTCGGGATCAACTGATTCAATCGTCACGGGGCAGCTTCGCCCGTGGAGACATCGCTTGCACACGCGGCATTCCAGCGCCACTTCGAGCGCCATGTCAATGCCGACAAGGTCTGCGCCGCAGATAATAGCCTTCGCCACGTGCTCGGCCATCGCGATGCCGCCGCTCGCGATAAGCGTCACTTCATCGCGCAAAGCTTTTTCTATCAGGTTCAGATGAACCTCGCGCAGAATGTCTTTGATGAATCTTGAAGAGGGCGCAGTCCCGCCACGGCGGGACGCCCCTGCGGGAGTGGCGGGCTCTTTACCCTGCCAATCCGCGACGATATGGATGACCTCAGCGCCCGAGCGCGTGAGCTCTTCGACGCGCGAGGCTGTGGTTTTGCTCATCGGAATGCGAATACACGTCACCACCGACGCATTGAGTTCTTTCACCGACGCCATCCGCTGCACAATGTCCGAGCTGTCTTCCAGTTCGACCATTCTCGACCGTTTGATGATTTCCTCGCCGCCAATTCGGGGACATGATGCCTCATCGTTCTGCCCGACGCTTA
>CAYVDS010000075.1:8568-21863 GCA_964450145.1 uncultured bacterium
TTCGGGGACATGATGCCTCATCGTTCTGCCTGACGCTTATTCGGGGACATGATGCCTCATCGTTCTGCCTGACGCTTATTCGGGGACATGATGCTTCATCGTGTCCCCGAATAAGCTCAGGAGATGCAATCAGGGGAATAATGTTGTCGATATGGTCCATCAGTTTCCAGTCGATATCGCTCTGCGGAACAACAACCATTGTGCCGACCAACTCGGCGGCGCGCACGAAGCCGGTCCGCACCTTTTCGTTGAACACGCCGAATGGCAGCTTGTCGAAGATGAATGGGACAGGGATTTCAACGAGTGGAGGCGTTTCCGACCGCAGTTCGCCGTCAGGTCCGAAATCGAGCTGCGCGAGCTTGCGACCTATGTCAACCGAGGTGCTTATGTATTCGCGGCCGTGAATTCCGTCGCGGGTGGGCCGAACAATTTCAGACATATCCGTCCACATCGCGTCGAAACCCGGACCGGAGAATGGCCCGCGGTATCCCGCGCCGGAGACGGGAATCTTGCCGGTTGTGGCCTGATCCCATAGGCTCGAGATGAGGGCGGGTTTCCAATATTCGTCGCCGAGCGCCAGGAAATCCGGATTGCACATCTTGCTTATGATCTGGTTCTTGCAGCCCTGAATGCAGCGCAAGCAGTTCTTGCAAAGGTAGTCTATCGAATCGATCATCTGTTCGGGATCGAATCTGCGATTCTTGTAGACGTCATAGACGCATTCGCGTTTTGCGCACTGGAGACACCCGAGGCAGCCCTCTTTCTCGATCATCGAGTATTTGGGCACGGGCGCAAAACGGGGCGGCATCACCTGCGCGGTTATGTGGTATTTCTTCGGCATTTGTCTCTACATCTTCGGGCGGGGCAGAAGCCCCGCGCCCTCGACTACTGCTTTCACGGCTGCCTCCCACTCAATGGCTTGAATGTGAACGCCGCGCACGCCTTCAATTTGCTGTGCTTGCCGCACGAGATCGACCGCGATTGCAATGCCCTCCGCCTTCTGGTCGGAAGCGCCTTTCATGCGGCGAATTAGTTCTTCGGGCACTATCACACCGGGGACGGATTCGTTCATGTACGAGAGCATGCCGGCGCTTTTGGGGACGATGATGCCTGCGAGAATAGCGCCGCGCTCATGCAGCCCGCGGTCGCGCGCTTTCTTCATCGCTTCTGAAAAACGGTTAATGTCAAAAACCGCCTGAGTTTGAATGAAATCAGCCCCGGCGTTGATTTTCTTTCCCAGCCGCATGGTCCGGATTTCAATCGGGTCGCCCAGGGGCGTCCACGCGGCGCCTATGAACAGAGGCACGCGCCCATCGAGCGGGTCGCCTCCCTGCTGACGCGCTTCGTCGCGGAGGCCTCTCAGAATGCCGACGAGTTGGATCGAGTCCACGTCGTAGACGTTCTTCGCGCCGGGATGTCCCTTAAGTTTGCCCGCGGCGCCGAAGGACTGATGGTCGCCGGCGATGCAAAGGCAATTTTTGACTCCGTGCGCGGCCGCGCCGAGGATATCGCTCTGCATTGCGATCCGGTTGCGGTCGCGACATGTCATTTGCATAACCGGCTCCATGCCGGCCTGCACGAGGAAAATCGAAGTCGCGATGCTGCTCATGCGCACGACCGCCGTCTGGCAGTCGGTGACGTTGTAGGCGTCGGCGACGCCCCGAAGCATCTCAATTTTCTTCTGCACGACTTCCGTGCTGCAGCCCATTGGCGGCCCGAGTTCGGCAGTGACCGCAAAGTGGCCTGCCTGTAAGATTTTTTCGAGGTTACTTCCGCTCTTCATCTCTCAACTCTTTCTTTATCACTTTGCGCGGTCCGCCATGGCGCTCGGTGGCCCAGTTCTTGGGAGGGATATTGACCTCCAACAGGTCGAGTTGGCCCAACGCCTTCAAACGGTCAACGATGAGTTGCCAACCGCAGTCGATTTCGTCCGAGACCTCGCACTTGCCCTTCGTCGAGCCTCCGCACGGGCCGTTCAGAAGGCTCTTCGAGCAGCGTGCGATGGGGCAAACGCCGCCGGTCAGATGAAGCGTGCAATCGCCGCATGCGCCACAGCGTTCGGCCCACAAACCCTCCTCCTGGCGGAGACCGAGAAACTTTGTGTTCACACCCGGATAGATCGGCTTCGCGCCGTAACGCTCGGCCATCGCCTGCACGCCGATGCCGCACGCGGTCGAGATAACGATATCGGCCTTCTCGACAAGCTCGCGGATGCGGTCAATGAATTCCCGTTAGCACTGGCGCTCGACGGTGATTTCGAGAAACTCGCCACCACCGTTTCTCTGCCTCTGCGCTATGCGCAAGGCCGATGCCAGAATGCCAACCTCGCGTTCGCCGCCAGCCATACAATCGGCCACGCATGTGGCGCAGCCGGCTATCAACACTGAGCGAGCTCCGCTAATCATGTGCAGTATCTCTTCTAGCGGTTTGCGTTCTGCAATAATCATTTCTCTGTTACCTCTCAGTAAATTCAGGGCGATCAAAGCCCGCTTATGATCTTATCATTCACCTTTCTCTCTTCGCTCTCTTCTTTCTTCTCTCTTCTTCGTTTTTCCGTTCATCATCCATGACTCATCATTCTCTTCGTCAATTCGTCCACTGCCTCCAAAATAGGCATTTTTTCTTGGCCGTCTGCCTGTTTTATGAGCACACGCACTGCCCCCATGTCGAGTTCCGCGAGCGCGTTGTTGGCCTCGCGGACACGCATTCGGGCGCGTCTGCTTCCCTCGAGTGACCGGCATGCTTGCTCGCTGCAGGCCATCACGATAATTCCATCGATCCCTGTTTCGAATGGGCGGAGCAACTGGACGGTGCTAAGCTTCGCGGAACACGGGAGTTGGATCAGGCGCACTTTGTGGCCGCTGATCTCTTCGGGAGAGAACGGGGGGCGCCACTCTTCGGGTACACGGTGCTGACACGCAAAGATATAGATTTCCAAGACGTACTTCTTCCCTTAGACACATAACGCGGGGCCTTTCCTTCAGATTGTCTTGAGTATTGTCGTGCCAGCCACGGTGAACAATATCAGACTAACTTTAATGATAGAAATGTTCGGACCGAATTTCAAGCCGGGTTTTCTGGTGAAGAGGGAAAAGGCGAAAGGAGCAAGGTGAAAGGGGCTACAAGGGTGGAAAGTCGAAAGTCAGCAAAATACCATGCGGGTAAGAGAGGAGAAGTCTGGGTTTGGGTTCATAAAAGAACATAGGAAAGGAATCTGAAATTTTGTAACTGAGCGATGCGAACGAGGGAATCAGAATGACCTTTTTATGCTGGTCGCGGCGGAGAGCAAGTTGCGCCAATCGGATTGCTGTAGCGATCCTCTAAAGGTAAGTCTTTCGTTTCCGGTTTGCCATTTACCGGCAGATACACCCTGAATATCGAGCCTTTACACGGTTCACTGTGTACGGACACGAATCCTCCATGATTTCTGACTACGCCGTAGACCATTGCCAATCCGAGGCCGGTGCCTTTTCCCTGCGGTTTTGTCGTGAAAAACGGCTCGAATATCCTTTGCATGGTCTTCTCGTCCATCCCGACGCCCGTGTCGGTCACCGAGAAGCACACGTATGATCCCGGTTGCGACCCGGCGTGAGTCATGGCGTATTCCACGGTCAGAGATGAGACGTTTGTCTCGATGATCAATTTGCCTCCGTCGGGCATCGCGTCTCGGGCGTTTACGCACAAGTTCATCAGCACTTGCTGCAATTGACCGGCATCCGCCTCGACAGTGGGAAGCGAAGCGAGAAAGGACGTCTCGATCTCGATGGATTTCTCAAAGGTTCTCGCAATAATTTTTAAGGTCTCGTCTATGACGCTGTTGAGGTCAACAGGTCTACTGTCATATTTTCCGCCTCGAGCGAACGCAAGGAGTTGCGACGCGAGGTCAGCGGCCCGGATTGCGCTTTTCTCTATTGTGTCGACGTATCTGAAGATGTCATTTTTGTTGGAAATCTTTGTTTTTGTGAGCGATGCATAGCCGAGAATTCCGGCGAGAAGATTATTAAAGTCATGAGCGATGCCGCCGGCCAATGTGCCGATGCTTTCCATTTTCTGGGCATGGAGAAGCTGCTGCTCGAGCTGCTTTTGCTGGGTTATGTCTCGCGCAACAGAGATAACACCGATGATCTTTCCGCCCTCATCATATAAGGGGGCGCCACTTATATCTCCCAACCTTCGTGCGCCATCTCTGGCGATGAACTCGTATTTTGTGGATGCGATTCGGCCGCCTGACAGGATATGGGCTGCGTCTGCAGCGGCCTGTTCGAGGTATTCCGGCGCTACGATGTTGAGTTCATGGAATGGCCGGCCGAGCATTTCCTCGGGTCTGTAGCCCAAAAGCGTTTCGACTGAGGGCGAGACGCTGGTCAAGCGAAATTCCTTATCCAGGGAATAGATGCAATCGCTGACGTTTTGGAAATGCAGCCGATACTTTTCCTCGCTACGCCGAAGCGCTTCTTCGGCTCGCTTGCGCTCGGCGATGTCGCGCGTGACTCCCAGAAGTTCGACGGGCTTGCCGTCGGGGTCACGCAGGAAAGTTACTGTTACCTCGGTCCAGACGGTGGAGCCGTCTTTGCACAATTGTTCGAGCTCGATGGTGCGCGAGCGGGATATTCCTTTGGGGCTGGCTTCTTCCCTGAGAAGTTCTTCCTGAAGAGATTTGGCCGCGACCTCGAGCGAGTCTGGCGCCAGAACCTCGTCCAGCGGTTGAGCCATCACCTCGGTGGGACGGTATCCTCGTAATCGCATAACGGAAGGACTGACAAAAGTAAATCGCATAGTCTGCAATTCCATCGTCCATATGACATCTGTGACGTTCTGGGCAAGCAACCGGTACCGCCTGTCGCTCTCTTGCAGCGCTTCCTGCGTCCGTTTTCTCTCGGTGACGTCGCGAACGATTGCGAGCAAGCGGTCCACGCCGCCGATAGCAGCGCGCTTCAGGCTTACTTCCACCCAAAACAGGCGGCCTCCCCTATCCTTCGCCCGCCACTCGAAAAGCTGCGGCGCCCCTTGGGCGGCCTTCTCCAGCCAGCAAAGGGCGTCTCGCTGTGTATATGGCGGTTCGCCCGAGCTTAACGCCTCAACGTTGAGTCGTCTCGCTTCCTCAGCAGAATAGCCGTACATTTCGCACATCTTCTGATTGACGTCGAGTATTTCGCCGGTCTCGATGTCATGAACGAAAATGGCGTCGTTTACCGTGTCGAAGATCGCCTTGTAGTTTGCCTCCGAAGCTTTGAGCACATCCTCAGCGCTCTTGTGTTCGGTGACGTCGCGAAGCATGACGACCTTGCATGAAGGGCGCCCTTTTGCATCAGACTGATGTGATATGCGCATATCATATACGCGCCGCTTTTCCGCATCATCGAATACTATTTCATGATTGTTATCAGTTATTCCATCGGACCGTTCCAACTCTCCCGGCCAACAAGCCCAGACTTCCGCAATTGGCTTTCCAATAACTCGCGAAACGCTTTGCTCGAGCAAGCGTTCGGTAGCGGGATTCATGTCGACGATGTTATATGCGGCATCGAGGACAACCACGGCGTCGCGCATGCCTTCGGCGACGGCATCCCGCGCAACGGGAACCATGTCGAGCAGTCGGAATCGGGACAAGCCCCAAGTGAACGCCAAACATGTTATGCAAAAAGCAAATGGAGTTAGATCAAGATGAGGAAACGGACTCAGGCCGGAGATGTATATTACGTTGCCCGCGAAAGGGGCCAGCGAGGCTACGAGTATCATGACAGCTTGCTTGCGATAAATGTGCGGTGAACGTGTGAATGACCCGATTATCAGGGATATGCCAAGAAAGAATAGAGAGTAAGAATATATCGAGTGAATCCAGAATCCTATTCCGTACGTGTGAGTCAATATGGAGAAAGAACCGGCAGTGTCGAGCTGCACGTTGTTCCACACAAAGTGATGGAAATCGTTGGTCCCGACCATCAGCAGCATCAGCAGTGGTTCTATGGTCAACAGGGCCAGATACCTTGGCCTTAACCATTGCTCTTTTCCAGCATGCAGGAATACCAACAGCAGCCAGGCTGCTGGCACCGTAACTATGCCAAGGTACTCTGCCTTGGCCCAGAAAAGCTTGGCTGACAGATTAGGGCTTGCCATTTCCAGCGCATATGTCAAAGACCATTCGGTCACCGCCGACATGAGCAGCGCCACCGCTTTTGCTTCGGATGTCCGGCTTTTCAACCGGACATAGGCGCCGAACATGATCATGAGAATCGCGACTGCGATTAGGGAAACAGTGTAAGGTGTATTTTGCCACGCCATCGGTTTCGACTCCCAATGACCTTAAGTTCCACGTGCTTGCCGGGCTAATCGAGAATCCTGTCAGCGACTAGAATTTTTTCCAAATTCTATTGCATGCATTCCCACGATAGTCGTCATTCTGAGCGAAGCGAAGAATCTCGTCCTTGGTTCCTAAGTCCTCGCATTTCACAGAGATTCTTCGCTTCGCTCAGAATGACATTCAGGCGCAACTCTCTCCAAAAGTGCACATAAGCGCCAATCTGTCCACTACAATGTTACTTGCAAGCTCATTACCAATTTCATCAGAAGGTGATGATACGATTTCGTCCGTTCTGTTTCGCCATGTAAAGAGCCCGGTCGGCTCGCCCCACAAGTGTTGCCATCCCGCGCCATGCGGCAGCCGTGCGATTCTCGGATGCAGCGCGCATAACACCCCTGCGCCCGAAGATAACGATTCGAGTGAGGTGAGACTAAGGCATTTTCTATGCCGAGGCCTTAGAGTTCAGGGGTTATCGATGTACTTGGGTATAAGTCATTGATGTATACTGGTTTACAGTTATTGCCATGCAGACGTCGATTCCTTGTTGCGGTTTCTTCTGTGCACAATCTTGAACACGCTTACCCGCTAGCGAACCGGGGAAACATACTGCTTCTTCCTGGATTCTTATCGCCATCTTCGGGGTTGGTAATTGAGGTCGAATTATTCTTGGCGTGATGAGCAGACCTGGTTTGCGTTTTCGGTTGGGAAGATAATAGAAACCCGGCTCACGTGCCCGACGATAGGCGCCGCGCAAGTCGGTTGCATGGGGCCTTCGTCAAAGCCATTCCACCAATTCGTGATTCGAGTTCCCAGCTTATCTCAGTACTTCTGAAACAGTTCGCCCCACTTTGTGCGGAGGGCCTCTTCAACGCGTTTCTTGCCGATGAGCGGATACCAGAGGCCGTCGTGGTATATGCGCGAGGCAAGGTATGACCAAGGGACGAGCGGCGTTCGCAGGAGCAGTTTTTCGAGCGGTTTGAGCGGGCCGTGGTAGATTGCTTTCTGACCGCGGCTCGCAAATGTGTCTTTCTTTCCCTCGAAATGCCAGTTGACGTTTGATATGTCTTCGCCGACAACCTCGATATCCTCGACAACTCCGCAGCCGAGGCCTTTTTCGTGGGCGATACGAATGAAATCGAGGCTCATGGGGTCGAATCCCATCATTTTAGCGGCGACCGCATCGATTGCGACCTGGTCGGCGCTCGCGAGGATATAGTCCTTCACATGCGGGCGCATGCAGCGAGGGCCCGGACCGTCGCCGGCGAACGTTCCGTCCATGACCGCGAAAATACCAGAGTGAATTTCTTTCTGGATGGTGAGCAGGTCGACAAGCGTCTCATGGATGACGCTGTGAGTCCAGTGGCGGCGTTCCTGCAGCAGGCCGCCGAAGGCGTTCTTCATCGCGCCGGTCATCGTGGTGAACACATGCGTCTTCATTGTCGGGAGGTGGATGATGTTCTCACCGATCATCCGCTCCGGAATGTAAATGCCGTCGGGATAGATGTCATTCAGCACTAGTATCTCGCCCTTCGGCTCGTATTTGATCCAGCGCTCGTTTTCGTAGAGGTGCACGTTGCGCAGGCCGTATTTGTCGACGACGACTTGCCGCTGTTTGTTGTTCACCTCGCCGACCTTAGCGTCGACGACCACGGTGCGGTTGTGGCACCCGTGAATCAACTCGCGCTTGTAGTCGTCCTCGAGAAGTGTCTTGATTACGCCGTCGAGCTGCCATGGGACGCTCGAGCAGGCGGGATAGAATATGCCCCACGAGATGTTTATCTTTAGGGCTGTGTCTTTATCTTTGGGGAGATATTTCTGGTAGTCGGCCAGGCGCATGAGCCGCCCATAATCGTCGAGAACGGTCTGGGGCGTCGTCTTGAGCACTGCGACCTTTGATTTCGCGGCGGCGCGTTTTGATTCTTTTTCATGGATTGACGAAACACGAACCGAGCACATCCTTGCAATTACCTCCCGTGGTTTCAGACTTGAAGGGACTGTCTATACAGAATAAGGCTGCAGGCGGCGAACCAAAGCACGATATCGAGCAAGAGCGCCCTGTCAGTCAGCAATATCTTTGTGGGACTCCCCCCTTGCTCTTTGTGATAGGCAAGATAAAGGTAGCGGAATATTCCGTAGAGCACAAACGGGACAGTGTAGATGAGTTTGTGCGTCTTGAAGAGCTGATATTCGAGCGACTCGGTCGAGACCGTAAACATCGCATACGAGAGCACGGTGGAGGTCGTCACGACCGCTATCATCTGATCGAGGAAATACGGGCTGTACTCCGCGAGCGCTTTACGATGCTTGTGCGCATCGTTCTCGAGCAACAAAAGCTCGTGCCTGCGCTTGCAGAGCGCGAGGAAAAGCGCGAGGAACATTGTGCAGACGAGGAACCAGTCGGATATGGGGCTGCGGATTACGATGCCGCCCGCAAGCGCCCGGATGACAAAGCCAGCCGCAATCGCGAACACATCGAGGATGACCACGTTCTTCAGGTAGAAGGAATATGACACCACGAGCGCATAGTACGCAAGCGCGATCAGCCCGAACCGGAAACCGAGCAGGAACGAGCCTGCCAGCCCCAAAACGGTAAGGATAAGCGCTCCCCGGATTGCGAAAGCGGGCGGAACTGCGCCCGAGGCCATTGGGCGCTGCGACTTGACCGGATGTTGGCGGTCAAATTCGAGGTCGGCGTAGTCATTCAGGATATACACGGTGCCGGAAATGACGCAGAAAGCGAGGAAGCCGAGGCTTGTCCGGATGAGCATCTCGGAATTGAAGAGGTTCATGGAGAATATCAGGACGGCAAAGATGATGAGGTTTTTGACCCACTGCGAGGGCCGCATCGTGTGAAAGAGGCCTATCCAGCGGCCAACGGCCTGCTCAAGCACGAGGGCCTTTTCCGTCTGCGCGTTCACCGTTTCTCCATGAATGTTAATTTAGATAAATCAATCGGTTATCAGATGAATCGCTCTAATTTTATATGTCATGCTACGGAATGTCAAGGACGGCTGGAAATAGGCGAAAGGCGAAAGGGCAAGGGCGAAAGGGATTCAAGGGTAAAAAGTTGAAGACGTGTTGCCCGAACCAATTTTGATGAGTTTGCTTGGCCGGATGGGGCACTGTATTCGTGAAATTATTTGGTTTTTGTCATTCCCGCGAAGGCGGAAATGATAAAGAGTAAGCTGTTTATTCGTGCAATTCGTGTAATTCGTGTTCCAAGAAATCTTCTTTTTCTTCTTTCTAAATCCGTGTACTCCGTGAAATCCGTTCCCCCTGGCTTCTCTTTTTATTTGGTTGCGGCCATGTCGCGCTATGGCCCTCGGCGACCCGGGTCTGCGACCCCTCTGCGGTTCAGCTACTTTTTCTTGAACAGCAGCGAAACATGCTCTTGAAAATCGTGACGATTTCGAACATTAGTAGTACAGTGAGCAATACCGGAAAACGAGTCCGGACCATTTTTGACTTAAGGCGAAAGTGGTGCTAGAATAACTTCAAGCGTGTGAATGAATCCGCACCCATAAATGAAGTTCTGTTTCCCGCAAAGCCAGTTGAGTTCTTTCCCGGGGGTATGTCCCCGTAACGCTGCGTTGTCAAGAACTTGCCCAAGTATGATCGCCGCGCGCAGGTGACTGCGCGTAACGGCGTTCGCATAGTGACACCGGGACCGCATTTGCGCCTATCAAATAAGGAGTGAGGCCGATGCCTTACTACTATTTTGAGGCGGCCACCGCCGACGGTCAGATTCAGAAAAAGATACTCAAGGCGAGAGACAAGAAAGAGGCCGACCAGCAGCTTCGCCATTTCGGCCTGCGCCCCATAGTCATTGAGAGCGCTCAAGTCGTACGAAAGAAGAAACAGGAACAGCAACTCGCAACGCGCCGCGTTATCAAAGGCTTTCTTCGAAAGACGTTCTTCTTCGTCGCCGGCATCTCGCTGGTCGGCGGCATCGCCACTTACCTCGTTCTCCTGGATGTCAGCCGGGTCGAGCGGCTCGATGTCTCGACCCTGTCACGATCGGGCATCGTAGCGCAGTCCACGAACATTATTAACGCCGAGACGCCGGAGGAACGCGAGTTTGGGCGAGAGGTATTCGGCCTGTGGGAAATGAGTTTCCCTGATTCCTTGAGCGGCATCGAGATCAAGCACAAGGGGCTGATGCTGGTGTATGTGAAGCAGGGCAAGGACAGATTCGGGGAAGACAGCCTGCGAGCACTGGCATCGACGATCACGCGCGCCTTTCAGCGCCGGTTTCAAACGGCAAACTGCATTGTCCTTATAGCGCACGAAAGCGAGACGATAGCGGAGAGCA
This sequence comes from uncultured bacterium, assembly GCA_964450145.1. Lineage (GTDB taxonomy): Bacteria > Abyssobacteria > SURF-5 > SURF-5 > SURF-5 > JACRIR01. The sequence continues at coordinate 19,182 of CAYVDS010000075.1, forward strand.
GATTTCAGGATGGGAATGTGAATACTGTGGTGTATTAACTATTATGGGGACACCATGCGGCATGGTGTCCCCATAATAGTCGCGTAGTGTCCCCAGAATACTGGCTGAGAATGTCTCTTCTCCTTTCTTCTTTTTCCTGATCCGCGTGTATCTGCATTGCTCACCGTTAATTTCTTGAAATCTTGTCACGATTTTCAAGAACGTAGTTGTGTGACTCATTATCATTAAATGGATTCCCGCCCTCGCGGGAGTGACATTGAAGAGGCTGTATTCGTGTGATTCTCTCTATTCACGACATTCGTGATCCCAGCTTCTTCTTTTTCATTCGTGTCATTCGCTTTTTCATTTGTGATATTCGTGATCCAAAGTTTCTTCTTCTTTGGTTTGGTTACGGCTTCACTGCGCTGTACTACTCACTTTCAGAATCGTGAATTCCTGTCGTGATTTTCTTTTCCTCTGTCTTCGTGTCTCTTCGTGCCCCTTCGTGGATTATGCCTCTTTTTCTTTTCGCTGCTTCTTCTCTTTCTTTGTGACTTTGTGCCTTTGTGGTAGGAAGCTTTCTGCTCCATTCGTATCATTCGTCCCGCGCTTCGCGGATTCGCGACATTCGTGTTCTCTCATCTAGGCGTTACGGGATAACCCGGTAGACTCCCACATTTGCGCCTGCCCACGACACACGCGGGTCATCGATCACGGCGACCTTAATCAGGCGTTCACCCGGTTTCCAACCGGAGCCATAGAAATCCCTGTAGTCTTTGAGAATTGAATAGTCGGAATCAACAAGATACGTGATATTGCGCTTATCGATGTAATCCCACAGGCGTCTCTCTTGGAGGTAAGGAACGACTGCATTATTCGCGAGGCCGTCCAGATTCACGACCTTCCGTTCGCTCATGTAGCCGATTATCCCGGCGTTGAAGCTGCCGATCCTTACGTCATCGCTCACGTGCTCTTTGAGCCATTGGGCAGCCAAAAGTTGCTCGCTTTGCCATGGGTAGAAGCCCTTGTTCCAGCCCGTCCACCCGTTGAGCGCGTAGCCGCTCAATATCAGCGCGGCAAGCAGGGCGACCACCAACCGCTCACGCGCTTTCGACATGAGGGATGGAAGATCGAATGCGCCGCAGAATATCCCGAAGAAAATTGCGCCCACTGCGGCGGCGGGCATGAAGTACCAAGACTTCAGGGTTCCGCGAATGAGAGCGTGGGTAAGCGCGAGAGCGACGAACGCGAGCAGCGGCAGGCACGCGAGCCGGGCGGCTTTCCAGACGCGCTTTGCTTTGTTTTCGTCTACGAGCGTCATACCCGCGGCCAGTCCGGCTATGACCCCGACTATTTTCCCCCATCCGAAGACGTCGGTTGGAATCGTCCATACAAACAGTCTCACGGTGTTCGAGAGCGAAGTAAGAAATATTTGAAGGCCTGTGACGCCGCTCGCTCGCAGGTTGCCGCGGGTGATGATGCTATATGCGCTTCCGCTCGATTGCTCGATGCTGCCGAACGTGAGCAGGTTCCATATCACCCACGGCGAGACGACAAGCGCGCACAGGGCGCAGGAGGCGAAAAGAAGAAGGAGCGAACCTTTCCAAGAACCGAATCCCCCCTCCCCTGCTTTTGCCAAATCCTTTTCCGCAGTGCCCCCTCTGCCCAAATCCTTCTGCCCAGCACCCCCTCTGCCCAATTCCTCCTCCCCAGCACCCCCTTGGGCAAAATCTCCTTCTTTACCCCCCTTTTGCAAAGGGGGGGAGGGGGGATTCATCCCCTCACCATCCACACTCTTGCGCATCACTCTGAACAAAAACAAATGCAGATAGACGACAGCGACGACAATCACGTTGTCTGTGCGCGCGAGCATCAGAACGCCCGATAACGCCCCAAGCAGAAGCAAATTCCGCGCGGAGAAGTTGTCCTCATTCAGCATCCGCAGGTAGAACCAAAAAAGAAGGACGAAGCAAAAGAGATTGAGACCCGTCTCAAGACCGTTGACCGAATGAAAGATTACGCTCGGATTCAAGAGGTAGACAGCGGCGCCTGCAATGCCTGCAAATCGGTTCTTCGTAAGTTCCTTGACAAGCAAATAGATGAGAAAGCCGGCCCCGACGTCCAGCAAAGCCTCGAACGCGAGTGCGGCGTGCAACGGCTGGGTGATGCCTTTTCCGAATAACAGATATACCGGTACCAGCAACGCGAGCCACAGAGGATGAAAACCGTTCGCGGGTTCGACTCCGTCAAAGGTCACTCCGTTGCCCGCTGCGGCGTTGCGCGCGATCTGAAAATAGTAGAAAGCGTCGTCTGACAGGGTCTTGGTCACAAGCGTCGGCGCATCGTGAAGCGCAATCGATATCCTGATCGTTGCGGCAAGGACCACCAAAAGCATGAGAACGACCGAAAAACCTTTTTCGGATTTCAATGTATTATCGGACAACAAACCCTCCTAAGAAACTTGGTTCAGAGTTCACGGTTGAAAGAAGGTCAATGCGTGTCTCGCACATTCGCCGTGTGATACGGAGCCGCCCCCTTCCCCCCTTTACGAAAGGGGGGTTGGGGGGATTTTTCCGCTATGCTGTTCAGATGTGTTTCTTTCAAAATTAATCGCGCTGGAGGCGTGATCAGGCGCTCCTCAGGAACTGGCAACTGTTTCCCTTAATTCGGGGACACCTTGCGGCAAGGTGTCCCCGAATTAAG
>CAYVDS010000076.1:0-10822 GCA_964450145.1 uncultured bacterium
GGGGTATTCCACGACCGCCACTGTGCTGAATACCGACCGCTTCGAGCCGATGAATGCCGGGCTTATCTGCTGAACGGCCGAATATATCTTATTGGCGAGAGGTATGCGCGACACGACCCTCTCGGCCAGTGATATCATGCGTTTCCCGATGAGGTTCGTGGCAAATATGCCGGCAAGCAAGATCACGGAGAAAAAGATTACTACCCCCACCCCGGGAATATCACCGATGAGTTTTCCGAAAACACTCTTGGCAATGTTATCAGTGAACGAAAACAATTGCCACAGCACCCAGATGGTGATGACCAGGGGCGCCGTCACGGCCACGCCGGTGATAAGATACCTGCGCAAGTATGTGAGAACGGAGCGCGCGTGCTGAAATCTCTTGTGCTCTTTGGAATCGTCAGAATCCACGTTTCTCTCCTCCTGAGAAAAGGGGAAAGGCGAAAGGGGAAAAGCGAAGAAAAGAGAGATTACTTCGCTCCGCTCGCAATGACAGCCTTTCCATAGCCCCGTTTCTTATCCAATTGGCGCCCCAGACAGGCATGCCGCTTCTTAGCGCTTAAGCGTAGACGGGCGGGCGCTGCGGGTTGGACCAAGCTTGAACTTCACCCGGCTGACGCCCCGTTCGTTAGCCTCGAGTACTGTCACCTGAAAGTTCTCGTACTGAAAAGTTTCGCCCTTCCGGGGGATTCTCCCAAGCCGTTCGAAAACAAAACCGGCCACCGTCTCATATTCTCCCTCGGGCAATCGGATTCCCAAAAGCTCCTGGGCCTCGTCTTTGTGCATGCGCGCGTCGAGAACGAAGAGCCCCTCGCCGAGGTTTTTCACGGGCAACTCTGCCACGTCATATTCGTCGTGTATCTCGCCGAAGATTTCCTCGATCAGGTCCTCGAGGGTGACCAGCCCGGCAGTGCCGCCGTATTCGTCCACGACAATCGCCATGAACATCTGTTTTTGGCGGAACTCGTGGAGCAAATCGTGCACCTTCTTGGATTCCGGAATGAACACGATGGGCCTGATGAAGTCCTTTATCGAGCGTCCTTCGAGCGGCTTTCCGGCCCTCATGAGGTCAAACACGTAGATAAGTCCGACGATCTCGTCTATTTTCTCGTGATAAACCGGCATGCGAGAGTGCCGGTGTACCTCGAAAGTCTCACACACGTCTTCCCACGTGGACTCGTCGCTGACGGCGACCATGTCGATGCGCGGGACAATGATCTCGCGCACAGTGGTCATGCCGAAATCGATGACGCCGTGAATCATTTCACGCTCCTCCTCCTCGATAACGCCCTTTTTCTCTCCCTCGATGAACATAAACCGGACGTCCTCGCGGCTGATGAGGGGCGAACGTTTGTCGGACCGGCCGAAGACCCTTGTAAACCTGTTGGTGACACGCAAAACGTTTCCAACCACGGGCGCAAAAGACAGAACAGCGGCGTCCAGCAGCCGGGCAAAAACGGGCGCGAGTGCATCGGCCTTATGCCGAAAAATGGCTTTTGGGAGTAATTCGCCGAGGATGAGAAGAACCGGCGTCATGATGAGTGGTGTAAGAATCTCGGCCCGCCCGCCCCCCCATAACTTGATCGCCCATATTAGAAAAAGTACGGTTGCCGCCACCTCAGTAAGATTGCTGCCGACAAGCATGGTGGCGAGCAGGCGCTCGGGTCTTTGAAGAAGTCTGCCGAGGATAATGGCTTTCTGGTCACCCTTCTCTTCCTTTTGTCTGAGCGTGACGCGATCCAACGAGATCACGCCTGTCTCGATGCCGGAGAAAAAGGCGGACATGACGAGCATCAGGAGCAATGCAACCGCGAGCAGTATTCCGGCGAGAGGCATCATTTCTCGTCCTCCCCTCGGGGTTTCGCAGTAGCCGCAGGCAGACGCAAAACGCGGGCGGCGCGTATGTGACGGTCCCTGATTTCCTCGACAACGAACTTGAAGCCCGCGTGCTCGACGGATTCATTCGGAGCGGGAACATGCTCGAGAAGCTGGTAAATAAGGCCTCCGACTGTATCGCAGCCGGGGGCTGAAACGTTCGCGCCGAGGACAAGAGAGAGATTATCGAGCCGAAGCCGCCCATCCACGCGGAGAGCTCCATCAGGCAATCGCTCCATCCTGCTTTTGCGGACGTCGTATTCGTCGAATATTTCGCCGATTACCTCCTCGACGAGGTCCTCGAGCGTCACGAGGCCGGCAGTACCGCCATATTCATCCACCACGATGGCCATATGCAAGCGACCGCTCTGGAATTCGCGCAAGAGATCGCGCACCTTTTTCGTTTGCGGAACGTAGTACGCCGGCCGGATGAAGCGGGAGATGGGGATGTTGGTTTGTCCTCGCCAGAAATACGGAAAAAGGTCTTTTGCATATACGATGCCTCTGATGTCGTCCACGGTCTTGCCATATACGGGGAAACGTGAGTGTCCTGTCTCGCGCATCACTGCGGCAAGTTGTTCGACGGTGATATCGAATTTGACGCGCACCATGTCGGTGCGCGGCACAAAAACATCGCGCACAAGCGTGCCGCCTAATTCAATTATCCGGTGTATCATCAATCGCTCACTCGATTTCAGGACGCCTTCCTGCTCTCCCATCGCCACAAGCGTCTTAAGCTCTTCTTCCGTTAAGATCGCTTCGGCCTCGCTTTTCTTGACACCGAGCAGACGCATGGAGCAGTCGGTGAAAAGAAGCAACAGCCTAAGCAGGGGATAGACAGCTTCAGAAAACATCCGGAACGGGATGGCTATGCCAAGAGCGAAAACCTCTGCGTTGTTTATCGCAATCGTTTTCGGAGCGATGTCGCAGAACAGTAGAATAACAGTTGTGGTAATCAGTATGGCGACAATGCTCCCGAGATAAGCGGAATATTCCAGCGCCGTGAATATTCGCAGAACCCACACGCCGATGATTGTAGAAACGAGGATGTTGGCTGCCAGATTTCCAAACAATATCGTTACGAGCAGGCGGTTGGGTTCTTCAAGCAGGCTCGCTATTTGTCTGCCTCGAATGGAAGTCTGCTTCAGCCTTTCGATGACGACGCGAGGAAGGGAAAAAAAGGCGACTTCCGCGCCGTTGAAAAAGAATGAGAGCGACAGAAGAATCAATAAAAGGATGGTCTCTTCAAAGTATCGTGCGGTCACGATAGCGGGCTCCTCCGGCTTTTCACCTTGTCTCGACGCGACGCAGATACCTTCGGGCAAGCCTCAGCATTTTTGCGCGTCCAGGAGCGGTCTCATCCTCGAAGCCCAGCAGGTGAAGTGTACCGTGGATTGCGAGCAGTTTAAGTTCGTCCATCAGACTGTGGCCGGCGGCCTTTGCCTGGGACTCGGCTCTGTCCACAGAGATGACGATGTCTCCGAGCACGTCGGGATGGAGGTTCGCGAACTCGCCATCCGCCATCGGGAATGATAAAACGTCGGTCGGGGAATCGATTTCCCGGTATCGCCGGTTGAGCGCGCGAATACGCGTGTCACTCACGACAAGAGCGCTGACTTCGGCTTCCGGCCTTTTCTCACCTTCGAGTGTTTTCTCAATTGCTTCCCGGATTGGCGCGAGCTCGAGGCGCGGCTTTCGCACCGTTTTTCGTATCTGGATTTTCAAACTTCTCCTTTATTTCGGAAACGGTCTGTTCCTCAGGATATTCGACGCGGGAGTGGAGGAAACCCGCCAGAACCCTGACGAAGCTGTCGGCTATATTGTGCAGATCCTTTAAAGTCAGGTCGCACTCATCGAGTTGTGAATCGACGAACTTGTTGTTGACTATCTTTTCGACCAATCCCTTGATTCGCCCGTGGGTCGGATTGACGAGCGTGCGTGAGGCCGCCTCGACGCTGTCGGCAAGCATGCAGATGGCCGTCTCGCGCGTTTGCGGTTTGGGCCCGGGATACCTGAAGGTCTCCTCTTTCACCGCATGCATGGGGTCCTGTTCCAATGCTTTCTGATAAAAATATGGCATCAAGCTGGTACCGTGGTGCTGCTGAATGAACTCCAAAATGGGTTGATTCAATTTGTGCTCCCTTGCCAGTTCCAAGCCTTCCTTAATGTGGGCTACGAGCACGAGAGCGCTCATGCTTGGAGTGAGTTCGTCATGCTTGTTCTTCCCGCCTCGCTGGTTTTCGCTGAAATAGAGCGGCTTATTTATCTTCCCGACATCATGATAATATGAACCAACGCGCGCAAGAAGGCTATTGGCGCCTATTTGCTCGGCGGCGGCCTCGGCCATGTTGCCTACCATCAGGCTGTGGTGATACGTGCCCGGCGCCTCCATCACCAAACGCTTGAGCAGCGGATGGTTCAGGTCGGAGAGCTCAAGGAGGCGGATGTTGGTTGCAATCCCAAAGAGGCTCTCGAGTGGGGTGAGTGAGCCGGGAACCACGCCAATGGCCGTAATGAGCCCGTTTGAGACCCCCAGAAGCAGCGCGGGAAGGAATTCCCGGATTTCAACATCGCTGATGAGGTTGACCGCCGATATCGAGAAAATATTGGCGGCGGCGACCGCGATGCCCGGCCAGAAGATGTCGCTTCGCCTGCGTATCGTCCGCATATAGTAGATACCGGCAAGGCTTCCCAGCAGCGCGACCAGCAGGAGGTGGAAGCGATAGCTACCCTGCATGGCATAGAGAACAGAGATGAAAAAAGCGTAGACGATGGCTATCCTGTCATCAACAAGGATCGAGAGCAGAATGGCGCCGGCGGCGACGGGCACAAGGTACAACCAGATGTCGGGTATCGGCAATATGATGAGGAGCCTGCCCGTGGCGAGCGTAAGGAACATCAGGATTCCGACGAGCAGGAGCGCCTTTTCGTTGTTGAAATAATCGGGCCGATATCGGCTTATGTAGTAGAGGAAACATACAAAAACCATGACCAGCAGAATCGCATTGCCGACATAGATTTGGACCCTGTTGGCCTCGCTTAGCGCACTCCGGTGAGCCTGAAGTTCAAACAAGTCCTGAGGAGTAATCTCCCGGCCGGCCTGCACGATCTCCTGGTTCTTTCTGAAGGTCTTCGTGACCGGCGCAGTACGCTCACGCGCCTCTTCCTGAGCAAACTGCGTGAGCTTCTCATCGAAGGTGAGGGTATTCTCTATGAAAGGGGTTGAAAGTTCTTTGAGAGCGCGTTGATACGCGGGCATTTCGGGGAATTTCGCGACGGCTTTCTTTTCCAGCGCTTCGGCAGCTTTCTTGAGGGTCAGCACGTCCTCCACGTTCACGACGCGCTGCTGTCGCGCGGCCTTGTCATATATTGTTATCTGCTTTGCGCTGCCGGGGACATCGCTCAGCACTCCCTTGCCCGCCATCTCGCTGATCGCGCTGAGCGATGCCGCTCGAAGCGCCTCGAATTCACCCCGCTCGAGCCCGGCCATGAGTGCGAGCGTCTTTTCCGAAGTGGAGCTCGGGATATACTTGGAAACCAGCGCGATACGCTCCTCGCGCGTAAACACCGGATTCAGGACGTCCTGCCCTATCTTGTCAAATTGACTCTTCGCATCCTCGGCCGAGGATTGAACGAGGGCGGGATCGAGCACATAGACGGGAGGCGTCAGGCTTGCCGCTTGCTCGCGGGCGAGCTTCGTAGCCTCGAGATCGGTCACCTCGAAATTGACCTCGGCGAGAATTGTCTCCCTTGAATATTCGCCGACCTTGAATCTATTCCACTGTAACCTTAGCCCCGGCGATACCAGGTACAGGGTTACCAGGAACATCATTGCTATCCCGATGTTCCTCGCGCTGATGGCGTTCCGCATTGAGATTCCGGGGACCCTGTCTTCTCCGCCGGGTTTTGAAGGCTTTTTCTGGTGGTTCTGCATAAGGTTTGTCAGCTATTGTTCACTTCCCGAAGGGCAGATTCGTACCGCTCATAGGCGTCAACGATCTTCGCGACAAGTGGATGCCGGAATATATCCTTGCTCGTGAAATAGACGAACCGTATGCCCTCTATCTCGCTGAGAAGCCGCTGCGCCTCGACCAGACCGGACGCCTTCCCCGTCGGGAGGTCAATCTGTGTGACGTCCCCGGTAATTATCGCCTTGGAGTCGTGCCCCAAGCGCGTCAGGAACATTTTCATCTGCTCGTGGGTTGTATTCTGCGCTTCATCGAGGATGACGAAACAGTGGTTAAGCGTGCGCCCGCGCATGTAAGCGAGCGGGGCGACCTCGATCTGGCCGCGGCTCAAAAGACGGGTAATCGTCTCAGCCTCCATCATATCGTAGAGGGCGTCGTAGAGGGGGCGTAGATAGGGGTCAACTTTCTCCTGCAGGTCTCCCGGCAGAAAGCCGAGCTTCTCGCCGGCTTCAACGGCGGGACGTGTGAAAATCATTCGTTCATATTCACGTTTCAGAAATGACGACACCGCCATGGCGACGGCGAGATACGTCTTGCCTGTTCCCGCAGGCCCAATGCCAAAAACTGCATCCGACGCGCGGATGGCCTCTACGTATTCATATTGCCCCTTGCTCTTGGCACGAATGGGCGCGCAGCCGCTCGCAACGGGGATCGTCTCGCCGACTGCGCCGGAAAGAGGCGGCTGGGTTCGGTCGGCTGCGACCCGCAACGCGTACTTGAAATCTTCAGTGTCTACACGATTGCCGTGACGCACTATCTGGAGCACTTCCTCGAAGATTTTGTGGACCGTATTGACATCTTTGGTTGAGCCACTCAGCAGTACTTTCTCCCCCCGGTCCACTATTCTTACGGGGTATCGTTCCTGGACGAGCTTCACGTGCTCGTGATTTTTCCCCAAGAGTTTTACGGCTTCTTCTTTATCGCGCAGAAGAATCTGCTTTGATGCGTTTGCCATGGTGTCGCGATCTGGTTCGCGCAAATTACTCGATCACCTCTACTACGTTGTTCGGCTTGAATATGGCGTCAAGCTTTCTCTCAAGCAGGTAAATCGTCTGGTTCGCGTCAACCAGCGCTCCTTCCAACCTTGCTATTTCGGAGCGGAGCCAGTCGTTTTCTTCCCTTAACGAAGTATTCTCGGCCTGTGCCTTCTCCAGTTCGACAGTGACTTCCTCGATACGCAACCGGCCCAGCTTCTTTCGCGCTGGCAAAGCACCCTCTGGCTCCTCCATGAGTTCACCCGGAATGCTGTCGACGGTCTCTTCCGGCATTGGGGTGACCTCGTCGCCCCTTTGCGCCGAAGTATGGCTGCAAGACGCGGTTACAAGCATTCCGCTCAGCAAGAACACGAGCGCAACTGCACAAAAAAATATCGCCCTTTTCCGGGCCGGACGTTGCCAACGCAACCTTTTTTCTCCTCGTCACCGGGCTGATATTCTTAATATAGTCATCTTAAAAATATATCATGAAAAATCGAACCGTGTCAAATTAGGGGAGGCTGAAGTTTATCGTTGACTTGAACCCTGATCATGCCCTAAGATGGGGGGCATTCTAGATTTGATGCGTCTACTTGTCCGGAATTGGGCTGTAGAGGGTCGAAAGAGGGAGTAGCGAGGGAGGGCTGATAATGCCAAGTCGTTTGGGCACAGTATGTTATGGAAGTCTTGACTCCCCGGTTGGGGTTGTCTATGTTGCGTTTGATGGCGAAAAGATGGTGGCGCTCAGCTTCACTTCCGGGAGCGAGGCTGATTTCTGCAAGGAGATCGAGCCTCTAAGCAAGGGCTCTTTGCGCCGTTCTCCGACGAAGGTCGAACCGGTCGTCTCCGAGTTGCGCGAGTATTTCGCAGGCAGGCGAAGGAAATTCAGCTTTCGCGCCAACGTGTCCGGTTTCAGCGACTTCCAGAGAAAAGTCCTGAACGCGGCGGCGCGCATTCCGTACGGGGAGACGAGGACCTACCGGTGGCTGGCCGAGCAGGCGGACAGCCCTCTTGCTAGTCGCGCCGCAGGGCAGGTCATGGCTCGCAACCCGGTTCCCATAATCATCCCTTGTCACCGGGTAATTGGGTCGTCCGGTGGCTTATGCGGATTCGCGGGCGGATTGCGGGCGCTCGACCTTAAGAGAAGGCTGCTCGAGATTGAGGGGATGACTGTGTGATACCTGATCGGGGTCGAGGACAGGCGTCGGGGGAATGACAGGGAGAGGCGGTTGCGAATGGCGAAACGAGGGCTTTACTATATTTCCTTCGGCGTTTTTCTCATACTCATGCTTGGGGCTGCCGCAGGCGGGCTCTTGCTGCCCAAGGGGAGGGCCTTTTATCACATGGCGGTTGCGCAACGACTACTGAGGGAAGGGCAACCCGAAGCGGCGATTGCGCAGGCGAAGAGAGCCGTCGATATTCAACCTGAAAGCATCGTCACCGTTCGATGGCTGGCCCGGTCCTACATTGCGGCGGGAAAGTACGACGAGGCCGAAAAGACGATCCAAAAGCTTATTGCGCTATCGCCACAACTGGCTGAAGCGTACCATGACTTGGGGCGGGTCAGGTTCGAACGGGGCGATATGAAGGGTGCGCTTGAAGCGCTTCAAAAATCAATCTCGCTCTCGCCGGAACTTCCCGACAATTACTTTCTGCTAGGCGCAATCTCTTTGGATAAAAAAGACCTCCCGGTCGCAGAACAGTATCTTACAAAGACCCTCAAGATCGAGCCGAAACACCCCATCGCGACATACATGCTTGGAGTGGTCCAATTCGAGAAGAAGAATTATGACGCCGCCATGGAAACCCTCAAGAGCGCGACGCAACTGGCGCCCGAATTTGCGCCTGCGCATGCTCTTCTGGCCATGTGTTATTTTGAAAAGAAATTATTCATCCATTCTCTATCCGAACTAAATACGGCAGTGAACCTCGACCCATCGAACAATACTGCGATGTATAACATAGCCTGCATCTATTCACTTCAGAAGAAACCCGAGCCAGCGCTCAAATGGCTCGAGCGGTCGATCAATAACGGGTTTTCGGATTATGACCATATGAGCAAGGACAGCGACTTGGATAATATACGAGGGGAGCCGAAGTACACCGAATTGGCCGAACTCGCTCGACAGGCCGCGTTGAAGAAGCCACAGGCTCAAGGGCAAGCGAAAATTGAATAGAAACGGTCTGCGGTTTACGACTTACAGTTTGCAGTTATTGAATGGACGTAAGGGGATCAAATGCCCGGAATGACAAGAGCGAATCAGCGAAAATCTGCGCGATCTGCGGATTCCAGCATGTTCTTCTGCGATGCGCATATCGACACGCTGTCGAAGATGCTCAAATTCGGCTGGCAGCGACTTGCCGACATACCCAAAGATTCGCAAGTGACCGCTGCGCGACTGCGCCAAAGCGGGGTCGGCGTGGCGGTCTTCGCCATCTTCACCGAGAAACACGACCGAGCGTTGCAGCCCCTGCAGAGAACTCTGAAAATGATCGACATGGCGTATTCGATCTCGCGCGAGAACGCGGACCGGCTTGAATTGGTGACCGATACGGCCGGAATCGCTCGGGCCCGCAAGCAGGGGAAAATCGCCGTGGTTCTTGCAATCGAGAACGGAATCGCCATCGGCAACGACCTCGGCTTGCTACGCAATTTCCATCGGCTCGGCGTCCGGTTAATGACGCTCACATGGAGCCACCGGAATCAGCTTGGAGACGGCGTCTTCAAATGGTCTTCGCGACGCGGGTTGACCGAGTTGGGACGCGGCGTGATACGCGAGATGGAGCGCCTGGGCATGATCATCGACGTCTCTCATATGAACGAGAGAACGTTCTGGAAGGTCATTGAAACCGCGAAAGGGCCGGTCGCGGCCACTCACTCGAACGCCTTCAGTGTCTCAAAATGCTCTCGGAATCTCAACGATGAGCAGATAAAGGCGATCGCGAAACGCGGCGGCTTCATCGGACTGAACTTTTGCGGCCTCTTCCTGAACGACTCGGGGAGGGGTGCGTTAATCGATGACGTCGTGCGGCATGCATGCCACATCGCTGAGGTCGGCGGGACCGGGGTGCTCGCAATGGGGTCGGACTTCGATGGAATAACCGATCCTCCCACCGGTTTGGAGCACATCGGCAAAATGGGAAGACTTGTCTCCGTGTTTCGGAAAGCTGGCTTCACCGAGAGGGATATCTCCGCCATCGCCCACCGGAATTTCCTGCGCGTCTTCCGCGAGGTCTGCCGCTGAGAGGGCATGAAAATCGGGGACACGATGTCGCATCGTGTCGCCGATTTTCATTTGCTCCTTATTGATTTGCGGTCTACATCAGGCCGGCTAACGCTCTCTGATACTCTAATTCCAGTTTCTTGAACAACTCCGCGACAGTCGGAATCTCATGCACAAGGCCGGACGATTGACCTGCTTCGAGCACGCCTTCCTGGACGTCGCCCCTCACCATTCCCATTTCGGCGCGATTGTTTTCCTCACCGATTATCTTTAGAAGCTCTTCTATGCCGGCGCCTTTGCGTTCGGCTTCTGCCATACGAAGCGTGAAATCGTTCCTGAGGCTTCTGAGCATGTTCATCTTGCGGCCTGTGATTATTGTGCCCGTATCGGATGCCTCGACGAGCTTTTGCTTGAAGTTTTCGTGGGCGGGGCACTCGACGGTGGCCACGAAACGGGTACCCATCTGCACGCCGTCGGCGCCCAGCGCCAGCGCTGCCAGGATTCCCCTCCCGTCGGCTATGCCGCCGGCCGCGGCCACCGGAATGGTAACCGCATCGACTATCTGCGGCACAAGCGTGACGGTACACGTTTCGTCCATTCCATTGTGTCCGCCGGCCTCGTAGCCCTCGCACACAATGGCATGGAAACCTGCTTCCTCCGCTTTCTTGGCGCCCTTCACGGAAGGAACCACGTGTATGATAGTCGTGTCGCTGCGCTTGAGCAGCGGCGCGGCTTTCATGGGGTTGCCCGCCGAGGTCGTGAAGATACGCGCGCCCTCTTC
>CAYVDS010000076.1:10832-19405 GCA_964450145.1 uncultured bacterium
GGCCTATGCGCGCAATGTCTTCGAAGTCGGGCCGCATCATGGGAATATTGAGTCCCCACGGTTTGCTCGTATTCTCGCGCACCTTTCGGATGTTCTCGCGTATTTGGTCCCACATCATCGAGCCGCTCCCGACCTGGCCGAGCCCGCCGGCGTTGGAGACCGCGGCTGCCAACCGCCAGTTCGAAACCCATACCATGCCGCCCTGAATTATCGGATATTCTATGCCCAAAAGCTGCGTCAACCTGGTCTTCTTCATATCGCCTCCGATATCACACACGTCACCCGTGGGCTGTTTCGTAAGTCCCTATTTACCAGATGTGCGGCGTAAAGTCAACCCGAGGAGGAAGGCTATCGCTGCTGTCCAAAACAAAAGAGTCCAACCCGCGGAGGGGTGCAGGGGAAAAGAAGGTTTAATTTTGGTTGGTCCTTTGAGTGTCTTAATTCCTTGAGAATCCGATCACAGTCCAGGCTCTTTTCCTCGAGCGCCTGCTTCTCGCAAGAATGCTTATGATAAACACAGTGCTGCCGATAAATACACTGGTGAACGCAAGTGTCCGTTCAGGCCACTTCACGAGAATTTCGCACACCCAGACAACCGGAATGAGTGTTGTCCTTATTGCCACAAGCGCGAATCTTCTTCTTTGGACAAACCTGCTCGTGGACGGACTGGCCCAGTAGTAAAACTGTACAAACACTTTTCCCAAGGAGTTAGACGCCAGGAACCTATCTCTGAATGTTCGGAGAACGTCGACTTTGTCCATCAAGGGCGAGCCCTGCACGGAAGATGTGAAAAGGCAGAGAAAGTTGCTGTCGTCATCATCCTCATCATCGGGTTCATTGGTTTGTTCCACCAACCCGAGTGAGGTAGCTGCCTTCAAAGTGTGCTGACAGGCGCCCATACTGACAATACCTCCGTTTGCGGCCGGTCTCGCGAGTACTGTCGACTGAAATAACAAGAGGACTAATATAACCGCCGCCGTGAAAGTCGCCCTGCTCATAGTCTCCTCCTCATGCTCGCATGGACAGACGATGTCCACAAGCTATCGTAGGAAAACTTGTCACTCGAACCGGGAGAAGTCAAGTTGGGTTCGCTTGGGCAAGGAACTGAATCTCGCTTGAACAATTGTCATGGGAAGCATACAATGGAACGAAGTTTCCGTCATGCGCACGGGCGCTCACGAGGGTTTTGGGAAAAAAGCAACTGGGGGAAACATGGTGAGAGGGTACATTGACGCAAAGGGGGCTGGCAAGAGAGCCGCAGCGCGCATGTGGCAGATGGGCCATTGAGCGCAGGCAACCCTGCTCAATATGCAGGATCTCCTAGGTCTGGGAGATGCAAAGAAAGTCAGGGCGGTCGCCGGACTTGCGGGGGGCATCGGACATCAAGGGGCGGCATGCGGCGCACTCGTCGGCGGCGCGCTCGCGCTCGGTCTCGCCAGCGCTCGGGCGGACGAAGATCAAGAGACAATAGTCGCCCGAGGCTCCATGTACGTTGGCGACTATGTTCGCAGGTTCAAGAAGGAATATGGCAGCACGCTTTGCAGTGAGATCACCGGGACCGATTTCGACGACGACGCCCAACTGCGCAGGTACATCCTTACAAAGTCTCGCGGATGCGTTAAACTTGCGTCGAAGGCCGCCTCAATCATGTGCGACATCATCGCGCAGCCGCACTGTGAGCCGGATGAATTCTTCCGGAGCCTCAATCGCGCATTCGCCGACAATAACTTCCACTGCGCGCATTCGGTCTTTGTGATGGCCTCTGAAGAGCTCAATATACCCCCGGCGTGTCCGCCCAACATGCTGATACCTCTCAACGGCGGCATCGGTTACTCGGGCGGCACGTGTGCGGCGCTGCTCGGCGGATGTATCGGGATCGGGGTTGTAAAGGGCGGAGACACCAGCCAAGGCGGCGCTCTCGGCGTCGCTCGGCGCCTTATCCTGACACTAATACAGGGGAAAGGCGCTTTCAACAGGCTCGACCTCTCGCCCGCCAACGACGCCCTCCTGCGCTGCGCCGAACTGTCGAAGTGGTTCGCGAAAAAATTCGGCTCACGCACTTGCCGCGACATTGTCAAGATAGATTTCCATGACAAGCGGCGAGCGGATGAGTTTTTCGACCGGAAAATCATATCCAACTGTGTTGCCATGGCGAAGGAGACGGCAAGAAGGGCGGGGGAGTTGGCGCGCTAATCTGGTTCATGGTTTATGGTTCATGGTTTATGGTTTAACGCAGAAACCAGAATCTTGAAACTGAAACCTTTATTGTTTCTGCAACCGCAAACTGTAAACCGTCAACCGTCAACCTGTTTTCTCAGAAGGTTATGCGGACGATAAAATTAAAGAAAAACGAGGATAGAAGGGTACGGGCGGGGCATCTTTGGATTTTCAGTAACGAAATCGCCAACCTCGACCAACACGTCGCGCCCGGAGAAACGGTTGACATTGTCACCCACGGCGGCTCTTTCGCGGGCCGGGGATACGTTAATCCGCATTCCCTCATCGCGGTTCGTGTGCTCACTCGAGACAAAGAGCAGATCGACGTCGATTTTTATGCGAGAAGAATCCAACAGGCCCTCTCGCTTCGTCAACTGATATTGCCGGGGGAAGACAGTTACCGGGTGGTCTTCGGAGAGGCCGACGGCTTGCCAGGCCTCGTAATTGACAAGTATGCGGACACGCTCGTCTTGCAAGTGTCCACTCTGGGAATGCATACACGGCTCGCGGAGATACTTGCTGCTCTGCCTCGCGCCGGACTTTCAGCGCGGGCGGTGACCCTTCGAGCAGATACCCCAATGACGGAGCTCGAGGGGTTCTCAGGGGAGAACAGGCTGCTCGATGGCGAGCTTGAGAGCCCAGTCAGGATCGAACAGGACGGCGTTTTCTTCTTCGTTGACGTGATGGGAGGGCAGAAGACTGGGTTTTATCTCGACCAGCGCGATAACCGCCGGTGCGCGAGCACACTGTTTAAAGATATGAAAGTCCTCGATTGTTTTTGCTACACCGGCGCATGGTCGGTGTATGCGGCCAAGGGCGGAGCCAAAGAGGTCGTGGGGATCGATTCCTCAGCCGCCGCAATCGCGATGGCAGATCGAAACGCGGCATTGAACTCACTCGACTCGATTTGCCGCTTCGAGACCGCCGACGTCTTCGACAAGCTGGATGAACTCGTTCATAGAGAAGAGAAGTTTGACTGCGTCATCCTCGACCCGCCGGCGCTTGTCAAGAGCAGGCGGAGCCTGAAGCAAGGCGAGGCCGCATACGAGAAGATCAACCAGTTGGCAATGAAGCTGATCCCGCCGGGCGGCTGGTTGATAAGCTGCTCGTGTTCCTTTCACATTTCCCGCGAACACTTCGCGCAGATTCTGTCCGCCGCCGCCCGCAGGGCGCGCAGAAACCCCGTGGTAATCGAATGGCGGGGACAGTCGCGCGATCATCCGACCCTTCTCTCGATGCCCGAAACCGCTTATTTGAAGTGCGCAATCATGCGCATCATGTGAACAGCATGCTATAATGAGTCTATAGCATGGGTAGTTGTAATCCGTAAACTGTAAACCGCAGACTGGAGACCGTAGACTCTTTTGGTATGAGCATCTTGCGAAAGCATGTGGCGAAGGAAGTCATTATCCCTTCAGGTATCACGTTCGTTGTCATAACGTTCCTGATGTTGATGGGAGAAATCCTTCACGAGCTTGCGGACCGATTCTTGAGCAAGGGGCTGGCTCTCGGTGATGTAGGCATGCTGATATTTTACGTGACGCCGCCTCTGGTGACGTATACTCTCCCAATCGCATTGCTCTTCGGCACGCTTGTCGCTTTCATTCAGCTCTCGCAGGACTGCGAGATAACGGCCATGAAGGCGGCCGGCATTCCGATCCGGAAAGCCTTCGCTCCGGCTGTAGTCATAAGCGTCTCAGCCGCGCTGCTGTTGTTGGCGCTTCGGGCAGAGGTTTCCCCCTGGGCACAGCGGAAGCTGAAGGCGTTTGTCATCGAGCTCGTTCTCAAGAAACCGACGCTTGTTTTGGATGAGCAAAGCTGGACGGAGAAAGTCAACGACATGCGCATTTTTGTCGGCGAGATAGACGACAAACGGATGTTGTTGAAGGACATCAATATTGTTGTCCGAGACAAGGATAAACCGTACCGGACGATAGTCTCGCAGTCGGGGAGGATATATGTGAGCGAGGACCGGAGCAAGATATTCCTTGAACTCAAGGACGGCTCCATGCACGAGTACGACACAAAGAATCCGGACCGATACTCGACCACTTCTTTCAGCAGCCTGACGATCCCCGCAAGCATCGGGGCGATCAACCGCTACGTAAAGAGATATCAGAGCCTCGACAATCTTGAAAAGAAGGAGATGTCATACAGACAGCTTTTCGAGAAACTCTCCGACCCGTCCATTGCTCCCGGGGAAAAGGTCAGTCTCCTGAAACACATCGGCGAGCGAACGGCGCTCTCGTTCATGCCGGTGGCATTCGTCCTCATCGGCGCGCCGCTCGGGATAATCCCTTACAAAGCGCGCCGCTCATACGGCCTCGCAGTTTGCGCGGGTCTTCTCGTTCTTTACTATTCTCTGCTTATTATAGGCGAAGCGCTCGCAAAGAGAGGCATCGTCAATCCGCTAGTGGCAATGTGGATTCCAAATGTGTTCTTGGGAACGGCCGGAGTGCTCTTTATGATTAGGGCAGAGAGACAGTGAGCCAGACCGTGAGCATACTCACCAGATACATCTGCCGACGCGTCATCGTCTACTATCTCAGTTTCGTGGCCATGATCACGGTCTTCTTCGTCTTTGTCGATTTCATGGAGCACATCGACCGTATAGTCAAGTTCCACGCCTCGCTAAAACTGATCGGGTTATACTACGCGTGCCTGCTGCCGAGAATATTCACCGAGGTTTCGTGGATGGGCCTTCTTGTCGCCATGCTTTTCGTGCTCGGCGGTCTCGCCAAACACAACGAGTTCACGGCCGTGCTGGCCGGCGGAATCGGGATTCACAAGATTGCATTCCCCTTACTGGTTGTCAGCGCATTCCTGAGCGCCGGCGTATTCTGTGCGCAGGAGTTTGTGGCCCCTCGGACACTATCACTCGCGCGCGAGATACGGGAAAACGACTTTTTGAGAGAGCCACAGGCTCATCCCGTCTTTGACATTGCGCAGGTGGGCCGCAGAAACAGGTTTTATTTTTTTGACGTTGTGGACGTGGAGGCAGGCGTGCTCACGGGCGTCCACATCCACACGAAAAAAGACGGGAGGCTCGCCGATCGAATCGACGCCGAAAGGGCAGTCTGGGACGAGACCGCTGGCACATGGGAGATTCAGAACGGCGTCATCAAGGAGTTCGACTCGCACGGGCTGATTTTCAAAAACACCCCTTTTTCAAGCATGGAAGCGCCTTTCAAGGAACCACCGAAGACGCTGGGGGCCTACTCTGCAGAAACGAGTCTGCTTGATTTCCAGCAACTGAGGCGCAAGATCAAGACGATGGAACGGAGCGGGTACGACGCCCGACGGCCGAAAGTGGAATATCACATGCGATTCGCTCTTCCCGCCGCCAATCTGATTGTTGTGTTCCTCGGGCTTCCCTTTGCGCTCGAATGCCGGAAAGGCGGACTTGCCATCGGATTCGCGCTCAGCCTGATGACCGCGCTTTTATACTACGGCTCATTCCAAATAGGCCTGGCTCTCGGGAAGGGAGGCTTCCTTCCTGCCGCGGTCGCGGCGTGGCTAGCCAACGCGCTATTCTTAGGGATCGGCGCAGGACTCACGTTGCGCGCTCGAACCTGACAAGGCTGCTGGTCCGGGCGGAGGGGTGAGGCGGCGGGCTTCTTACATCCTCTGCATCGAATCCAAGAAGTCCTTGTTGCTCTTGGTCTTGAGCATTTTCTCCTGGAGCAGTTCGAGCGATTCCACGGTACCGAGCGGATTCAGCACTTTCCTCAGAATCCACACCTTGTTCAACTCCTCGGGAGAGAGCAGCAGCTCTTCCTTTCGCGTCCCAGACTTGTTGATATCGATCGACGGGAAGATACGCTTATCCACCAGACGCCTGTCGAGATGGACCTCCATGTTGCCCGTGCCTTTGAACTCTTCAAAGATCACGTCGTCCATGCGGCTGCCCGTGTCAATGAGCGCGGTGGCGAGTATCGTGAGGCTGCCGCCGCCTTCGATGTTACGCGCGGCGCCAAAGAACCGCTTCGGTCTCTGGAGAGCGTTCGAGTCGATACCACCGGAGAGCACCTTGCCGCTCGGCGGGATAATCGTGTTATAGGCCCGCGCAAGCCGTGTGATGCTGTCGAGCAGGATCACGACGTCTTTCTGGTGTTCCACAAGTCGCTTCGCTTTTTCGATGACCATCTCGGCGACCTGTACGTGGCGCTCGGCTGGCTCGTCGAAGGTCGAGCTTATCACTTCGCCCTTCACGGACCGCTCCATATCGGTCACTTCTTCCGGGCGCTCGTCGATGAGCAGAACGATGAGCACGATGTCCGGATGATTGACGGCGACGCCGTTAGCGAGTTTTTGGAGCAACATCGTTTTGCCGGTCCTGGGCGCGGCCACGATGAGTCCGCGCTGCCCTTTGCCGATGGGCGTGAGCAGGTCCATGATCCGCATCGAAATCTCGTCGGATTTCGTCTCGAGGTGTATTCTTTCCATCGGGTACAACGGAGTAAGGTTGTCAAAGATTATCTTGTCCTTGGCGACCTCGGGATCCTCGAAGTTGACCGCCTCGACCCTCAGGAGCGCGAAGTAGCGTTCTCCCTCTTTTGGGGGCCTGATCTGGCCGGAGATGGTGTCGCCCGTCCGTAAGCCGAACCGCCTTATTTGCGAGGGTGAGATGTAAATATCATCGGGCCCGGGCAGATAGTTGTAGTTGGGCGAACGCAGGAAACCAAACCCGTCGGGCAGTATTTCAAGCACGCCTTCGCCGTAAATCGACCCTTCCGATTCGATCTTGGCCTGCAGAATCTTGAATATCAACTCTTGCTTCTTGAGGCTGCTGTAGCCGTTGATATTCAGCTCCTTGGCCATTTTAGTGAGCTCAGGTATCGTCAGTTCTTTGAGATCCGCAAGATTCATTGAGTAATCATCCTCCCTTTGTAGACTTGCCTCTATTTCTTACGCTCTTCAAAATATTCATTTGTCAAAACAGTGTGGCGCCGATTGTCCTCCTCCTTTGCAATTTGCCAGTTTATTCCGGGACATGATGTGGCATCTCATTTATTCGGGGACACGATGCGGTCCCCTTAATTCGGGGACACGATGAAGCATCATGTCCCCGAATTAGGGGGCTATTCATGCGCCTCGAGCCAGTTGCGACCCGTCCGTATATCAACGACTATAGGCACACTCAGGGGATACGCCGTTTCCATTATCTCCTTTATCAATGCTCTTATCGCATCGGTTTCTTCCACGGAAACTTCGAATACCAGTTCGTCGTGGACTTGGAGGGTCATTTTCGATTTCATCCGCAAAGCTTCGATCCGGCAGTCTATCCGTATCATCGCCATCTTGATAAGGTCGGCGGCAGACCCCTGTATCGGCGTGTTGACGGCGGCCCTCTCGGCGAACCTCTTGACGCCGAAGTTTTCGCTGTTGATCTCGGGGATATACCGGCGTCGGTTCATGATGGTAGTCACGTATCCGTTGCGGCGCGCTTCCTCGACGATCGAGTCGATGTATCCTTTGACGCGAGGGAATATCTTGAAATAGTTCTCGATGAACTCCTTGGCTTCGTCCAACCTGATTCCAATGTCCGCTGCGAGTCGCGGAGCGGATATGCCGTAAAGTATTCCGTAATTGGCCACCTTCGCCTTACGCCTCATCTCGGACGTGACGCGGTCGCCCTGCACGCCGAAAATCTTTGCGGCGGTCTGGTCATGAATGTCGAGCCCTTCTCTGAAAGCGCGGCACAGGACTTCGTCCGCGCTCAGGTGCGCGAGGATTCTGAGCTCGATCTGGGAGTAGTCGGCAGACATGATCACGAAGTTGTCCGGCGACACAAACGCGCGCCTGATCTCTCGCCCGATTTCCGAGCGAATCGGGATGTTCTGCAGATTAGGCTCGCTGCTGCTGAGGCGTCCGGTCGCGGTCACGGCCTGATTGAACGACGTGTGAATTCTCCCGGTCTCCTCATTGATCAGGCCCGGCAGCGCGTCAACGTATGTGGACTTCAACTTGCTCA
Source organism: uncultured bacterium (assembly GCA_964450145.1). Classification (GTDB taxonomy): domain Bacteria; phylum Abyssobacteria; class SURF-5; order SURF-5; family SURF-5; genus JACRIR01. The sequence continues at coordinate 19,024 of CAYVDS010000076.1, forward strand.
GGGTCCTGTACTCCAGCACTTGTCTCGGCAATTCGTGGTCGACGGCGAGTTTCTCGAGGACGGCGACGTCGGTCGAGTAACCGGTTTTCGTCTTCTTGCCCGAAGGCAGCCCCTTTTCTTCAAAAAGTATCTTACCCAGTTGTTGAGTCGAGTTGATGTTGAATTCGTGACCGGCAAGCTCGTAGACCTCTTGTTCGAGTTCCTCGAGCTGTTTGTCGAGCCGGGCTGAAAGCTCGCGGAACACCTGAACATCGACGCAGACTCCGCAGAGTTCCATCCTCGCGAGCACCTTTATCAGAGGAATCTCCACGCGCTCGAAGAGCTCGTAAAGCCCTTTCTCCTTGAGCATGGGTTGGAGGATGTCTTTCAGGCGAAGCGTGAT
>CAYVDS010000076.1:19415-20066 GCA_964450145.1 uncultured bacterium
TATCTTCAAGAACGGGCACAAGCGGAAATTCAATTTCATAAGCAATCTTTTCCAGCTTTTCTTTTTTTAGTTCGCTCCGCAGAAGTTCGTAAAGACGAAAAGTTATATCGGCGTCTTCGCACGAATAATCGGCGACTTGTCTCACATTCGCCTTGTCCATCGTCGTCTGTTTCGCGCCTTTGCCGATGAGATTCTCGATTGGAATCTTGCGGTAGTTCAGGAAATCGAGCGCGAGCTGCTCGAGGCCATGGCTCAGCTTCGACGGGTTGAGCAGGTATGAAGCGACCATCGTGTCGAACTCAACGCCCTTCAGGTCGATGCCGTTCCGCGCAAGGATTACCATCTCGTATTTGATGTTCTGGCCGTTCTTCTTTATGGACTCGTCTTCCAATAAGGGCTTCAACATTTTGAGCGCCAGTCCGGCATCGAGCTGCTGCAGAGCGCCCGCGGCAAAAAGCTCGCCCTCGGGCGCAGCCGTCCCATCCGTCGAGAGAGCTTCCGGAGAATGGCCGACGGGGATGTACCAGGCCGCTGTCGGCTCGACCGCAACGGCGATTCCCACCAGTTTCGCCCGCATCGGGTCTTCACTTGTGGTTTCGAAATCAAAGGTGAACCGACGCAGGAAGGCGACCCGACGCCTTCGACCTGGTT
>CAYVDS010000076.1:20076-21456 GCA_964450145.1 uncultured bacterium
GGTGAACCCGCCTGCCTGTTTCAGGCGTTTCGCCAGATGCTCGAGCTGACGTTTCTCATTCAAGATTTCGTGCGTGGCGCCCGCCCTCTCATCGGCTTCAACCACTTCATTGATGAGGGAGCGAAACTCGAGCTTCTTGAAAAGCTCCACGACTTTGACGGTGTCGTATTTCTTGAGACGGCAGGCCTCGAGGTCGACATCGAGCGGAACATCGGTTTCAGTAGTCGCCAGTCGCCTGCTTAGGAAAGCGCGCTCTTTGTTTTCGCGCAGATTCTCCTTGCGCTTCTCTCCCTTGACCTCGTCGAGATGTTCGTATATCCCCTCGAGCGTCTCGTACTCATTCAGGAGGCCGGCGGCAGTTTTCGGACCAACGCCCGGAACGCCGGGGATGTTATCTATCGAGTCGCCCGCCATCGCCATCAAATCTCGTATTTTCTCGGGGCCCACCCCAAAGCGTTCCTTGACGGCCCCGGCGTCATAGAGGAAGTTCTCTTTATGGGGGTTGAGCACCTTTATGTTGTCGGAGATAAGCTGAAGCATGTCCTTATCGCCCGTGACTATGACCGCTTCGATGCCTTCGGACGCGGCCCGCTTCGCCAGAGTGGCCAACACGTCATCTGCCTCGTAGCCGTCCAGCTCGAAGGCGGCGATGTTGAAGGCGTCGACCACTTCCTTGATCAAAGGAATCTGGTGGCGCATTTCCTCCGGTTGTTCGGCGCGGGTGGCCTTGTATTGGTCGTACATCTTGTGCCGGAACGTCTCGCGCGGGGTGTCAAAGGCGACTGCGATGTAGTCGGGCTCGACTTCCTTTATGAACTTGAGGAGCATGCGCGTGAAGCCGTACACGGCGTTGAGCGCCAGCCCGCTGGAATCGGTCAATTGCGGTATCGCATGAAATGCCCGATACGCGTACGAGTGACCGTCTATCAGGTATATTTTCTTCTTCTCATGAGCCATTGGCTGTCACAGACCTTTGCTCGGATACTGCGTCGTGAGCGGACGTTCTCTCGATGAGTTCACACACCGCTCTTGCAGCGCGGAGTGAGGCGCCCGGAGCCCCCAGCTTCTCGCGGACTCCCTTGAGTTCCTCGATCACCACGCGCCTCTCGTCCCCTTCGCGACAGAGTTCGGTCACCCTTGCGGCAAGCAGTTCCGGTCGCATCCGATACTGAAGCATCTCGGGAACGATCTCGCGGCCCGCCAGAATATTGATCAGCGATATATGCGGGACGCGCAGGAGTCTGCGGCCGAGCAACCATGCCAGATGCCCCGTCTTGTAAACTACCACCAGTGGCGTGAGGAACCATGCAACCTCGAGGGTCGCAGTTCCGGAAACCACCATGCAACACCGGGACGCTCTGGCGACGTCGTACACCTTTC